>JAGCVK010000008.1 GCA_017962415.1 Treponema sp. | reverse complement strand
CTTCTGCTGGTTAAGATCCTGAATTCCCTGGGAACGCTGAGCGAACATAGCACTCATATTGTGATTAATAACCATAATAATCTCCTTATAGTTAGGTTAAAAGATAAAACACATAGGTGGAGGTAATACTTTTAGAAGTATTTTCTTAACCACAACGTGGCTAAAAAGCACCTCGTGCTTTACCTCACGGGTTTCCACCACCCTTTACTTCATTTTCGGGTATGGCAAAAAAAAGTTTAGAAAAATTTTAATTTTTTTTAATTTTTTATTTTGGGCGGTCCGGCTCCACTTCGTTCCGCCGTCGGCAGTTACATGGCTCGCTAACGCTCGGTGCTTCGCACTGCTGCTGCGCAGCACCATTCCATTGCCTACCGCATCGTGTTATACTAATAATATGGATTACTTATTAATGGGCGCGGCCGTTTGCGTAATAATCGCGCTAATCGTTTGGTGTTTTAAATATTCAAATCGCAAAAGCCAAAGTGGCTCACACACAAACTCCAAAACTCTGCAACCCGTAAAATGCCCGCTTTGCGATTCAAATCTTTTTGTTGGCGAAAATATCATTTCAAAAGTTTATCGCCCAATGAACGTACCAGACCAGCTTATGATAATTATGGGCTGCCCGCATTGTTACCCGCGTTGTGAGCCGGGCTTAAAAAGAATCTGTCCAGTTTGCCACAAAGAAGTTGCACAAGACCAAAGCCTTACCGCGCGTCTTTTTAATAAAGCGCTTGGGAAAAAACATGTTCACGTTGTAGGCTGCTCAAATTGCCATAAACCGCGCGCAGATTAATCATTTCTTTCTATTATAAGTATCTTAAAGTCCTGGTAAAAAAGTTGACTAAAATAGGTTTTAATTTATACTATTAGAATACTGGAATTGTAGCTAGTGAGGTGTTCTAATGAATCATATTAAGTTGAATAAAGAAAAGCCGGCAAACAACGAAAAAAAACAGCACAAAGAATCTCTTTTAATAAAGTACGGTTTTATTGCTTTTCTTGAAATACTTACAATAATCTCAGTTTTTATACTGGTTAGTCTTTATACAACAAAAGTTCCAATCAAAAAATTATATAATGATTCTGTTAATACCTTTATTGATACAGAAGTAAATACCGTAAAACAATGGTTTCAAAATCAGGTAAATTCTTTGAATGTGTTTCAGAGCGCAATTGTAAATCCAAACGATAATGTTTCAAACATTAAGCGTAGAATACAATCAGTTACAAAACCAGACGGATTTGAATATGTAATGGTTTTCTGGGATACAAATACAGATGCAGAAGACGGTGGCCCAGAAACTTTTAATACAAAAGGCGGCTCTTCAAAATCGGGTATTCTTAATCTTGAATATTATAAAAATCACAAAAATAAAAATGTAGCAGTTTGGCTGGAATCTCCGCGAAAGGTTGCTGCTGGTGGTTATACAATGCCGCTTTTTATTCGTTCTGATTTTATTGATGATGTAACTGGCGAAACTATTACCGGCGGTATAGTTGGTTTTCTTGAATTACAGCCAATTACAGTGTTGAGCAGTTGCTTTTATAAAACTGGTAGAGTTTCTGTTTATGATGATAAAGATGAAATTCGTGCGGGAGTTGATATTTTAGCCGGCGATACTTCAAATCTTCAGGTTTACAAAAAAACTTTTGTTTTAAGCAATAAAGTGTGGACTGTAGTTGCTTCTATAGAAACTGCCGAAATGGAAAGTATCACAAATTCCTTAAAAACACAGTCTTTTGTTGGCGGATTTATTGTTGCAATAATTCTTATGATTCTTGAACTTCTTGTTATCAAAAGAATTATTGGAAAATTTGATTCGATTAAAAAGAATATTGATGATTTGAATACTGGAGACAAGGATCTTACAAAACGTCTTACAGTCTATCACAACAACGAAATTTCTCAGGTAAAAAAATCTGTAAATACTTTTGTAAATACGCTTCACGATACTGTAAAAGAAATTGGCGAAGCAAATCAAAAGCTAAAAACTTCTTTTGAGCAGGTAAAAAATAATCTTGGTGAAACAACAGTTCAAATGAACAGCATTTCGCAGGCTATTGAAAGCGCTTCAGAAATTCGTGCCGAAGAAGACAAAAATGTTATGAATACAAGCGAACTTGTAGAACAAATTTCTTCTAACATTAAAACTTTAAATCAGATGATTGATTCTCAAGTTGACGCAATTACGCAAGCCAGCGCTGGCATTGAAGAAATGATAGGAAACATTCAGTTTATTACCGGTTCAATTGACAAAATGGCCGGCGAATTTGAAGAACTTAATGCTGCAACGCTCGAAGGTATTGAAAAGAACCGAACTGTAAACGAACTTTTGAATACAGTTCTTGCACAAAGTAAATCTTTGCAAGATACAAATATGGTTATTGCAACTATTTCTTCGCAAACTAACTTGCTTTCTATGAATGCTATGATTGAGTCGGCTCATGCTGGCGATGCGGGAAAAGGTTTTGCCGTTGTTGCCGAAGAAATCAGAAAACTTGCTGATACTTCTGCAACACAGTCTAAGAGCATTGGAGAAAACCTTAAATTAATTGCCGAAAACATCAAAAAGGTTGTTGAAAGTGCCGATTTGAGTAAAGCTAGTTTTGAAGTGGTTTCTGAAAAAACAAATAATACTTCTGATTTGGTTTATTCTATTAAAAAGGCAACTGAAGAACAGTCTGAAGGTTCAAAGAATTTGCTGGAAACACTTTCTAAAATGAATAATATTTCTACAAGCGTTCAGCGTTCTAGTAAAAAAATTGAAACTCGTGCGCAAAGCGTTCTTGAATCTATGACAGGACTAAAAGAATCTTCTTTGAATATGTCGCAGAACTTTAATAAAATTGTTGATATGACTTCGGTTACGCAGCAAACAACTAAAAATCTTGATGTGCTTACTGTAAATATGACAGAAGCGGTAAACGGCATTTCAGAAAAGATTGACGAGTTCAAAGTTTAATTAATTGAAGTTGCGGGCAAGCTCAGCAAGTTTTTGCCTGCAACACAACAATCAAAAAATCTTGTTAATTAAAATTTGCAGATTTTAGCGTAACTTCGCCGGAATTCAGAGTTTTGGTTGTTCCGTCGGCAAGTGTTACAATTAGGGCTGCGTTTTGGTCAATGTCGGTGGCTTTAGCTTTGTAGCTTGAAGCAGCGTCGCCAATTAGCGGGAACACGGTGATTTCCTGGCCTAAAAGAAAAGATAATTTTTTGTATTCTTCCATTATTGCAAAATGATTTTCAGGAGATTTTTCGTCTTCTTTGAAAATTTTTAGAACCTGGCCAGAAATTTCTGCGGCAAGAAGGCAACGGTTGAGAGCCTTTGACTTTTCGTTGTTTTGGGCGGCCATTGCTTCTTCGAGCGAGCCAACTGTTTTTGCAAGTTCTTGAGAAAAAGCGTTTTTGTTTTGATGAATGTTTAAGCCAATTCCAATTATAGCCGATTCAATCTGGCCGCTTTCAAAATTGGTAATTCCTTCGGTTCCAATTCCGCAGATTTTTTTTCCGTTGGCAAAAATATCATTTATCCATTTGATTTTTGGTTCATAATCATAAAGTTTTTTTATTGCGCGGCAAACGGCAACAGCGGTGCAAGCGGTGAGTTTTGCAGGCTCTTTGATTCCGCCTTTTGGTGCATAAATCAAAGTAAAATAAATTCCGCTTTTTTCTGGAGAAACAAAAGTGCGTCCAATTCGGCCGCGACCGGCAGTTTGTTTTTCTGCAATTATTATTGATTTGTGATATTTTTTGCCCGCTTGGGTGAGTGAACCGTCTGGCGCGCGTAAATTTCCGCATTCGGCAAGAAGTCGCTTTGCGTAAGTGTTTGTTGAATCAATTTCTTTAAAACACTCAATGTGGCATTCTGAAAATTCCTGAAAATTTTGTGAAAAGGTTTTTGTGAAGATTTCTGTTGAAAAAATATCTTTGTCGTTTAGAATGTAGCCGCCGTTTGTTGTGCCTTCTATATCGTAGCCTTCTGTGCGAAGTGCGTTTACTGCTTTCCAAATTGCTGCGCGGCTAATTCCGCAAATTGCAGCCAGTTCCTGGCCCGAAACGCTTTTTCCACTTGCGGCGTCAAGCTGCTGCAAAACCTTTTCTTTTGTTGTCATAGTATGAAAATATCATAATTTTTGGGAAAAATCTATTTGCAATTTCTTAAATGAGGGGCGTTGCGGGGCGAAGCCCCGCTGGGTGGGTAGCGGAAAAGGCCGCAGCGAAGGAGCGAGCCGCAGGTGAGTGAATGAGCGCGGGCTTTGGAGCGAGGGAGGGGCTCCTCCCTCCTGGAATTTTTATTCAAAGCGTTTGTCTTCGATTCGTTTTGTTTTCTTTTCGCTTCGTGGAAGTTCGCCAATTCCTACAACTTTTACGATTGGTGTCATATTGTACTTTTGCTTAAAGTTGTAGGTCATTGTAAGAGCGGCTTCTGTGCGATCTGTGCCGCCTTCAACTTCTACGAAAATTGTCATCTGGTCTTTGCCGTCAACGTGTTCGATTACTGCGCGGTATTCGCTGGAAGTTCCTGGAACTGTGCGGATTACGTCTTCGATTGTGCTTGGGAAGATGATGTTTCCTTTAACTTTTACCATATCGTCGCTGCGACCCATAATTGGTGTGATTCTTGGATATTTGCAGCCGCATTTGCATTCACCTGGAATAAAGGCTGCAAGGTCGTGTGTTCTAAAGCGGAATAATGGTGCGCCTTCTTTTACAAGTGTTGTTAAAGTGATTTCACCAAGCTGTCCTTCTGGAACTGGTTCGCCGGTAATCGGGTCAAGAATTTCAATGTAGATATAATCATCAAAAACGTGAATTCCTTGTTCGCCCGGACAGTTGATTCCAATTCCAGGACCGTAACATTCTGTGAGTCCGTAAATATCAAAAAGTTCAATGCCAAGAATATCTTTAATGCGGTTGCGCATTTTTTCGCCCCAGCGTTCTGAGCCAATTATACCTTTTTTAAGGCAGATTTTATCTTTAAGGCCGCGAGCTTCTACCTGTTCTGCAAGGAGCAAAGCGTAAGAAGAGGTTGCACAAATAACGCTTGCTTTTAAGTCCTGCATCATCTGAAGCTGCTTTTCTGTGTTTCCCGGTCCCATTGGAATTGCCATTGCACCAAGTTTTTCGCAGCCAGCCTGGAAACCAATTCCGGCTGTCCAAAGTCCGTAACCTGGAGTAATTTGAATGCGGTCTTTTTTTGTGATTCCGGCCATTTCGTAACAGCGTGCAAACATTGTTGCCCAGTCTTCAACATCTTTTTTTGTATAAGGAATTACAACTGGCGCACCTGTTGTTCCACTTGATGAGTGAATGCGTACAATTTCTTCTTCTGGAACGGCAGCGAGTCCGAGCGGATATGCTTCGCGAAGTTCCTGCTTTGAGCTGAATGGAACAAGTTTTTCAAAATCTTGCTGTGTTTTAATATCATCAGGATTTACATTTTTGAATTTGTTTTCATAAAAAGGATTTCCGCAGGCTTTTACACGGCGAACCTGTGCGCGAATCTGTTCTAACTGTTTTTCTGTAAGTTTCATTTTATTTTCCTAAAAAAAAAGTTTCTGTTTGTAGTCTGAATATTGCGACTTGTTACTGTAAATAGTAACACAGCTTGCTTTTGCTGTCAATTGATTATGATGATTTTAAGCATTTATTTTGAAACTACTTGACAACTTCAAAAATGATTGTTACTATGCGTAGTAACATAGTTACTGTAAATAGAAACGATTTTTCAGGAGTTAATTTATTATGGAAAAACGAGTTATTGAATCACAAGAAAAAAAAGGGCTTTCGCTTAGCGATCTTCTTCTTACAGCAGTTTTACTTGCGGCCGGTGCTGTTCTTAAATTTTTTGTTGGAACTTTTGTAAACTTTTTTGGAATGAAGCCAAACTTTATTATCGCAATGTATTGTATGATTATTGTGCTGCTTCGTCCAAAAATCTGGTACAGCGTTATTGTTGGAATTCTTGCTGGTGCAATTTGTCAGTTTTTTCCAGGAACTCCGGGTCTTAATTTTGCATCTGAATTTGCCGGCGCTCTTTGTATGGGACTTTTGATTGCAATTCCTGCAAAAAATCGTGGAATGGAAATTGGGCTTGCGGCAATTAGTACATTTGTAAGCACAATTGTTTCTGGCGGATTATTTGTTGTACTTTTGTTTATTGTAATTAAATCTGATTTTTCAGCTTTAAAAGCTTATGTTCCAATTGTTTTGGGAACTGCAACTTTGAACGCTGTAATTGTTGCACTTTTGTATGCACCTTTGATGAAGGCAATCAAAAAGCCTTTTATTTGCGAAAAATAGGATTTTATAATGATTGAAATAAAGGAACTTACTTTTAAGTATGAAGGAGCCAAAAAATACGCCCTTGAAAATATCAGTCTTGAAATTCAAAAAGGCGATTTTGTAGGAATTATCGGAGAATCTGGAGCGGGAAAAACAACTTTGTGCAGTTGCATAAACGGACTTATTCCACATCATTATTCTGGTGATTTTTATGGCGCTGTAAAAGTTGAAGGCCAGGATACTTTTGATATTAAGCCTGATAAACTTGCCTTAAAAGTTGGTTCGGTATTTCAGGATATTGAAAGCCAAATTGTAAGTTATTTTGTAGAAGATGAAATTTTGTTTGGCCTGGAAAACTTTGGAATTCCGGCAGACCAAATTGAAAATCGAATTACAGAAGCGCTGAGTGCATTGGATATTAGCGAACTGCGACATCGGGAGATTTCAACTTTAAGCGGCGGACAAAAACAAAAAGTTGTGTTTGCCGCTATTTTAGCACTTCAGCCGGAGTATCTTGTTTTAGATGAACCAACCGGCGAGCTTGATCCGGCTTCTTCTTTGCAGATTTTTAAATTGCTTAAAAAATTGAACGAAGAAAAAGGAATTACAATTATAGTTGCCGAACAAAAAATTATGCTTTTGTGCGAGTTTGTAAAAAAACTTATTGTTCTTGAAAAAGGCACAGTTGTTCATTACGGCGAAATACGAAGCACGCTAACTCATCAAAAAGAAATGGAAGAAGCCGGCATAAATTGTCCGCGCGTTTTGACTTTAACCGGCAAAATGATGCAGGAAGGACTTACTCCAGCTGGAATGAAAAACGAAGAACGAATCTGTTTGAACACTCAGGAAGCAGCAGCTTTTGTAAAAAAATGTATGAATGAAAAAACGGCCGGAGGCGCAAAATGAGTAAAATAGAAAAAAAAGCAGCCGCTGAAAGCTTAAAAAATCAGGATTCTTGTTTGAATGTTCCAATGCTTGAATTTAAGGAAGTTTGCTTTTCTTATAACGAAACGGCAAATGTCCGAAATCTGAATGTGAAAATTGAGCGTGGTGATTTTACTGCGATTATTGGCTCAAACGGAGCTGGAAAATCAACTTTTTCTAAATTGTGTAACGGGCTTTTACAGCCGAGTCAAGGCGATGTTTTTGTGATTGGCAAAAATACGCGCTGCAATAAAGTTAGCGCACTTGCAAAACATATTGGCTTTTTGTTTCAAAATCCAGACCGCCAGATTTGCTGCAATTCTGTTGAAGAAGAAATTGCGTTCAGCTTAAAAAACAACGGCTTTTCAAAAGAAGAAATTAAGCAAAAGGTAGAAGCAACGATCAAAGAGTTTGGCTTTGACGCAAAAACCGAGCCTTTTAATATGAGTCGCGGCCAGCGCCAGCGGCTTTGCCTTGCCTGTTTGATTGCGCTTAATCCTGAGATTTTGATTCTTGATGAACCTACAACCGGCCTTGATTATCGCGAGTGTATGGAAGTAATGAACCGAATCCGCAAACTGAACGAAAACGGCACAACTGTAATTATGGTTTGTCACGATATGGAAATTGTTCTTGATTTTGCAAAATCTGTGATTGTAATGAATCGCGGTGAAATTTTGGCACAAGGCAAAACCCGCGAAATTCTTTCTGATACTCAGTTGCTTGCAAAAGCGCGTTTGTTGCAGCCGCAAATTGCCGCAACCTGTTCTCTTTTGGGCGAAACGTTTAAAGGCATTTTTACAGTTGATGAAATGATTGCAAAATTAAAATCAGTTAAAGAGGGTGCGTAAAGTGAAAGGATTTTTAGATTATTTACAGGGAGATTCGATTCTTCATAAAATGCACCCGCTTACAAAAATTCTTGTTGCGGCGTTGCTTTGTGCTTCGGCATTTGTTTCTTCTAATTTTTTCTATTTGCTTGGAATTATTATTTTTGATGTTTTCCTTGGCGTGATTGGCGAAGGAAAATCTCATTCAGGACTTTTAAAAAGAACTTTGGGAATTTTTAAAGGTTTGTTTAAAATGTCGCTTTTTCTTTTTGTGCTTCAGATTTTGGTAATTAGAAGCGGCGAAATTGTAATTCCGCTTGGTTCAAAGTTTGGTATTACGGATATTGGAATAACAAACGGTTTGCTTCTTGTAATGCGTTTAACTGGAGCAACTTTGCCGCTTTCGGTTTTGATTTCGGTAATTAATTTGAATGATCTTTCAAACACAATGGTAAAGGAACTTAACATTCCGTACAAATTTGCATTTACGCTAACTTCGGCAATTCGTTTTATTCCCGTTTTTTCTTCTGAAATGGCTGGAATTATTGAAAGTCAAAAAGCGCGTGGTGTTGATTTTGATGTAAAAAATCCTTTTAAGAAAATTGGTATGATTTTGCCGCTTTGCTTTCCGCTTTTAATGGGCGCTGTTAGAAAAATTGAGTTTACAGCGACGGCAGCAGAACTTCGCGGTTTTTATTTTAGAACCCGCCAAAGTTGCACAAAAGAGTATAAACATCGTTTTTGTGATTTTGTTTTTACAATAATCGGACTTGCAGTTTTGGCCGGCGCGATTATTGTTAATTTTCTATGATTTGTGAAAGTAATCAAAAAATGCCGTAAATGTTTTTTGTTTCTACAAATAATAACACGCCTTGTTTTTTTCATACAAATAATAACATCTTGACTAATTTTGTTTGATTTATTAGTATTGCCACAATGATTTTTGGAAATATCTTTTTTGCATTTACTTTCTTCTCATTTTTTGCCTTTTACTTTTGCAGCAAAAGACAGTTTACCCGTGAAGAATAGAATGTGAAAAATCGAGCCGAAAGGCGGATATAAGAGCGGTTCTATCCAGGCGGGTAGAACCGCTTTTTTTTTTGAGCATTTTTTTGCAAAGCAAAAAGGTGTTATTCAAGAAATGGCAATTATGCCTTTGTTTGATTTAAGTTGCCTTAACAGGAGGTTTTAGTTGAAGATTGCGTATAGTGGAATTGAAGGAGCTTTTGCGTATATTGCGGCTAAGCGAGTGTTTCCGAATGATGAATTGATTTCGTTTTCTGATTTTCGTTCGGCTTATGAAGCAGCTGAAAAAGGTGAATGCGATTATGCTGTTCTTCCAATTGAAAACAGTTACGCTGGCGAAGTAGGGCAAGTTACCGACCTTATGTTTCACGGAAGCCTTTTTGTAAACGGCGTTTACACTTTAAATGTTATGCAAAATTTGCTTGGTGTAAAAGGAAGCAGCCTTAATACAGTAAGTAAGGTAATTAGCCACCCGCAGGCTTTGGAACAAAGTTCTGATTTTATTACGGCTCACGGTTATAAAACTGAGCAGGCTCTTAATACTGCAAGAGCTGCAAAACTTGTTGCAGAACTTGGCGACAAAACTGTTGCTGCAATTGCGAGTGAAGAAACTGCGGCGCTTTACGGGCTTGAAATTTTGGAACGGGGAATTAATGGGCACCAGGATAATTCAACGCGGTTTGCGATTGTTTCGCGCAAGAAAGAAGCCCGCGTAACAGCCGATTCAAAAGGTGAAAAAGGCAGCACGGTTATTTTGATGTTTGCTGTAAAAAACGAAGCGGGCGCGCTTGTAAAAGTTTTAAATAAACTTGGAGAGTTTGGTTACAATATGAGCGTAATTCATAGCCGCCCGCTTAAAGGGCTTGCCTGGTCTTATTATTTTTACATTGAAGCGGAAGGTGAGTTTGGAACTGCGGCTTATAAGCAGATGATTTCGGAGATGAAATATAGATGTAGTAAATTAAAAGTTTTGGGGAGATTTTAGGGAGCAAAGCGTGAGCGCTGGTAGGGGCAGCCCGCAGAGCTGTTCCGGAGCGAAGCGGAGGAATGAGCGTTAGCGAACCCCGAACATAGCGACCCCCGAGCGAAGCGAGGGGGCACGCCCAAAAAATTTTTGAATTATTCTGGAGGTAATTTTTATGAATATGGAATTTGAAAGACGGCTGGCAATTCCGGCTGAAGTAAAGGAACAGTATCCGCTTTCGGGAAAAGCTGGAAAAATTGTTGAAGAAAAGCGTGCAGAAGTAAAGGCGGTTTTTGAAGGCAGATTAAACAAGCTTCTTTTGATTATTGGGCCTTGCTCTGCGGATAATGAAGACGCGGTTTTGGATTATATGAGCCGACTTGTGCCGGTGCAGGAAAAGGTAAAAGACAAAATCTTAATGGTTCCGCGCATTTATACTAACAAGCCGCGCACAACCGGCGAAGGCTACAAAGGTATGTTGCACCAGCCAGATCCGAATGCAAAGCCTGATTTGTATAAAGGAATTGTTGCGTGCCGCCATATGCATATGCGCGCGGTTGAAGAAACTGGTTTTGTATTTGCTGATGAAATGCTTTATCCGGAAAATTATCAGTATCTTGATGATCTTTTGGGTTATGTTGCTGTTGGCGCTCGTTCTGTTGAAGATCAGCAGCACCGGCTCACAGCCAGCGGCATTGAAGTGCCTGTTGGTATGAAAAATCCAACGAGTGGCGATTTTACGGTTATGATGAACGCGATTCTTGCGGCTCAGCATCCGCACACTTTTATTTATCGCGGCTGGGAAGTGCATTCTGAAGGAAACGACCATTGTCATGCTATTTTGCGCGGCTCTACAAGCAAGCACGGAAACAATCAGCAGAATTATCATTATGAAGATATTATCCGCCTTTGTGATGCTTATGATGAACGTGAATTAAAAAATCCGGCTGTGATTATTGATACGAATCATTCAAACTCAAAGAAAAATCCTTTTGAGCAGCCTCGTATTGTAATGGACGTTTTGAATTCTTGCCGCCACAGCGAGCGTGTTTCAAAAATTGTAAAAGGCTTTATGATTGAAAGTTACATTGAAGACGGCGCTCAGAAAATTGGCGAAGGTGTTTATGGAAAATCTATTACCGACCCTTGTCTTGGCTGGGAAAAAACTGAACGCCTGATTTATGATATTGCAGAAAGGCTTTAATTTACTGCTTTTACCGCAACCGCCTTTACAATTTTATGGGCGGTTGTAAGTGTTTCTGGAACCGGATGAATCTCTCCGTTACTTCCGTCGAGAGAGCCGGTTCCTGTAAGTTTAAGAAGTATTTCGTCTGAAAAATCAGCAGGAAGTTCTGCCTGGTAAATTACCGAAGGCTGGCCGTTTACGCCGCTGTTTTTCTTTGTAAAAGTTTCGTTGTAGTCAAAACTTGTGTTAAATTCGGCGCAGATTCTACAATTTTTGCTTCCTGTTTCAGCTGAAAATATTATTCCGCCTTTTGGAGTTGCGCTTGTAACTGCATCAAGTTCGGGCTCTGTTTTTGATATTTCATTTTGTGATTTATGATACCACACAGGAAGCGATTCCGGGCGGCCGTCTTTTGGAGCCATTCGCCACTTTTTTTTGCCTGCGCGCTGAGTTACGTAAAGTGTTTTGATAAAGTTGCCGTTTTCATCTTCAATCCACAGTGCAAATTGAGGTTCGCTTTTTTGTTTCCAGCATTCGCCGGCGCCAACAGAAATTGTAACTTCTTTTGCAAAAAGCATTGAAGCGGCCAGAATTAGTTGAATTGTAAAAAGTGTGATTAGTTTTTTCATAATTATTTCTCCAGTTTTTTAGCGAGTTTTTCTGCTCGTTTTATGATTTTTTTTGGTAAACTTTCTATTTTTGTTGTTCCAGCAAGAAAAATGCGCCCTTTGATTTTGATTCCAGAATAACTTAAGATTTCTTTTACGGCACTGTAAGCCTTTGTGCTTTGTCCTGCCAGAAGATTAAACGGAAATGGTGTTGTGCATGCATTCACTACAAGAGCTTTTTTGCCTTTTAGCAAAGGAACTGGAATTCCAGTTTTATTTTCGCCCATCATAATGGCAACCTGGCGGTCAAAAAGGCATTTTAGTTTTCCGTTTATATTGCCCCAGTAAACCGGCGACCCGACTATTACGGCGTCGCAGTTTTTAAGTACATTTCCAATGTCGTGAGCATCATCTTTTGTGAGAATGCAGTTGCCTTCTTTTCGGCATTTCATGCAGCCTGTACAGCACTTAAAATCAAGCGAATTTACGTCTGCAAATTGCGTTTCGAAGCCATCTTTTTTCAGCTGATTTTGCATGATGTTCAGGATTTGAGAAACTTTTCCGTTTTTTCTTGGCGAACCATTCAAAATTAAAACTTTCATTTTTCATCTCCAAAAATTGAATTAAGCCAAAGAGTTATAAATGCGTCTGTGAATTTTTTTCCGTTTTCCCAGTATTCTACATCGCATTTTTTTAATAAAACTGCTTCAATACAGCCCCAAACACCGGAAACTAAAAGTCCAATATCAAGTCTTGGATTTTTTGAATGAGCTGCACCTTCTGCAATTGCTTTGCGCAAAAGCTGTTCGCCGGTGCGGTTACAAATATAATATTCTTCCATAATTTCAGGCGAAACATTTTCCGCAGATTTTATTCCCTGCATTACTAAAAGCGCCATTCGAGGATTTTCAAAACACCAGCTGCAAAATACCTGAATTGCATTTTTTACCTGATTTTTTGTATTTTTGCCTTTTGTGGCTGCATTTTTGATTTTTTCGTTTAAGGCACGGATGCAGTCAAGGCTTATTGCCTGAAACAGAGTGTCTTTATCTTTGTAATAATGATAAATATTTGTTGCCGTTATTCCGCAATTCTTTGCAATTTCCCGCATTCCAATTTGCGCTGGATCTGATTGCATAAGAAGTTCAAGCGTTTTTTGTTTGATTAGCGGAATTATCTGTGAGTTTGCATTTCGCATTTTAGTTCCTCAATTTTTTTTTATGTATTACGTTGTAAATATAACAATGTTATATTATAAAGTCAAGAAACAATTTGATTTTAGATATCTAAAATTCAGGAATAAAAATTGATGATAATTTGAGAATAATTTATTTTATAATTTTCATTCCGCTGATTGTAACAAACGCAATTTTAGTTCCAAGCTCGTCTGTAATATCTATTTCGTAAAGACAGGTAGTTCTGCCGTCTTTTATAAGTCGTGATTCAGAAAGTAATTTTTTTCCTTTTGCCATTCCTATAAAATTAATTTGGCTTGTGACAGAAACTGTTTGCGGCTGATTAAAGTTTGAAGCTACGGCAAAGGTATAATCTGCGAGTGTAAAAGTTGCGCCGCCCATTACTCCGCCGTAAGCGTTCTGATGATTTCTTGTAATTTCCATTGAACAACGAGCAAAATGGTCGCCAACTTCTTCAATTACAATTCCGGTTGCTTTTGTAGCGTAAAAG
The DNA here is from genome assembly GCA_017962415.1 of Treponema sp. Taxonomy (GTDB): domain Bacteria; phylum Spirochaetota; class Spirochaetia; order Treponematales; family Treponemataceae; genus Treponema_D. The sequence continues at coordinate 72,696 of JAGCVK010000008.1, read as the reverse complement.
TCGCCACCAAAGAACTCGCGGGCTTTTTCTAAATCAGACATAATCAACCGCCTTTACATTGAGTTCGTAAAACTCTGGTTTTACAAGTAGTTTTAGTGCAGCTTTTAGTTCTTCTTTTGAAATTAGGCCGCTCTTGCTTGCCGCGCCAAGTAAAACCATATTTACAACTTTGCTGCTTCCTAAGTCGCGGCAAGCCTGGTCTGTATCTACGGCAATTACATTTCCGGCAACTTTTTGCAGATAACAAATCATTTCGTTTTCATCAAAAGTTTTGCCGCTAAGGCTTGCAGTAACCGGTTGAACAACCTTTTTGTTTACGATTACCGAGCCGCCTTGTTTAAGAAATTCAATATTGCGAACTGCTTCGGCCGCTTCAAAAGCAATAAGAACATCGGCCTGGCCTTGTGGCACTAGCGGAGAAAAAACATCTTGACCAATACGAATATGGCTTACAACTGAGCCGCCGCGCTGCGCCATACCAATTGTTTCAGCAGAAAGCACGCGCTCACCGTTAGAAATTGCAGCTTGAGAAAGTACCTTTGCGGCAAGCACAGTTCCCTGTCCACCAACACCGCAGATAATTATATTTTTACTCATTTGATTGCTCCTGTTGGACAAACCTGCGAACAAAGTCCGCAACCCGTACAAAGTGATTTATCAATTTCAACTAACTGCTTGCCTTTTGCGTTAGTTTTTGTGCTTACGCTGAGTGCCGGGCAACCCAGCTCGTTTATACACTTGCGGCAGCCAATACATTTTTCGGCATTTACAGCAAGAGCGTGTGGTTTTTCCCAGTCCACTTTTTGTGCAATTGCAATGCATGGCGCCTTAAAAATGATTGCGCTGACTCCAGGAGCTTCGCTTGCTTTTTGAACGGCTTCAACAGCTGCTTTTTGGTCAAACGGATTTACCTGAATAATTGGTGAAACTCCAATTCCTTCTAAAATCTTTTCTATGCTGATTTTTTCAACAATTTCGCCCATCATTGTAACGCCTGTTCCAGGGTGCGGCTGATGACCGGTCATTGCTGTTGTTGAATTGTCTAAAATGCAGATTGTCTGTTTTGCCTGATTATAAACGGCATTTACAACGCCTGTAATTCCGCTTGCAAAAAAAGTTGAATCTCCGATGAAGCTGAAACAGTAGCGGTCTGGCTCGTTGTGGTAGAAACCTTGTGCCATTGTGATATCGGCACCCATACAAAGACAGGTGTCTGTCATATCGAGCGGCATTGCGTTGCCAAGTGTGTAGCAGCCGATGTCGCCGCAGTAAACGGTTTTCTTGCCTTTCATAGCTTGCTTTACTGCGTAGAAAGATGCGCGATGTGGGCAGCCTGCGCAGAGAACTGGCGGGCGGATTGGAAGTGGCACAGGTGCTGGATTTTCTGTTTGTGATGAATTTGTTGTACCTGTGCCTGCAGTTTTGCTTTGCAAAACTGCGTTACCTTTATTGTCTAAAAGCTTTTTAACAATTTCAGAAATAATCTCTACACTAAGTTCGCCGGCTTCTGGAACTGTGCCGTCGAGTTTTCCGCGAATTTTGCAATTTACTTGAGTGTATCCGGCGATTTTAATGAGATTTTCCTCGATAATCGGGTCTAATTCTTCAAAAACGATGATTTGCTCGTGCGACTTTAAGAATTCTTGAGCAAGCGGCTTTGGAAACGGATACGGTGTTCCAATTTTGAGAACTGGAATATCTTTGATTCCGAGAATGGAAAGTGCTTCCATTAAGTAGCAGTAAGAGATTCCGCCGGCGGCAAATGCAATGGGGGTGTTGCGGGGGTGTCCCCCGCTAGAAGGGGTAGCGGAAGACGCGTTAGCGGCTGGAGCGAGGGGGAGACTTCCCCCTCCTTTAATATAATTCCATTTACTCTTTGAAAATTCTGCAGGCAATATTTTTTCATTGCGCTCAAAAATTCTTTTATGATTCAAATACGATGCTCTTGGGAAAATTACCCAGCGCTTTGAATCTTTTTCAAACTCGCCAGGTTTGCGGCAAGGGCTGAGTTCTGGAAACTCCATACTTTCGTAAGCGTGGTCAACACGGGTTGTTGGGCGCAGAAGAACTGGAGTGTTATATTTTTCTGAAAACTCAAAGGCCTCTTGAATCATTTCGTAGGCTTCGAGTGGAGTAGACGGGTCAAAGCAAGGCAATTTGGAATATTGCGCAAAATTGCGAGTGTCTTGTTCGGTTTGGCTTGAAATTGGGCCCGGATCGTCGGCACATACAATTACCATGCCGCCTTTTACGCCAACGTAGCTCAAACACATTACTGGGTCGCTTGCAACATTTAAGCCAACTTGCTTCATTGTGATAAGTGTGCGGCTTCCGGCGTAGCTTGCGCCTGCTGCAACTTCTGCGGCAGCTTTTTCATTTACTGACCATTCAACGTAGGTTCCGGTTTTGCTCTTATATTTGGAAATAAATTCAATAATTTCGCTGGAAGGAGTGCCAGGATAGCCGGCAACAAGATTCACTCCAGCCTTAAGGGCTCCAAGCGCAATTGCCTGATTTCCCATAATCATCTGTTTTGCCATAAAGCTAGTATAAAGGAATTTAGTGTTTCTATCAATGATAACAGAATTGTTATTAATTGTGTTTCAAATCATGCGCAGAAAACAAATTGATTTGGGCTTGCTATATACTTGTTGTTTTGAACTTATAAGAATATAATTGAAGAAAAATGCATTTTAAGGAAGTATTTTATGGATTTGATGAAGCTTCAGAATGGTAGTGATATTCGTGGTGTTGCAATTGAAGGCGTTGAAGGTGAAAATGTAAATCTTACTCCGCAGATTGCAAAGCAGATTGGTTGTGCTTATGTCAGTTGGCTTGCAAAAAAGCTTGATGTTGATGCGACTTCGCTTCATCTTGGAGTTGGCCGAGATTCTCGTGTTACTGGTGCAGCTCTTTCTGATGCTCTTATTGATGGAATGATTAGTGCGGGCGCAACTGTTACAGACTGCGGAATGGCAACAACGCCGGCAATGTTTATGTCTATTATTCTCCCGGAAACTAATTTTAATGGTTCTGCGATGATTACCGCAAGCCACCTTCCTTTTAATCGCAATGGAATTAAGTTTTTTGATGATGACGGCGGGCTTGAGCACGAAGATATTACTGAGATTTTGACTCTTGCGGGATTTTTGAATCCTGCAAAAATCAATGCGCCAGTTGAAAAAGTTGATTTACTTTCTATTTATGCTGATTATTTGCGCGGAAAAATTGCCGACGGCCTTTCAGAGCTTGGTAAAGGCGAAAAGCCTTTGAGCGGGCTTCATATTGTTGTAGACAGTGGAAACGGTGCAAGCGGATTCTTTGTTGATAAGATTTTGCAGCCTTTAGGCGCTGATACAACTGGCAGCCAGTTTCTTGAGCCAGACGGAATGTTCCCAAATCATATTCCAAATCCGGAAAATAAGCAGGCAATGGAAGCAATTCGTAGTGCAGTTCTTGAAAATAAAGCAGACCTTGGTTTGATTTTTGATACTGATGTTGACCGTATGTCTGCTGTTTTGAGCGACGGAAGCGAAATCAACCGCGATTCAATTATTGCAATGATTTCTGCGATTCTTGCTCCAGAATATCCGGGTTCTACTATTATCACCGATAGTGTTACAAGCGACCGCCTTACATACTTTTTGCAAGATGTGCTTGGCTTAAAACATCTTTGCTATATGCGCGGCTACAAAAATGTAATCAACAAGCAAAAGGAATTGAATGCAAGCGGCGTTGTTGCTCCACTTGCTATGGAAACAAGCGGGCATGGTGCTCTTAAAGATAATTATTTTCTTGATGACGGAGCCTTTCTTGCTGTAAAACTTGTGATTGCTTTGGCAAAGGCTAATTCTCAGGGAAAGAAACTCGACAGTTTGATTGAAAAACTTCCGCCGCTTGTAGAAGAGGGTGAATATCGCTTTAAGATTTCCGGCGACGATTTTAAGGCTTACGGCCAGAGCGTTCTTGAAGAGTTCAAAAAACGCGCCGTTTCTGCCGGCTACGAACTTCCGCAGTCTTACGAAGGCGTGCGCATTTCATTTAAGGGTGAAGACGTTCAAGGCTGGCTGCTTTTGCGCTTGAGTCTTCACGACCCGGTTATGCCGCTCAACATTGAAGGTGCAAGAAAAGGCGATTTAGCAAAACTTGTAGAAATTGCAAAACAATTAACCAACGGCTTTGACCGCCTCGACCGCAGTTGTTTGAAGTAGTCAATTTTAGCTGCGAAAATTTGTTAAAAAATAAAAAGGAAATAAAAATGGAAAATTACAAGAAAGAATTTATTGATTTTATGGTGCGCTGCGAGGTGCTTAAGTTCGGGTCGTTCACGCTCAAGAGTGGAAGACAGTCGCCGTTTTTTATGAATGCGGGCGGTTATGTTACTGGCGGGCAGCTTGCGCAGCTTGGAAAATATTATGCGCAGGCAATTCATGACAATTTTGGTGATGACATTGATGTGTTCTTTGGACCGGCTTACAAAGGAATTCCTCTTGCAGTTGTAACTGCTGTTGCTTACAGCGAGCTTTATGGAAAAGAAATCAAATACTGCTGCGACCGCAAGGAAGAAAAAGATCACGGTGCAGATAAGGGCGCAATTCTTGGCTATAAAATAAAAGACGGTGACCGCGTTGTAATTATTGAAGATGTAACAACAAGCGGAAAATCTATTGAAGAAGTTTATCCAAAAATCAAAGCGCTTGAAGCAACTTCCGGCGGAATCAAAATTGTTGGTGAAATTGTGAGCTTGAACCGCGAAGAGCGTGCGCCAGACAGCGAAAAATCTGCGCTCGAAGTGATTACTGAAAAATACGGCTTCCCGGCTCGCGCAATTGTTTCTATGAGCGATGTAGTTGAAGCGCTTTACACAAACGGCGACCGCAAAATAATTACCGATGAAATTAAAAATCAGTTGGATTCTTACTACGCAGAATGGGGCTGTAAGAAATAAATAATTTTTGCGTTTTTTGGTGTGGTGGTTTAGATGCAAAAAGACAAACTGTTTTCAATAATTACAATAATCTGTTTTTGTTCGATTTTGCTGCTTCCAATTGGGCTTGCCTTAATGTGGTTTATGACCAGCTGGAAGAAAAAGCGAAAGTTGATTATCACAATTGCGGGCACGCTGCTTTACATTTTGATAGTTGGGCTTTTGCTTTTTATTGAACCGTCTTATAACACTAGTGGAGTTTCGCTGCCGTTTAAATATTCAGGCGGCGAAACTGCCTTTGAAGCGCCTGCAACGCCAGGAAAGCCTTCTAAAAAAGATAAAAAAACTTCTCCAAAGTCAGATAAAAAGAAAAAAAACGAAAATGACAATTCTGATTCACAAGACGAAAAACTTCCGCGTTCTGTAAAAAAGCAAAGTGGGCGTGGACTCGACCGCAGTTTTTATGTTTTCTTATTTTTTCTTGTGCTTCTGATTTTGATTTTGTGGCGAAATTTCCGTGCGGCTGGCAAAAAACAAAATTACGAAAATCCGTATCTCGATACAAAACTTTATAAATTGCCGCTTTCCGAAGATTTTAAGCCGCCGCTTGTGCATTTTTTGCGCTTAAAACTGAATGCCGGCGAAAAAATCCTTTATGCAACAGAAACAACTCAAAAAGATAATGAAGGGGATTTTGTAGTTACAAATCAGCGCGCCGTTATTTTTAATGTAGCTGGTTCTTCAGAAATTCCACTTTCTGATTTAACGGCCGCGCTTTCGGTTTCAAACAGCGTACTTCAACTAACTTGCGGCGAACAAAAATATTATGTTTTTCTGCCGGAAAGTCAGATGAAATATGCGCTTGCAATTGTTCGTTGGGCGTTTTCTAAAGTTTAAATTTGCGGTCTTCAGGTTCTTCTGCTTCACGAAAAAGAATTGCTGTAAAACCAATAATTCTAACAAGAGTTGCGTTGCATTTTTCGCAGATTTGTGCAGTTAGTTCGCGAACTTCGTCTTTATATTCGTTAAATTTAATTTTGATAAGTTCGTGAGCGGCAAGCGAATTGTCTGCCATTTGAATAAGCCCGTCTGTTACGCCAGCGCCGCCAACAATAACAACTGGCTGCAAATCGTGAGCTTCTTTTTCGAGATATTTTCTCTGTTTACTAGTTAATTCAATCATAAGCCTATTTTAGTGATTAAACGAGCTTCACGCAACCATAGTTTGTGTCGCTGTAAGTCTTAAAATCTTTGATGATTTTTTGTGCTTTTTCAGAAAGTTCCGAAAGCCTTTGAACTTTACCATTTTGTGCGCGCACCAGCGGATTTATATAGCGCTGCTTTACTTTTAAGTTCACGCAAAAATATTCATTTTCGTCTAATGCAGTTTCACAATGAATTATAGAAGTCATATTTCTAAAAGTTTGATAAAGTCGCCAAAGCCGGCTGTTTTTTTCAATAGAATCTAGTTTTGCGATGATTTCTTGTTCGCTAAGCGTCATAAAATCCTGTTCGCAAACAAGGCTTTGTTTTTCTGCAAGATTCATAATTTGGCCGAGCAAATGCAAAGTAAGTTTATTTTCATTCAGTTGAAGAATGTGCCCAATCATACAAAACTTTTCGCAATAAAGTTCTGCTGTTTCGAGATTTTTAAAACCAAGTTCGTCGAATCCTTTTTCATTTTGCAGAATCAAAAGGTCGTTGTAGCAGCGTTTGATTTCTTGCAAAGTCCAGCAGCCGTAAAGTGCCATTCCAGAAGGAAACATATATTCAAGGCGGTCTGCGCTAAGTTGTGGAATTTCGTTATCTGCAATCGGATAAATATGATAATCTTCAACCTGTTTGGGCAAAAGTCCGTCTTCTAAAAGAAGCTCGCAAAGTTCTTTATTTTCTCTTATGATTTTTGCAGTTGGTTCTTCGGTTGCAGTTTGGGTTAGCGCATCGCCTTTTCTAAAATCAGAAACATGCGAAAAAACTGGCGTTGAAATATCGTGCAAAAGGCCGGCAAGTGTTTGCGCTTTGTTGTGTGTAAAATGCCAGACAATTAAAGCAACTCCAATGCTGTGATCTAGCCGCGAATAATAAAAGCGGTTTTTATAAAGTTTAGTCCAATCTGTGCCGCACAAAAGCCCAATTCCGCTAAGGCGCTCCAAAATAGGAAGCTGCACATATTTTTGTAAAAATGGCGGCCAATCGTTGCGCGGGCACAAAATTTCGTGATAAGCCTTAATGTCATAATTGCTTTGCGGATACTGCGCAAGCATTGTCTGCCAATCAAATTTTTCAAAAAAGTTCATAAAAAAAGCCTGCCTAAGTTTTACACGAAAGGCAGGCTCTTTGCAATAATTGGCAAAAATTATTTTTTTATCATAACATCAAGCTGATTAAACGGAATTGAAATGCTCGCATCGTCGAGCACTTGTTTAATCGCAATGTAAAGGTCGTTTTTTGTCTGAAGAAAATCCTTTGGCTTAAACCAAACGGCCACAACAAGATTTATGCTGCTGTTGTCAAAACCGTCGAACCAAACAGCTGGAAGCGGATCTTTTAAAACGGTTGGGCAAAGTTCCGGCGCTTTTTTTAATGTTTCGAGCGCTGTTCTCATATCAGTTGAATAATCAACGCCAACTTTTAGTGTAAGGCGTCGCTTATTATGATACGAGTTATTTGTGAGATTGCTGTTTATAATAGTTGAGTTTGGAATGCGCACCATTTGATTGTCGTGAGTGTGCACGCGAATCGAAAGCAGTTTAACTTCATCAACAATTCCAGTAACATCGCCAACGATAATTGTATCGCCAACATGAATTGAGCCTTCAGTTAAAACAAAAAGGCCGCTAATTAAATTACTTACCGAAGTTTGAGCTGCAAAACCAATTGCAACTCCGGCAATTCCTGCAGCTCCCCAAATTGCTTTAAGGTCGATTCCGAACGTGCCAAGAATGTAAAGCACGACAACAACATAAAAAATGTATTTCAAAAATCTGATTATGATTGCGGTTCGTTGAGCGGGTAGTTTTGATTCTGGAACGCGGCGGATTGCCTTGGCTATGAGCCTGAAAATCACCCACATCACAAACAAAATCAGCAATGTTCCAATAAGCTTAAAAAGATTTTCCCAAGTTACAAAACTTTTTATCCAAGTCACAAACGAGCTGGTTTTGCTTAAAAGTACATCATTTGCTGCCTGACTTGCAGCTTCGCCAATAGAGTTGATTTTTTCTTCCATAAAAAACCTTTCTTTTATTAATTATAAACTTAAGAGTAAAATTGATTTACTCGTTATTAGTCCACCATTCGTAATAATCACTATCGTCTTCATCGTAATCTTCATCATAAGAATCAGCATAGCTTCTGTTGTACAACGACGAATTTAGATTTGCCATATACATTCTTAGACTGATTGTAGATATAAATGTTTTGTAATAAACAAGCGCACCAATAATTATAAGGATTTTTGCAATTCCGCTTGCTATAGGGTGAAGATTAATTTTTGTGCGATATTCGCTGGAAGGTACTGACGGTAAAAGTAAAAACACAATGTTTACCAAGGGTAAATAAAGCATAAATCCCATAAAACCGCAGTCATGCATTCTTCTAACACCAACGGAAATTGCAGGAAGCATAGTAGAAATTGCAAAGCAAACTGCTATAGTCAAAAAAAAGATTGCAGATTTAGTATTTCCAGAATAAGCACAGATTAATGCTGGAATAAACAAAACAGATTTAACAATTACACAATAAAGATAGAACCACCAGTATTCAGCTCTTGTTGCACAACCTTCAAAAGAAAAATAATTTCTGTAGCAGGATTTTATAGCTTCTCCAAAACTCATCATTTTTGTTTCAGAAGGGTTTTGAATATCAGTTGAAATAGAAGATTCATTTGTAGCCGAAGAGTCTTTTTCTGCATAATCTGAATCTTTTATGCAATCAGGATTATTAGCAGCATGATTAAGAGTTTTTAAGGCAACTATAAATGAAATAAATACAAGAATTTCACCAATAACTTGAATCAAAAATCTGATTGGTATTAAGAATTTTCTGATTAATATTGCCGATCTGATTTGTCTGTAAAGTAAATATAAACGAGAAAATAGATTTGAAAGTGGAAGCCATTTTAAATAGTTTGAGGCTATAATTCTGTTTTCAGTTAAGCTATTATAATTTATAAAATAACAGCAGAATTCAATAAGCGCAACGATAATACAAATTATAAAAAGTGTAATCCAAAAGTTTTTGATTTTACGAAGATTTCGATTTTTTAAAGTATTTCCTATGTATAGTAAAAAAATTCCAAGTGCAATTTCTGGAATATAATTTAATAAAGGTCTAACAAGTCTATTTTCAATTGTAGAACTAAAGATTAATGCTGTAATGAAAGTAAAAAAGCCGCCTATAAAAATTAATATAGCTGAAAGTGAAAGTGTTTTTTTTGTGTTCAAAATATCCTCCGCTTAATTTTTTTAGTTTATATTAATCTATGATTTTGGTCTATTATTGTGTTTGCATAAATCATTAATAATGCACGCAGCGCAATTTGGGTTTCGCGCGGTGCAAACGTAGCGGCCGTGCAATAAAATCCAATGGTGTGCGTCGTGTAAAAATTCGGCAGGAATGCGTTCCAAAAGGCTTTTTTCAACTTTTTCTGGTGTGTCGCCTTCTGCAAGGCCAATTTTTGGCGCGATTCGTAAAAGATGAGTATCAACGGGCATAGTAGGCTGCTTAAAAATCACGTTTAAAACTACATTTGCTGTTTTTCGACCAACACCGGGCAAAGTCATCAAAGATTCGCGGTTATCTGGAACTTTGCTTGCAAAATCAGAAATCAATTTTTGCGAAAGTCCAATAACGTGTTTTGCCTTGTTTTTGTAAAGTCCGATGGTTCGAATGTAAGAAATTAAGCCTTCTTCGCCAAGCGCAAGCATTTTTTCGGGAGTATCTGCAATCTTAAAAAGCTCTGCAGTTGCTTTATTTACACTTTTGTCGGTTGCCTGCGCACTAAGCACAACAGCAACCAAAAGTGTAAAAGGGTTTACATAATCCAGCTCCGAGACAGGAGCCGGATTTGCTTTTTTCCAGCGAGAAAAAGCTTGAATCATTTCTTGTTCAGAAAGTAAACTCATAAAGAAATATTATATAGAAGCTTTGAGTTCGCTAACCTTGTCCGTTTTCTCCCAAGGGAAACCGTCGCGGCCAAAATGTCCGTAACTTGCTGTTTTGCGGTAAATCGGCTGCTTTAAATTGAGTGTTTTTACAATTCCAGCTGGAGTACAGTCAAAAGTCTTTTTTACAGCTTCAACAATTTTAGCGCGTTCAACTTTTTCAGTTCCAAAAGTTTCAACCATAATAGAAACCGGGAATGGAACACCAATTGCGTAAGCAAGTTCAACTTCGGCGCGGTCAGCCAAATCAGCGGCAACAATATTTTTTGCAATATAGCGTGCCATATAAGCAGCTGAACGGTCAACTTTTGAAGGGTCTTTTCCTGAGAATGCACCACCACCGTGGCGACCCATTCCACCATAAGTATCAACAATGATTTTGCGGCCAGTAAGACCAGAATCTCCGTCTGGGCCACCAGTTACAAAGCGTCCTGTTGGATTGATGTAATATTTTGTATTTGCGTCCAAAAGTCCAGTTGGTTCAAGAACTGGTTTAATAATCTGTTCGATGATTGTTTTTTCAATTTCGTTGTGAGTTACAACATCATCATGCTGATGAGAAACTACAACAGTATCAATGCGAACAGGTTTAAAGTTTTCGTCATATTCAACAGTTACCTGCGATTTTGCGTCTGGGCGAAGCCACTTAATTGTTCCATTGTGGCGAAGTTCATGAGCGCGAAGCAAAATCTGATGTGAATAATAAACTGGAGCTGGCATAAGGCTTGGAGTTTCGTTGCAGGCAAAGCCGAACATCATTCCCTGATCGCCGGCACCCTGCTGACCTTCAAATTCATCAAGGCCTTTTCCAACAACACCCTGATTAATATCAGCCGACTGAGCGTGAAGACGATTCATAAAAATACAATTTGCGCCGTCGAGACCAACTTCTGCGGAATTGTAGCCAATGTCCAAAGCAACGCCGCGAGCAATTTTTTCAACGTTTTTGTTGAATTCATCGAGATTGATTCCCTGTTTTTGGAAACCAATTTCACCACCAACAAGAAGAAAATCTGTTGTAGAAAAAGTTTCGCAGGCAACATGTGCGTCTGGATCTAAAGAAAGACAATAATCAAGAACGGCATCAGAAACCTGATCGCAAAGTTTGTCTGGGTGACCTTCGCCAACCGATTCAGACGTAAAAAGATAATGTGAAGAATTGTTAGATAAGATAGAACTCATTTGAGTCTCCTATTTAGCAAGAAATTTTCTTCTCATACGAGAAGAAGTCCGCCCTGCAATTTGGATAAATCGGCGGAAAATCAAGGTGAAACCTTGTATAGCGATAATAATATATTGCATAAAAAAGAAAAATGCAATATTTTAATATAATAGTATAAAAAGTGTAAGAATGGAGAAAGGAGTTTTTAATGTCACTAAAAAAATCTTTTTCAAAAGATAAAAAGACATGCAAAGTAACATTTACAGTTCCAAAAGAAGCGCTTCAGGGGGCAAAAACTGTGAATCTTGCAGGTGACTTCAATAGCTGGAGTAGCACAGATACTCCGCTTACATTAGGAAAAGACGGAAATTTTTCTGTTACGCTCGAACTTCCTGCAGACCGCGAATATCAGTTCAGATATCTTTTAGACGGTTGCCGCTGGGAAAACGACTGGCAAGCAGATAAATACATTCCAGCTCCTTTTAGCAACGCAGATAATTCTGTTGTTGTGACCCGCAGTAAATAATTCTATTTATCCATAATCGAAAAACTCAATAAATCTTTTGAAACTTCGCTAAATTCCTGCGCAATTTTTACCGTATCAAGTTTGTCTGGCGTTTTTACAGTATACGAAATTTGAAGTTGATTTTCTTTTGGCAAAAACTGCGAATTTGTGTCGTGAACAATAAAGCCGTGCTTTTTCATAATATTCAAAAATGATTCTTGAAAATCAGTTTTGGAATTTGAAATCAAAAGCTGAAGAATAACAACCTTTGTTTTGGCTGCAGGAAAAAACTTTTTTTCAAGCTTGTCCATCGTAAAAAGTGTAATAATTACAATAAAAAAGATTATTAAAGTTGGAATATAAAGGCCGGCTCCAAACGCCATTCCAATTGCCGAAGTTGTAAAAATAATAGCTGCAGTTGTAAGCCCTCTGATGTTTAGTCCGAGTTTTAGAATTGCGCCACCGCCCAAAAATCCAATACCGGTAATTACGCCGGCTGCAATTCGTGTTGGGTCGCCTTTTACCGCTGGAGATTCTGCCATATATATAGAAAGAATTGAAAGCAAACAGCACGAAATTCCCATAGAAACCAAAGTTCTGATTCCAACCGTGTGCTGGTGACTTTTTCGTTCAAGTCCCAAAATAAAACTGCAAACAAAACTAAGAGCAAGTCTGATTATATATTCTGAATTAAAGTTCAAAAAACGCTCCTTTAAGTTCCTTGTTAGGATTATTTTAAAATCTATTTAATCTATTTGAATAAAAGAAATCCTGTTTGAATTTTTGAGCCAACTTTGTTCCAGTTTCCAGCGTGTTTTACGCTTTGCTGATTTTTAAGCGATTTTACAGAATTCAAAGCCGAAATTGCCCAATCGGCAATAGAATCTTCGCTTTTGTATAATTCATTATTAAAGGCACATTTAGCAAGCACAACAGAAAGATAATCTTTATCAGAAACATTTGTAGAAAAACTTTCTGCAAGTGCGCAGAAGGCCGCTTGAGCCGCGCTAACAACCGTACTTGCAGGCACAATTCCTGCAGATTTAGAAGAAATAATATCGTATTTAGAAGGATATTCTTTTACCAGAAACAAAATTGCAGTTTTTTCTTTGCGCTGTTCAAGGCGCTTAAGTAATTCTGCAGTAGAATAAAGAAAAGCGTTTATCATTTGGTCAACAGCAACAGAAACATCTTCTGTTCGGTCAATTTCAAACTGAGAACAAAAATACGAAGCATCAAAAAAGAAAATTGCTTCATCAAGATTTTCAAGTTTCGTTTCTGCGCGAATAATCACCGAGTGAGCAGAAACTGCAGACGATTTATTCCAGGTTGTGCAGAAAATATTTTCTGAATCAAATTGAGTCGCTTCAGCTTCTGATTTAGAAATTGCAAAAACTTTGCGGCCAGAATCAGCGATAGTTTCTGCAAAAGAAAGTCCGTCGGGTAAATCTTTTCCAATAAACAACGTGTTAGACATAATTCAATTATAACACACTATGGAATTGCAATCCATAGTGTGTTATAATCATAAGGTATGAAAGTTTGGGTAAAATATTTAATTGGTGTTGCTTTAGGTGTGCTTGCTGCTCTTATTCTTCCGGGAAATGCGGCTATGTCAAATGGAGTTGCTTTTCTCACAGAATTGTTTATTAGAATTGGGCGATATGTTGTAGTTCCGTTGATTTTTACAACTGCAATAGTTTCAGTCAGCAGATTGCGAAGCTCCAAACTTTTGTGGAAAACTGCCGGTTTAACAGGAATTATAGTAGTTGTTTCGGCTTTTATTTTGACTTTAGTTGGCCTTTTATCAATTTTGATTGTAAAACTTCCGCGAATTCCAATTACAGTTGAGGCAACAACAGAAGCGTTCAACCTTGATATAAAAGGTATGATACTTTCGTTGTTCCCATATTCAGGTTTTGATTCAGTAAAAGACGGTTCGTTCCTTTTAGTTTGTCTTGTAATGGCTTTTATAGTTGGTTGGGAAAGTGCTTCGGAAGAAACAGCTTTTAAGCCGATTTTGACATTATCAGATTCACTTTCAGATTTATTTTATAATGTTGCAAACTTTTTTACAGAAATTATGGCAGTTTTGGGCATAGCGATAGTTTGTTATTGGACAATTGATTTCCGTGCGGTTATTGCAACAGGTATTTTTACCCCAATGATTATAATGTTCATAATTGATTTTGTGATTGTTGCGGGAATTATTTATCCTTTGATTTTATATTTTGTGTGCCACGATCCACACCCATACAAAGTGCTTTACGCAAGTGTTGCGCCGCTTGTGCTTTCGTTCTTTAGTGGAGACGCAAACCTTGTTGTGCCGCTTGCAAACCGTCACTTGCGTGACAGTTTAGGAATCCGCCGCCGCTGTCGCGGCTTTACTTACCCGCTGCTTTCTATATTTGCACGCGGCGGCTCCGCTTTAGTTTCTACGATTTCGTTCATTTTAATCTGGCGTTCTTATTCTAGCTTGAGCATTCCTGGAACTGATATTTTGTGGATTTTTGGACTTTCGTTTGGACTTTCATTCCTGCTTGGCGGAAGTCCTTCTGGCGGTGCCTTTGTGCTTCTTACAATTATCTGCACAAAATATGCGCGCGGATTTGAAACAAGCGTTTTGCTTTTAAAACCTGCTTCAATGATTATTTGTTCTTTTGCAGCTTTATTTGATACTCTTACTGGAATGGTTGGAACTTATATTGTTGCAGTAAAAACAAAAATGGTTGAACATCATTCAATTACACATTTTATTTAGTTGAAAATCAAACAATGCCGTAAATGCATTGTTTGATTAACGCATTTTTATTTTGCAAAATGCGCTTAAACTTAAAAATTGCGGCCAAAATTTTGCCGAATCAGAAAATCAAAGAAAAATTTATTTTTCTTGTGAATTTTTGAATATGTTTTATAATTGTAAGAACGGGAGTTTAGCAATTGGGCATATCAGTAAGCGAAATTGTTACAGGCCGCAAGACCTTTTTTATATTACCGGATACTTCTCTTATTCCAGAAACTTACCTCGAAGATTATTTTTCAATTGGTTATGAATGTTATTTTATTGAAAATGATAAGCGCGTTCATATTCAAAAAAAAGTCGATGTTATTATTTCACTCTTTAAAGATTTAATTCTCTTTTTTAATATTGATTATAATATTCCGGGCTTTGAATGGGATAATTATGTTAGAGAATTGATTCAAAGGCACGATAATGCCGGCGGAATTGGAATTGTTTTTGCAAAGCGCCAAACCAAAGATGAACGCGCACGAATCGAAAATAAATATCTTTATGAAATGGGAGTTCGCTGCGGTTGTATTCAGCTTGAGTATCAGAAAAAACAGAATTTTGAGCTTATTGCAAAAATTTTGTTCGCGAATCAGGCGCAAGGCCGCAGAAAAACTATTCGCGCGCTTTGTACTTCGGCGTGCACTTATTCGTGCACTTACGGAAACGGGCAATCGGCTGGTGGCGTGCTTCAGGATATTAGTCTTTCGCATTTTACTATTTTGTCGCCAGGAACTGGAATGAATATTCAGCTTTATGAAAAAATCCACGATATTCATTTTAATATTCGCGGTTTCTTGTTCCGTTCAGATGCACTTTTGGTTATGGAACGTCCTATAAATGGCGATGTTTTGTACGTTTTTGCGTTTGTAACATCATCTGGTGCAAATGGCCTTGATCAGCGTGTAAAACAGCTTTTGATTCCAAATATGTACAAATTGCTCAATACAAACTGCAAAACTCTTTTAGACCAGCTTTATAACAAACTTGATAACGAAGCAATCACCGAAATCGAAGAAGTTGAAGATGATATTCTTTGATTAAAATCCATTATCAGCTGATTTTTATAGCTTTTGAAACGCACTTAAGTAAACGGCCTTTTATTTTGCGTTTATCTTGATTTGCCAATTTTTCCTATTCCCAATTTTAAGTGTTTCCACTAAAATATTTTGCATTATGGAATTTACACAAGAAACTATCGACGCACTTTCAGTTAATGAAGTGGAAATTATGAAAAAAATCGCGGAAGAACTTAATATCCGCGTGCAGCAGGTGAGTGCTGTTATCAGCTTGGTTGAAGAAGGTTGTACAATCCCGTTCATCAGCCGTTATCGCAAGGAAAAACATGACAATCTTGATGAGGTTCAGGTTCGCGATTGTGACCACCTATATAAATCATATCATAACCTTGAAGACCGCCGCCTTGAAATTGTAAAAGGCGTTTTTGCTCAGGGAAAACTCACAGAAACTCTTTATAACGCAATTATGTCTGCTACAACAATGACAGCGTTGGAAGACCTTTGGGCTCCATTCAAGAAAAAGAAGAAGACTCGCGGTATGGTTGCCGCAGAAAAAGGTCTTGAGCCATTAGCTGATTTTATTTTAGCTGATAATGATGATGCAGCTTGCGAAAAAGAAGCAGAAAAGTTTGTAAAAACTGATAATGAAGACCCTGCTTTGAATGTTGTAACAGTTGCAGACGCTCTTGCCGGCGCAAATGATATTATTGCAGAACGTGTTAGCCAGGAAACTGCAAACCGCGAAGCTGTTCACGACCTTTATATGAGAACAGGAACTATTCAGACAAAGGGTATTGTTCCAGAAGGCCAGGACGCAACCGTCGCAGAAAATACTTCTACTTACAAAATGTACTGGGATTACACAGAGCCTTTGAACGAAGTAAAACCACACCGCATTCTTGCTATTAATCGCGGCGAGCGCGAAGGTGCTCTTGAAGTTACAATTGATGTTGATGTTGATTCGGCAGTTGCAGCTCTTCAGAGAAAGGCAAATGCTAGCAATAAATATCATAAAGATGCTATTGAAGACGGCGTTGTTCGCTTGCTTAGCCCGGCCGTTGTTCGCGAAATCCGTAGCGATGAAGCAGACGAGGCAGATGTTCACGGAATCGGTATTTTCAGCGAAAACCTCAAAAACCTTTTGATGACTCAGCCAATCAAGGGAAGCCGCGTTCTTGGTGTTGACCCTGGTATCAGAACTGGTACTAAGTGTGCCGCTCTCGACGAAACTGGTAAATATCTTGGCTACTTTAAGTTCTTCCAGATTACAGATCCAGATGGCTCTTACAAAATGATTAACGACGCCATCGATAAGTATGATATTCAGGTTGTTGCAGTTGGTAACGGAACTGGTTCGCAGGAAGTTCAGGCAATTGTAAGCAAAGTTATCAGCGATAATTATAATGATGTAGTTTATACAGTAGTTGATGAATCAGGTGCTTCAGTTTACTCGGCAAGTGATATTGCCCGCGAAGAATTTCCAGACCTTGACCTTACAATTCGTGGTGCCATTTCTATGGGCCGCCGTCTTCAGGATCCACTTTCAGAACTCGTTAAAATCGACCCTAAAGCAATTGGTGTTGGCCTTTATCAGCACGATGTAAATCAGAAAAAACTTGCAGAACAGCTTGATGAAGTTGTAGGCTCGGTTGTAAATAACGTTGGTGTAAACTTGAACACAGCCAGCTACTCACTTTTGAAGTACGTTTCAGGAATCAACAGCACAACTGCAAAGAAGATTGTTGCTTACCGCGACCAGAACGGAAAAATCAAGAGCCGCGAAGACCTTAAGAACGTTCCAGGACTTGGCCCTAAAGCCTTTGAGCAATGCGCCGGCTTTCTTAAGATTGCAGAAAGCTCAGACCCGCTCGACAATACTTGGGTTCACCCGGAAAATTACGACGCAGCCCGCGAAGTTCTTCCATATATTCAGAAAAAAGAAAAGGTTCCAGCTGATTTGATTAAGAAATTGGCAGAAAAATATAACATTGGCGAAACAACTGTTCGCGACATTGTAGAAGAGCTTCAAAAGCCAAACCGCGACCCTCGCGACGGTTATCCAGCTCCAATTATGCAGAAGGGTGTTTTGCAGTTTGAAGATCTCAAAGAAGGTATGAAAGTTACCGGAAAAATCAAAAACGTAGTAGACTTTGGTGCCTTTGTTGATATTGGTTTGCACGAAACAGGTCTTGTTCACCTTAGTGAGCTTAGCGACAGCTTTGTAGAAAACCCAATGGACGTTGTAAAAGTTGGCGATGTTCACGAATTTACAATCATTGAACTTGACCGCGACCGCCGCCGCATTGCACTTTCTCTTAAGAGTGATGCTTCAAGCCGTGCCGGAACAGGTCAAAAAAGTACTGTTCGCCACGAATCAACTGGTGGAGCAGGAACTGGCGCAGCTGGCACAGGTCGCCGCGTAGTAGTTGTAAAAAAAGGCGGAGCTGGTTCACAAAATCGTGATTCACGCCCTGCTCGCGACAATTACCGCGAAAACCGCAGCTACAGTTCTGGCAGCGATGACGGAATGAGCTACAATCCATTTGCAGCTTTTTTCAATAAATAATTTATTTTTTAAAACGCCCTGAAAATCTTAGCATTTTTAGGGCGTTTCTTACTTGCAGATAATCATAATTGCAAAAAAGTGTTTCTTTTGTCGTTTTAGTGTGTTATAATACACAGAGCCACAAATGGCTTCCTGTCTATATTCAAAAGTTCTAAACAAAAAATCCGAAAATATTATTACAAGTTATAAAAGGTGAGAGTGAGCCGCATTTTGCGGGTAAGGAGGTGCCTTATGAAAAAAATAGCTGGCGCTATAATTTCAATAGGATTGTCGCTAAGTTTTCTCGGCTGTTCATGGGAAGTGCCACAAAACATTTCCGTAAAAACAAATGCAAATTATAATTTTTATCTTGGAAAGTATAAACAGGAATTAAATGCTGATATGAATCTGTCTGAAATGATGGGGGTATCATCAGATACAGAAAAAATGGAAATATTTGATTATTTTCCTGAGCAAAAAGACGCTTCTGTTCAGCAGTTTGGTATAAAATTGCAGGTTTATGATGATAAGCCTGTAGAGTTAACTGATGACCAAATAGACGCTCTTGCAGTTGCAAATAATGGAAAACCTTTGTTTCCAGGTACGGTTTCTCCTAAATCAGGTAATATCAAAGTTGGATTTAATCCGGCTAAGATTTTGGATAAGATAAAAGGCGCGATTGGTGATGATTTTGCTAATAAACTAGATTTTAAGAAAGTGACAATGTATCTTTATGTTGATTCGGGTGATATGGAATTTTCTGACCTTTCATTAACTTTGGAAACTCAATCGCTTTTGAATTATTCATCAGCAGCTGGAATAGGTTTTGCTTCATATAGAGTGCCTTCACTTAGAAAAAACGATGATAATGTTGTTATTACAGATGTTTCAAAGGAAAATTGTACAAATGTAATAGATATTACTGATTTTATGAATAATTGTGGCGATAATGATGATTTAAAAGTAGATTATGTATTTGGAATAAAACCAAAAGAATTTCCTTCTAAACAGGCCTTAAAAAATGCCGATTTGACAATCCGTATTTATGCAATTCTTATTGTGCCGGTTACTTTAAAAGCAAAAGATGTAGTTGAAATAGATTTGGCAGGTTTTAAGGAGTCATCTTCGTCTAGCGGTGGTTCTAGTTCTGGTGATTCCGATGATAATTCTATGCTTGATAAATAACTTGGCGCCTTAGAAAGTGTAGATGTTAATTTTGTTATACGAAGTTTTCCAATTCAGTTAAATAAAGGCAGCATAAAAATTTCTACTTCATTATTTACTGGAAAAACGCACGAAGCAGACCTTAGTACTTCGACACAAACTATTACACTTGAATCTGATGAAATCAGCAATATAAAAAATCTTACTTCTGTAACTCCTTCGTTGGCGATAAATATTGCAAAAGACGCAGAATTTTCGCTTCCTCGTAACAAGGATATCGACTTAGATCTCGGAATCTGCTTAAAAACTAATGGCGAAATTTCGCTGTCGGATAATTAGGAGGGCGGCTATGAAAAAGATTCTTTTGATTGCTTTAATTAGTTTTGCATTTTGTAGTTCCGCTTTTTCAAACTTTTTTAGCCAGCGATTTTTGGAAGTAAAAGCCGGAACTTCTTTTGGAGTTTCAAACAATACGATTATCGGTAACGATGTTTTTAAAAAAGACCTTGTTATTGATTTGAGAAAATTCGCAGATAATTGTCCGGACGAAGGTTTTAATATCAGAGTTGACGAAAATACTTTGGTTGCAGCGCAAATTAATATTTTGAATTTTCATCTTGGAGTTACTGCTGGAACTGATATTTACGAAAGGCTAACGGTTGGCAAAGAGCTTTTTGATTTTCTTGGTTATGGGAACTCGCTCGGCGAATCTTTTAAAATCGATTTTAATAATACTTCTGATGCTTTTGCCTATCTGCAGTTTAATCTTGGATTTCCTGTTGGAAAACTCAAGTTTGATTTTAGGCCGGCAGTTTTTACACCTCTTTTTATCATAAAAGGTAGCGGTGGCTCTGCAACATTTACAAATACTTCTGATGGTAAAATGAAAGGTGTTATTGATATTAATATGGACGTTTTTTCGCCTTATGATGTGAAAATCGAAAACGGCTCTATTGTTGTTGATAAAGAATCGCTAAAAGAATCAGTTCTTTCCTGCTACGGTATTGATTTAGGCGGCTCGGTTAGAATTCCATATTATGATTATTTTAATATTGATGCTGTTTATCAAATTCCTATTGTGCCGGCAAAAATCGGTAATAAATCAACTGTAAAAGGAAGCTATGAGTTTGAAATGTCTGTAACGGATATGGAAAATGCAGAGTTTACCAGCAATGATGTTGATATTATTTATGATGAAAGCGCAGATTTTTCTATAAATCGTCCGTTAAAATTGGGCTTGTATCTTGATAAGGTTTTTGAAGGCGGATATTTCCATTTCCGTGGTGGTGCTGGGCTTGGTGTGCGCCAACCGTTCAGCGATTATGCTATTTGGTATCCGGAATATTATCTTGGTTGTACTGTAAATCTTATTGATATGTTTAAACTTACGCTTTCAACTGAATATAAAGATCAGGTTTTTATTCATCAGCTTGGAACGAGTTTGAATATTCGTTTTTGCGAAGTTGATTTTGGTCTTTCTTTACAGTCTGCAAACTTTAAAAAGAGTTTAGAAGTTGCGGGTGTTGGCGCATACGTTTATGTAATTTGCGGATTCTAATTTTTGAACTTCAAAATCATACTGAAAAAGGTGCGGTAACTTGTTTGCTGCGCCTTTTTTGTTTTTTTTCGACAATGTTGTGATTTTTTGTCATTTTAGTTCATTGACCTTATCTTGCTCTTATTGTAAAATAATTTACTATTTGTTTTTTAAGAGGACTGAAGATGTTTAAAATTATTGAAAAAAAACAGCTTTCTGCCGGTGTATTTTATATGAAGGTTACTGCTCCTGAAATTGCACGCAACCGCAAGGCAGGACAGTTTGTAATCGTTCAGGTTGATTTGGATTTTGGTGAGCGAATTCCACTTACTATTGCAGATGCAAATGCCGAAGAGGGCTGGATTGCTCTTGTTTTCCAGGCTGTTGGTGCATCAACCTTAAAACTTTCTTTGAAAGAGGCTGGCGAGGAACTTCCTGCTGTTCTTGGTCCTCTTGGAAATCCTTCTAAAATCGAAAAATATGACCGCCCGGTACTTGTTGTTGGTGGTGGTTTTGGTGTTGCTCCATGTTACCCAATTGTTCAGGCTCACAAGGCTATTGGAAACAAGGTAATCATGGTTATTTGTGCACGCAATAAAGACCTTTTGATTTATGTTGATGAAATGAAGGCTCTTGCCGACGAAGTAATCATTATGACAGATGACGGCTCAGCTGGCCGACAGGGTGTTTCTACTGTTCCTGTAAAAGAAATGTGTGAAAGTCAGTGTCCACCAGCAGAAGTTATTGCAATTGGACCACCAATTATGATGAAGTTCTGTGCTCTTACAACTAAAGAGTACGGCGTTAAAACAACAGTTTCTTTAAATACAATTATGATTGACGGAACTGGTATGTGTGGTGGTTGCCGTGTAAGTGTTGGCGGCGAAACAAAGTTCGTTTGTGTTGACGGTCCAGAGTTTGATGCTCACATTGTAGACTGGGACAATATGATGATGCGTATGAAGTCTTTCAAGCCACGTGAGCAGGAAGATTTCCACAAGTGCAAGATGCAGGCAGAAGCTGACAAGCTTGCAAAGTAGGAGCAGAAAAATGGCAATTAATGTAACAGAAGAACTTAATAAAATTAATGATTTGATTAAGGCAAACGGTAAGCTCACAGCTAAAGACCGCAACGCAATTCCTCAAATGGAAATGCCTACTCTTGAGCCAAAAGTTCGCGCTCGTCAGATGAACGAAGTTGCACTTGGCTTTAGCGCTGAACAGGCAATCGTAGAAGCTAACCGCTGTCTTCAATGTGCAAAACCTTTCTGTATGGAAGGTTGTCCTGTAAACATTGATATTCCAGGTTTTGTAAAAGAGATTGCAAACGGTCAGTTTAAGGCCGCTGTTGATATTATCAAAAAAACTTCGCTCTTGCCTGCAATTTGTGGTCGTGTATGTCCGCAGGAAAAACAGTGCCAGGGTAAATGTACTGTTGGTAAGGTTTACAAGAGTGCAGAAAAGGCTGTTTCTATTGGCCGCCTTGAACGCTTTGTTGCAGACTGGGAACGCGAAAATAATCAGGTAACAATGCCAGAAATCGCTCCAGCAACAGGAAAGAAGGTTGCAGTTATTGGTTCGGGTCCTGCAGGTCTTACAGTTGCTGCAGACTGTGCACGCGCTGGTCACGAAGTTACTGTATTTGAAGCTTTCCACAAATGTGGCGGCGTTATGATGTACGGTATTCCTGAGTTCCGTCTTCCAAAGAAAATTGTTCAGGACGAAATTGAAAATCTTAAGAAAATCGGCGTAAAGTTTGAAACAAACTTCCTTGTTGGCCGTACAGATACACTTGATCAGCTCCTTGAAGAAAAGGGCTTTGATGCTGCTTTCGTAGGAACTGGTGCCGGACTTCCAAAGTTCTTGAACATTCCAGGAGAAAACCTCATTGGTGTATTCTCTGCAAACGAATATCTTACTCGTGCAAACCTTATGAAAGGTTACGATAAAGAGCACGCAGCAACTCCAATTTATGAAGCAAAGCACGTTGTAGTTTGTGGTGCCGGAAACGTTGCAATGGACGCTGCCCGCATGGCATTCCGACTTGGTGCAGAAACCGTTGATGTTGTTTACCGCCGTACAAGAAACGAAATGCCAGCTCGTCTCGAAGAGATTGGCCACGCAGAAGAAGAAGGTGTAAACTTCCGCTTCCTCGAAAACCCGGTTGAAGTACTCGGAAACGAAGAAGGAAAGGTTGTTGGCGTACGCTGCCTAAGCTACGAACTTGGTGAACCAGATGAATCAGGTCGCCGCTCTCCAGTTGCAATTCCAGGAAGTGAACACGATGTTCCTTGCGATGCAATGATTGTTGCACTCGGAAATGGTTCAAATCCACTTCTTGTAAGCACAACTCCAGGTTTGGACGCAGATAAGAGAGGCCATATTCTTGTAGATGAAAAACAGGCTACACATCATGCAAAAGTTTGGGCTGGTGGAGACATCGTTCTTGGTGCCGCAACAGTAATTCTTGCAATGGGTGAAGGTCGCAAAGCAGCTGCTGGAATAAATGAATATTTAGCAAATGCTTAAAATCTAAAAAATGGCTTAAAGCAAGCTATGCTTGCTGATAGAACGGTGGTTTTAATAACCACCGTTTTTTTTAGCACTTTTTGCAAAGCAAAAATGCGATATGATTAGCACTTTTGCTTTGTAAGTAAAAAAAACGGGGGAAAAACTATGTCAGAAAAATTATTTGATGATTTAACTTTAAAGGAAGAATTAGGAAGCGTAAATTTAAAGTTACGGGCTGAAAAAAATATCAGCACTTGGCAGGCAACAAGGTTTATCTCAGATTTAAATACATCATATTATAAGATTGAATTGCTTGATTCTATTGCAAATGCAATAAATAATGGAATAAAGCCCGAAAACATACTTATTTTGAATCGTTCATTGAATATTTGTAATGTGTATTCAAAAATGAACTGCATTAGTGAAAATAACATTGCGCTGCTTTATGCAATTGGACTTCCGTATTCTTTAGTTCCGTCTGAAAGAGCTTTAAATACCCGTTTTATTTTTATATATTTTAGAATTATAAACGAAGTTTTGCGAAAATATAAGCTGGAACGAAATGCTACAAAAGAACTTCCTTTTTATATCAAATATGCAAATGAAAAGTCGCTGGAAGAAGCAATTGAATTATTAAAATCAAAAACTTTGGAAAGAAATCAAACCGAAAAGGTTTATGAAAAGCTAAAAGAAGATTTTGAAAAAAAATCACAATCCATAGAAAAGAATTATGGATTTGAAAAACTGATAATCAAAAAAGATGATAAAAATGCGCTAAAAGAAGAAAAAGGTTTTGTTTATTATTTTAATCAGATTAAGCGCCCGATTGTTATAGCTTTTGATGATGATTTAAAAAGCGGCCGAGTTTTGTGCAGAAATCAGCTTAATAGAAATGCAGAAAATGGTACAACTTTTAATCTAAAATCAGTTAAGCATAACAGTCCATTTACTTTTGATATTGCTGCCGGAATTTCGATTATTACTTTGGTTTGTAAAGGAATAAAAGAAGCTGCAAAGTTGGCTAAAGAAATGAAGCTAAAAAATCTGGAAATTGAGAGTAAGGAACTTGATAATCAGATAAAAAGAGCCCAATTAGAGCGAGAACTTTCGTCTAATCAGATTGAGCTTTTGAAAAATCAAATAGTTAAAGATGAATTAAAGCTGCTTCAAGAAAGTGTTAAGGAACGTTGCGAACGAAGCGCAAAACTTGTAAAAATGAGCGTTGTTCAAGACAATCCAACAGAGAATCCTAACGACGATACAGAAAATCCCTAAAAAGATTATAAAATCTGTCCGATAAACAAACTATGTCAAAGAAAAATTCAAAGAAAAAAAACAATACAATGTTTGCGGCAGCTTGTGTTTTGCTTGGGCTGCTAATTATTTTGATTATATTTCTTGTAAAAAAGGATCAGATATTTACAAATCTTAAGGAAACTGCTTTTTTTGACAGGATTTTTGGAACAACTCCGACATTTGTTGAAAATCATGAATCGGTTGAGCCTAAAAAAACAGAGCCAATTCCGCTTAAAAATGATGAAGTTGTAATACAAATAGAAGAGCCCGTTTCTAATCCTGAGCCGGCAAAAAATCTTCAGCCAGTTGAAGAAACTCAAACAGAAGAAAAGAAAGCAGTCGAAGCTCCAAAATCTTCTGAAAAAAAATCTGAAGATTCTGCAAAGCCTGCTAAGGAAGAACCAAAAAAACAGCCTGCAAAACCGGCAACAACCGAACTTCAGCTTTGTTTTGTGAATATCGACGGCGACGGTTCTGTTGTTCGGCAGATTGTAAAGCGAACAGTTACAAAAAACGATTCTCCGCTAACTACAGCAATTAATCTTTTGCTGCAAGGGCCAGACACAACAAAATCCGCTGAAAAAAATTGTATGAGTTTGATTCCAAAAGGAACAAAACTTTTGAGCGCAAAAGTTCAAGACGGCGTTGCTTATCTTAGTTTCAATGAAAATTTTGAAATTAATACTTATGGTGTTGAAGGTTATATTCATCAGCTTGAACAGATTGTTTATACTGCAACAGCTTTTTCTACAGTAAATAGCGTTCAATTTTTGATTGAAGGTGAAAAGCGCGATTATCTTGGAAGCGAAGGGGTTTTGATTGCGTCGCCTTTATCGCGAGGCTCGTTTTAAAAGAAAGTAGAAACTGCGAGCGCAACGAGTGAAACTCGTTGCGCTCGCAGTTCGGTGATTTTCAGCTTTTGGTCGCCTTTTTTTATTTATACGATTTTACAATCTTGTCAAAATAAGCCGGCGTTTTTTGGTAAGCTGTTTGAAATGTCGACATTGAAAAATAATCAAAATTGCCTTCTTTATTTCTGTTAAGCAACTTTGTCATAAAAATATAAGTATTTTTTTCCGGAAAAAATGAAGTTGTTATTATTTTCCATGAATCTTTTGATTGCTGGTACGAAATCTCGCAATTTTGAAAATCAACATAATAACCTTCTGAGCTTTCCAAAAGTTTTCGGATAATAAATAAATCATTTAATGTTTTATCATCAGAAGCTTTTGGCAGCGTTGACATTGTGATAAGCGATTCGTTGCCGAGTGTCCAGCAGTTTTCTAATTCCTGATTCCAGGTTTCATCTAGTGTTACAGAACGATTTTCATAAGAATAAGTTTTTGATTTTGCAGCCTTGCGAGTTTCTTTTTTTACGGTTGTTGTGTTTTTTGTAATTCCGCTAAAATCAGAAAAAGTTGTGTCTTCGCTTGATTTGATTGTACCAATTGTTACGCAATCAAAAACTTTCTGGCCTTTTTCGTTTAAAATTGTTCTAATATTAAAAAGTGGAATTCTTGCATCATAAATTATGTGAACATTTCCGCCAAACTGATTATAAGAATCTGAAATATCTTTTTTGTCTGTTTGAATTTCTCCAGCTTTGATTCTGCGGGCTGAAAATTCATAAAGTATATCATGAAGATAATTTACAATATCTGTATCATCTGAATCTGGCAAAAGTGTTGAAAGTATATTTTCGCCTGTCATATCCCAAAAATCAGATTTTGGATTGATTGTAATAAGCAAGGCAATTTCTTTTGCAGGAAGTTTGTCGGTATCGTTTTGTGGTGCAATGTAGCGAATCTGAAAAGATGATTCATCGTACATTAAGATTCCAATGTAGCTTTCGCGGTTAAAAGTTGTGTCGCGATAATAAACGTATTCACCAGCGTTATCTGGAATAAAAGAAGTGAATCCCGGAAGTGCAGAAAGTGAAAATGTTATGCAGAGCAAGGCTGCAATTGATAATAGTTTTTTTTTCATTTAAATCCCCTAATTATTTTAAATAATAAAAGGGGCAGTTTTTTGTAACCACCCCTTTTATAAAATGATTTTAAGCGTTCAGTTTTGCAAGCTCTGCGCGAACAATTTCAATTGCTTTTGCAGCTGCTTCTTCTGCTGGAACAAGAGTTGCTTCGGCTTCGCTTCTAAGTTTCATTTCAACGTTTGGAAGATTTTTGTCGCCAACTACTATGCGAATTGGATAGCCAATAAGCTCAGAGTCGGTGAATTTAACTCCAGGTCGTTCGTTTCGGTCATCGAGAAGAACTTCAATTCCGGCAGCCTTTAAATCTTCGTAAAGTTTATCTGCAACTTCTTTCATTTTATCTTTATATTGAATTGGAATTACAGCAACCTGGTACGGAGCAATGCTCATTGGCCAGATAATTCCTTTATCATCATGATGTCCTTCGATAATGCTTGCGAGTGTGCGGTCAACACCAATACCGTAGCAACCCATAAGTGGTGTTACAGGTTTTCCGCTTTCTGCAAGGTAAGTTACATTCATTGATTTTGTATATTTTGTTCCAAGTTTGAAAATGTGACCAAGTTCGTTACCTTTTTTCATATAGAACTTTCCGCCGCATTCAGGACAAGAGTCGCCTTCTTTACAAGTGCGAACATCAACTGTCATAAATGGAGTAAAATCGCGGCCTGGCTCAACGTGCTTAATGTGATAGCCTGCTTTTCCAGCTCCGGCGATACAATCGTGCATATCAACTGTTGAAAGGTCTGCAATTACAGGAATTTTAATTCCAACTGGGCCAACAAAACCGTGTGGCGCTCCGCTGTACTTCAGAACATCTTCATCGCTTGCAAGCTCTGCACCGCTTGCTTTAAGTTCAGCAGCGAGTTTTGTTTCGTTTACATCAAGGTCGCCGCGAATCAAAATGCAGAAGAATGTTTCTGGAATATATGTTTGGCCGCCTTCTGTAACTGTTTTTGCATCTTTGTAGAATTCAGTTTTAGAGAGGTCAACGGCGCAGTTGTAAACTTTGTAAACAAGAGCTTTAAGGAAAGTTGTTGGTTTTTCGCCAAAGAACTTTTCCATATCTTCTATACTAAATACGTTTGGAGTTTCAACTTCTTCAATTGCAAGGTCAGTTTTTTTCTGTGGCTGGCCGTTTGAATCGAGTGGAACTTCTGTTTTACAAGCTGCTTTTTCTACGTTTGCAGCATAAGAACAATTTGGACAAAGAAGAAGTGTATCGTCACCAACTTCTGATTCAACCATAAATTCTTCTGAGCCAGAACCGCCCATAGAACCTGTGTCGGCTTTTACAGAAATTGTTGTAAGTCCCATTCGCTTAAAAATACGGCGGTAAGCAGCTGCTACATTGTCGTAAGAAGCATCAAGGTCTGCCTGATCTTTATCAAAAGAATAAGCGTCCATCATTGTAAATTCGCGGCCACGCATTACGCCGTAGCGAGGGCGGATTTCATCGCGGTATTTTGTATTAATCTGATAAAGAGTAAAAGGAAGCTGTTTGTAAGAAGAAAGACCTTCGCGCACAATGGCTGTAAATGCTTCTTCTGCAGTTGGCGAAACAACCATATCCTGGCCTTGTCTGTTTTGTGCAGTAAGCATTTCGCCGGCCATTTTGTCCCAGCGGCCAGATTCTTTCCACAAATCGCCGGGAACAATTACTGTAGGTTTGATTTCGAGAAGACCTGCTTCGTCAAGTTCTTCGCGGATAATTTTCTGTACTTTCATTAAAGAACGGTAGCCGAGCGGCATATAAGCATAAAGACCGTTTCCAAGTTTGCGGATAAGTCCGCTTCTCATCATAAGCTGATGGCTTGCAATAACTGCGTCATTTGGAGCTTCGCGCAGCGTTGAGATAATTGTTTTTGTAGCTTTCATAGGTTTCTATTTTAGTGTAAATGAGCATATCGGGCAATAGTACTGAGTTGCCTTGAACTTGAGTCAGGAGCCGGCATTTTATAAAATAGCCCCCGAAACAAGTTCTGGGCGACAGTTACTTTTTCAGAACGCAGATTATTTTGTCTGAATCAGTACTATACGGAGTTTTCTTATAATCATTATAGAATTCGCAAGAAGAAAAACCTACTTCCTTTGCATAGCTTTTAAAAGATTCCATACTGATTGGGCAGATAACTTCATCACGAATGACATCAATAACCTTTCCGCTTGAAGTTACAATATGCTGAAAAAGTTTATAAGATGTTGTGTCTGTATTTTTGATTACAGATGAATAAAGTGTTGCGCGTTCAGTTTTTTTTGCCGGCAGTTCAATCTTGGTTTGTGAAAAATCATATTTTGAAAAATTCAGATTATCAATTACAAGATAACCGCCGTCAGAAAGCAACATTCGGGAATCAAAAAGAAATTTTTTGATTAAAATGCGGTCTTTCATAAAAATAATTCGATACGAAAGGCAGCAAATCACATTGAAAAAATTCTTGCCCAAATAGCGGGCAATATCAGCCGGATTCAAGTTAAATACATGAATTGGATTTTCTTTATGAACCTGATGTGCATTTACGATATTTACAAATTCCGGAAACGAATCTGTAAGTGTTATATCACATTTGTCCTGCAATTTTTCGGAAAGCAGGGCAGCACCGCATTCTACGCTGAGAAATTTTGAAGGTGAAGGAAATTCACTTCCTAAAGCTGAAAAAAACTCTTCCTGGTGTGGCTCAACGGAAAAAAAATCCTCGTAATATTCAGTCCACTTCTTAATGTAAATCATACCTAATATTATAAGGCATAATCCGTGAAATTCAAGTTTTTAATTTATCTTCCAGCGGTTGCCGTCGCGATAGAAACGTTTAGCGTTTACTTCGAGCAAACGGCCGTCATCGCCAAGCATTCTTACCATTGATGTAAGCGGATTTACTTCTGTGATTCTAAAATCAGTTCCGTCGTAAGAAAGACGAACGCCTTCGTTTGGAAGATTTTTGCGAGCTTCGTTGTACCAGTCGTATTCGTAAGAAAGACAGCAAAGAAGCCGGCCACATTGGCCTGAAATCTTCATAGAATTAAGCGAAAGATTCTGGTCTTTTGCCATTTTGATAGAAACCGGGCGAAGTTTATCAGAAACGCCGTGACAACAGAAAGGTCGGCCGCAAACTCCAAGTCCGCCTGTAATGCGTGATTCGTCGCGCACACCAATCTGGCGAAGTTCAATTCGCATTTTAAAAACCGAAACCAAATCTTTTACAAGTTCGCGAAAGTCTACGCGGCTGTCTGAACTAAAAAAGAAAAGCGCTTTTTGTTCATCAAAAAGAAAGTGAGTTTCCACAAGTTTCATATCGAGTTTGTGAAAAGCAACTTTTTCTTTGAAAATCGGAAATGCATCTTTTTCTTTTTGAATTAATTCCTGGCGGCGTTTTAAATCTGCTTCCGAAGCTTTTCGGTCAATTGTAACAATATCAGATTGTTTAATGCCAATAGGTTTTTTTGCAGTTCCCAAAACTCGCGCCATATCTTTGCCGTAACGAGTTGGAACAATAACAAAATCGCCAGCTTTTATATGAAGTTTACCTTCGGGCGCTTTTGCGTAAATTGTTTCGCAAGAATAATCCAATTTTAAATGAAAAAGCGGATAATCAAAAACAAGGTTTTCTGTTTCCGAGATTCCAACATCAGAATCTTCAAGTGATGAAAGGTTTTCACCATCTGTATCTATATCTGTTTCAAAAATGTCACTCATAATATTTTAAGTATACCTCAAGATTTAAGAACTCATCAAGTCTACAATAAGACCTTTTATTTCATTTACTTGTGCAAGAAGTTTCAGATTATTCATTTGCGTAGAAAGTGTTTCGCGGGTAAGCGCGTCGAGCTTTTCATTAATCACCTGAATCTGATATTTTGGGTCGATTTTGTGCGGCGGAAGCGAATAATTTGAAAAAAAGTTTGTTCGCGAAGGAACAATTAAGTCTTTCCCGTTTCGTTTTTTGCGCCGCGAATTTACCTGAAAGTTATTTGCAACAACAAAACTTACAAACTGACGAACAGAATTCTTAAAGCGTTCAACATTTTCCTTTGTAAGATTTTCAGAAAGGTCGTTTCCAGCCAAAGAAACTGCATCTGCAAGGAAAACCGCCGCTTCGTCAATTGACATTTGCTGAACTTCGGGCGGAAGTCCTTCAATAGCAAATTGCGGTTCCGTTGTTTTTTCTGATTTTAAAAGTTCCGAAAAAGAAGTGCGCTTTGTTTTTTCGGCTTCTTCCTTTTTAGTATTTTTTTTGATTTTTTCGTTTGTGGCATTTTGAACGCCTGAGTAGTAATAATTTGCTCCCAGAGAATCTATTTCTGCCATTTACAGAATAACCTTTTCTTTAATTGCCTTAAGTTGAAGATATTCATCAGAAGCCTTTGAATATTCTGAATCTTCTTTTATAGAAATACAATGCCCGTGAATTACAGCGGAGCCGTCAACTTGAACTTTGCGCGAAATAATATCGCCAATTACAGCAGCTTCAGCAAGAATTTTTGCACTTTCCGAAGCCATAATATTTCCTTTTATGATTCCGCCAATAATTACAGTTTTTGCAGTTAAATTTCCACGAATTCGGGCATTTTCGCCAACAATAACATTTCCGTCGGTTTCAAGATTTCCGTCAATATCGCCGTCAATTCTGATAAAACCGTTTATCTTTAAATCACCAGAGATGACAGAGCCTCTTCCTATAATTGTGTTGATTGAAATGTCATCTGTTCGTAAAGCCATAGAAACCTATTTTGATAAATTGATGTTTATATATTTTGCAGGATCAACTACATCAGAACCAATATGAACTTCGTAGTGCAGGTGAGGACCAGTTGTAACACCAGTATTACCAATTGTTCCAATAACCTGACCTTGGTCTACAATCTGACCTTTTTGAACGCGAGTGTCTTTAAGGTGAGCGTAGCGTGTGTACATACCGTGATTATGTTTGATGATGATGTAGTTACCAAAGCTGAAATCATAACCAACAGTTACAACCTGGCCGTAAGCTGTAGAAAGAACTGCGTCACCAGTTCTCCAGGTAGAAAAGTCCAAACCTTTGTGAATGTACCAGTTTCCGTTGAGCGGGTGAATATTTGGACCAAATGCCATTGAAATATGATAATTAGGATTTTTTACAGGACAGATACTTGGGATTTCTGTAAAAAGATTCTGCTGAGTTTTAAGCATTTTTCCAATCTGTTCAATTGGTTTTACAGCATCTTCAAGATAGTTTGTAAGTTCTCTTACTTCAGAAACTTCTTTAAGAGAGCCTTGTGTTAATTCTGATGTACTGAAAAGTGCCGAAAGATCTCCGCTTGTAGCAGAAGTTTCAGGATTATTTGTAACCTGATCAATTCCAAGTAAAGAAAGGCTCTGTGAAAGAGAAGCCTGAAAGCGTTTTGCAGCCTGAAAAAGATTTGCGTTTTCATCACGAAGTTCGTCAAGGCTTGCAAGAGTTTCGCGATTCTGATTTACAAGAGAAGAAATCTCCATATTTGCAGAAATAGAACGTCTGTTGAAGTAGAAGAAAGAAACAAGTATTCCAACAGAAATAAGCGAGCCAAGCATTAAGGCAAAAACGTTTGTCTGAAAGTTGATTACTTTGCTCTGCGAATGCGGAACAATCATAATCGTGAGCTTATTATCAAAAACTTTAAACACGCGCACAAAGAATCTTCCCACGCGGCGCATGAACGCACCGAATCCATGGGATACATTTGAGGCAACCTGCTTTTCAAAACGCTTAAGCGCTTTTTGTGTCTTTGACATAATTCTAAAAAATTATACCATTAATGATGTTATTAAGTCAAACGTATGTCAAGTGTCTAAACTCTCTGCGAACATAAGAAATAATTTGACGTTTAGTCAATCCTATGTTATCTTTATCGTAAGTAAATAATCTCATCTTTAGGAAGAAAAAGCCATGAAGTTTTTTGATACTCACGCTCACATCGGGCTGATATACGATGATCCTATTGAACAATTGCGCGTAATTCAGCAGGCTAAGCAGGCTGGCGTTGCTCGCATTATCAGTATTAATAATAGTCTCTATGATTTTAACAAGGTTTATCCAAATCTTAAGTCTATATCTGGAATTTATCATGCTGTAGGAGTAGCTCCATCTGAAGTTACAAATCCTGGTGCTGATTGGATTAATACAATCGAAAAAAGTCTTTCTTTGCCAAATGTAGTTGCTGTTGGCGAAACTGGCCTTGATTATTTTAAGCAGTTTGGCGACAAAAGAAGTCAGATTGAGCTTTTTATTACTCAGCTTGAAATTGCTCAGAAGCATAATCTTCCGGTTATTATTCACAATCGTGATGCAGGCCGCGATTTGTATGATGTTTTAACAGAACGTATGCCTGATGCTGGTGCGATTTTGCATTGTTATTCTGAAGATGCGGCTTTTGCAAAAAAATGCCTTGATAAGAATATCTGGTTTAGTTTTGCTGGTAATTTAACTTACCGCAATGCGCGTAATTTGCACGAAACTGTTTTGAATATTCCAGTTGAGCGAATGCTTATTGAAACTGAAAGTCCGTTTATGATTCCAGCTGAATTCCGCGAGAAAAAGCGAACAATGCCGGCTTACTTGCCTTCTACTGCGCGCTTTCTTGCAGAAATGCTTGAAATGGATTTGGAACAACTCAGCGAACAGCTCTGGAAAAACAGCTGCAAAGCGTTTAATATTCCTGAGTAAGCCTATAATCGAAGAACCGTTAAAAAAGCAAGCCGATAGGGTTGCTTTAGGTTCATCGAAAAAAAATGGCTCAGAGGCAAGCTATACTTGCCGAATTGTATTTATGGAATCTTTATATCATCCGGTAAAAATCGGAAATGTTGAATTAAAAGGAAATCTCTTTTTGGCGCCGGTTGCTGGCTATAGCGACGCGGCGTTTCGTTCTGTTTGCATAGAAAACGGAGCGTGCTTTACTTATACAGAAATGGTGAGCGCAGAAGCTCTTGTGCGCAAAAACTTAAAAACTGAGATTTTAATGCGCCGCGCTTACAACGAAAAAGCCTATTCTGTTCAGATTTTTGGCGGCGAGCCGGAAATTATGCGTGACGCTGCTGGAATTGTTCTTGAAAAAACTGGCTGCGAAGTAATTGATATAAACTGCGGTTGCCCGGTTCCAAAAATCATAAAAACAGGAGCCGGCTCTGCGCTTACTCGAGATCCGGAGCGGCTTTTTAAGATTGCTGAAGCGGTTGTAAAAGCGGCCGGCGGCAAGAGTGAAAAAGGCGGAGTTCCTGTTACTGTAAAAATCCGCTCGGGTTGGGAACAAAAGCAAATGACTTGGCGCGAAGCGGCTTTGGCGGCTTTGGAAGCTGGTGTAAGTGCAATTACAATTCACCCGCGTACCCGCGCGCAAGGTTACGAAGGTCATTCTGATTGGTCAATTATGAAAGAACTCGTGGAGCTTGTAAAAAACTGGAACATTCGCCAGGGGGAAGGGCGGCACATTCCTGTTTTTGGAAGCGGCGACCTTTTTAAGCCGGAAGATGCACGCAAAATGCTTTTGGAAACTGGCGCGGACGCGGTTATGTTTGCGCGCGGTGCAATGGGCAACCCTTTTATTTTTAGAGATGCCACAAGTTTGCTGACGGAAGGAAGCTATGAGCCGGTTCCGGCGGAAGAACGTGTAAAAACTGGCTTTGCCGAGCTTGAACGCCTTGCTCAAGAAACTTCAGAGCAGCACGCGTGCCTTGAAATGCGCAAACGTTTTGCCGCTTATTCAAAAGGCATTTCTGGCGGCGCTGCTTTGCGTGCTAAAATTGTTCACGCGGCTACAATTCAAGACTACAAAGACATCTTTTCTCAATATATTTGCTAATTCAAAAAATCTCTGTTAAAATAATTTGATTAAATGGGATTTCTAAAGGCTATATCAAGCATTTTTGATAATATTTTTAAGCGTTCCTCTCCAGAAGTTCAAAAAAAGCAGCAGATGAAAAAGCTGGAAAATGAAATTAGAGATTTTCAGCCGCAAATCTGCCGTTCTGGAATGCTTTTGCCAAATTTTGGCGAAGCAATTTACGCGCTTTATAAAAATACTCGCCCGCTTGATAATCTTTTTTCGGTAACTGTTAGCCCAAATGATATTCAGCGTCAGCGCCGTTTTGAAGCGCAGCTGATTGTAACTGGTTATCCAGCTTCAGACCAGGAAGCTCTTGAAGCTCTTTCTTTTGAAAACAGAAAAGCACAAATTGTAGAAGAAACTCAAAATCCCGACAGAGTTTATATGCGCCAGCGAAAAGAAATGGAGCGACTTTTAAAAGAGCTGAACACGGAGCCTTTTAAAAAAATGGATTCCGACCTTCTTTTGCTGCGCCAGCTTGTAGAATTTTGCCGCTATAATTACACTCCTTTTTTGCAGGCTTTTGATACAAATTTTATTCCAGCTGATCTTTCGTACAAACCAACTTACAAAGAAATTTCTGCGTCAACTGCACAAAATCTTTTGGAAGATTTGTATTATCAGGCGAGCGGTTTAAGAATCACAACTTCAACTGCAGATGCAGTTATTGCGCTTGGCCAGCTTCGTAAAGGAACTGAATTATCTGATTCTGAAAAGCAAAGCTATCTTGGAAATCTTAAAAAAATCAACTATATAATTACAAAAATTTTGTCGCCGCAAAAACTTAAGAGCCTTATAAGAATGTGCCGCCAGGATTTAACTTATGAGCCTGCGGTTGTAAATTATTCTGGTTCGCCGCGTCAGGATTTTGCAAATATGCTCCAAACCCGTTTTGATGCAGATGAACAGAGAATCAAAACTGAAATTCAAGATGAAACGATTTCTGAAGAAGTTACGGCTTTGTTTCCAAATATTCCGCTTGAAGAACTTGGCGCTTATAGTCAGGCTTATAATCAGATTTTGCAGGCTGAAGTTTCTATGGCTTTTAAATGGATTCTTCCAATGCGCATTTTAAAAACTTTCTTAAAATCTTATTTTACTGAAGGGCTTAAAGCGCTTTTGAATGATCTTGTAATTGAAGGATTTTTTAATAATCCGGCTTATAAATCAAGTTTTTCTTCTATTGTATTTACTGCAATTAATGGCGATAAAGATATTAAAGAGTTTGAAGATTCTTTTGGCGCAGATCAAAAACATAGTATTGCCGTTCTTGAAAGTTATATCAAAGACAGTAAAAAAGATAAGGATTTTTATAAAAAGCTCGAAAAAATGGTTCAGTCGATTAATGATGATGCTCACCAACTTTTGCAAACTCAATGCACAAATCTTTCGTCGTTGAGTCATCAGCTTGGAGAACTTCTTGCGGATTCTAAAAAGCCTTCAAGCGAAATTATTTCAAATCTTAAAGTTCTTATGATGTCTTCGCGCAACCGTGATAATACAAACTTTCTTGAAACGAATTACGCGAACTGGGGTATCTTTTTTGAAATAATGAAGAATTATGTTATTATATCGGGCGGTGAAATAAAGCATGAGTAAAAAGAAGGCTGAAAATAAAAAATCAGAATCTCAAAAAGAATTGCTGGAACAATCGCTCCAGTATGAAAAGAAGATTTATGATTTGGAACAGCTTATTGATATAGCAAAATCGTTTTGTCAGAATCTTGATTTTGTGAACCTTCTTGAATCGATTGTTTATATTTCAATGGCACAAATGCACGTTCTTGGTGCCGAAATTTTTGTTCGCGATTTAATTACAAACGAAAATTTTGTGCTTGAAACTGCAAAAGAGTTTTTGAACGACGAAAAAGTTAAAATTCCGGTTACGGCTCCGGTTGCAAGCGTTTTGCTTCACGAAAAGCGGCCAATTACTATCGCTGAATTGCGGGAAAAATGTGCCGGCTGCAAATATCTTTCGACTCTCGAAAAATTAAATCCAACGCTTATTGTTCCGCTGATTCAAAAAAGCCATTTAAACGGAATGCTTGTTCTTCAGGAACGTATTTCAATTGATGATGATGCAACTTATTCTGAGTACGAATTAAATCAGATTATGGCAATTGCGGGGCTTGCTTCGGTTGCGATTAATAATGCGGCTCTTTTGGAAATGTCTTCAACTGATATGATGACGCACCTTAAGCATAAATATTATTTTTTTAATGTGCTTACAGAAGCAATTGACGCGGCCTTTTTGGGCAATAAGCAGATTGCTGTTTTGATGTTTGATATTGATTTCTTTAAGAAATTTAACGATACTTATGGCCATGAGTGCGGCGACTTTGTTTTAAAGAGTGTTGCGGATTTGATTCGGAGAAATCTGCGCGATTCTGATGTTGCAAGTCGCTACGGCGGAGAAGAGTTTACGGCGCTGCTTATTGATTCAGGAAAAGAAGAAGCAATGGCTGTTGCAGAACGAATTCGTTCTACAATTAACGAGCATGATTTTGTGTACAATAATCAACATTTGCACGTTACAATTTCGGGCGGTGTTTCTATTTTTGATGCACAAAAAAATCTTGTTTCTTCGCCAAATGAATTTGTGAATCAGGCAGATCAGGCACTTTATATGTCAAAAAATAACGGCCGAAATAAAGTAACTTATTTTGAGCCAAAACCAAAGGGATCGTATGCCAAAAAATAGATTTATTCTTCGCCGGCCGTTTTCTTACACTTACAAAAGAACTGCCATTTTTATTATTTTTATTAATTTTTTGATTTTTGGATTGCAGGTTTGGAATCGAAATCTTTACTATTTAATTTATAATTTTGGAGCTATGAATCCTGTAAATGTAGAAACAAACCGAATGTATTGGCAGTTTTTTACTTATATGTTTGTGCATGGAAGTTTTCGGCACGTTTTGTTTAATATGCTTGCGCTTCTTATTTTTGGGCTTAATCTTGAAAAAGCAATTGGCTCAAAAGAATTTTTGCTTTTTTACCTGCTTTGCGGTACTTTGAGCGGATTTTTTTCTTTTCTTTTTTATAAATTTACCGGCCAGTATAATGTAATGCTGCTTGGCGCAAGTGGTGCGGTTTATGCAATACTTTTTGCTTATGCTGTGTTCTTTCCTAAGTCGATAATACTTATATGGGGAATAGTTCCGGTTCCGGCTCCTATTCTTGTGCTTATTTATACTTTGATTGAATTGGGAAGCCAGTTTTTTGATGTGCGCTCAAGTGTGGCTCATATGACTCATTTATTTGGCTTTTTTGCGGCTTGGCTTTATTTTGTAATCAGAATGGGAGTTCATCCGATTAAAATATGGAAAGACACTTACAGATAAAAAATAAAAGGATTTTTAAGAAACTCTTTTTTGCCTTTTTGGGCTTATTATTTTCTGTAAATTTTTCTGTATATTCTCAAGCTCCGTTTGTTGAGCGAATTATCAGAATTCCGCTTTGGGCAGAGCTTGATGCTTACCCTGAATCTGAACAAGCTGCAAACATCAATTCTGAACAATATGAATTCCCAATTAATCGAATGCACGAAGTTGCGCCTTTTATAATCAATGGAATGGTTTATGGCTGGAATTTTGTTTATGTTCCTTCTGATAAAGCGCGCGGCGTTGAAGAATATTTTGAAGTAACTGAAATCACCGATTCTGAAGTTACAAAAAATAAAATAAATTATACTTCGCCTTGGATTGAAAATAATAAACTTAATTGTTGGGTTGAATATGAACGCACAGAAGCGCAAGTTCAAAATTATAGACTTTGGACTTCAATAAAAAATCCTGTAATTTCTGGCTTAGGTTATGCTGCCGTTGAAAAAGGTTTTGACGGAATTGAAGAAGCGGCAAAAGATTCTCTTAAAACTGCAATTCGCGATTATTACCGAAGTATCATCAAAAATAAGCCAAAAGAAATAAATGGCTCGGTTTTAATCAGAAATTTGGGCGCTTTGGGAATTGATTCTGGCCGTTATGTAATAAATCTTGCTTTTTTCCTAGAATGCGGTAAAATTATTGAGTATAGCGTATACTAAAATATGCATTGGCCGGGTAGGCCGGGCTAAGGAGTTTATTATGAAGAAAATAGTTACTTTGTTTACAGCTTTGACATTGATCAGCGCTGCTATTTTTGCTCAGCCAATCGGTGATAATCCAGACGATCCTTTTGAACGAGATAAATTTGAGCAGGAAAAACTTACTACTAAAGTTATAGTGCCAGAAAATCAGCATTGTACAGACAAAAATGCAAGCATAAAAATTGAGTATCAGCCAATTTATGATGAAGTGCGCATTTATTATGAAACTCTTTATGTAACTTATGATAAAGGTGAAGCTATGAATTCTGTAATGGCCGTTCTTCAGGATTTCCAGAAAGAATATAAATATTACAGTTACAGATATTTAAAAGATGATAAAGAAAAATATTTTAAGGACGAAAGAGGGCAGCGTAGAGCGCAATATTCATCGTACTTAAAATTCTCGCGCTAACCTATTTAGTTTTTATCTGAAATATTGTAGAATACAGCCGGTGGTTTAAACTGCCGGCTTTTATTTTTTTTGTAGTAACAGGATATACAAAAATGGACGTAAAAAATATCATTAAAAATCTTCATCCGCTTGAAATTAAAGTTTTGTTAAAGTATTCAGCGCAAGATGAACTTACTTCAGAAAAACTCCAGAAAGAACTGGAATATAAGGAAGGTCACGCAAATCAGGCGTTTTCATGGCTTTCTGGTAAAGAATTGTTAAAAGAAATCCGCAGAACTCCACATACATTTTTTGAAATTACAGAAATGGGCCGCGCTCTTGCAAAAACAGGAACTGTAGAAGAGCGAATGGTGAACTTCCTTAAAGAAAAGGGCGCTCACACAATGCCAGAAATTGCTGCTGGTGTTGGTCTTGAGCAGAAAGATGTTGGTTCTGCTTTTGGTCCGCTTGTAAAAGACGGCGTTCTTAAAATGAATGCAGAAAAAAAGGTTGAATATACAGGTGCTGTTCTTCCTGAGCGCATTAAAGCAACTATGGATTTGATAAAAAAGGCTTGTTCTGTAGACGGCGGCCTTTTGAATAAAGATGATTTGAGTGCTGCCGAAGCTGAAGCTATGAATGGCCTTGCTAAAAAGCGCGGCGCTGCAGATTCTCCATTCAAAATGATTGAGCGCGAAACTGTTTTTTATAAATTGCAGAGCGGTTTTGAAGCTGTTCGTGATGCTCTTAAGAGCGCCGGTGTAACTGGTAACGAAATTGGTGAAATTACACCAAAAATGCTTGCTTCTGGCGAATGGAAAAACGGCACTTTCCGCGGTTACAATATTGCAATTCCGCCGGCACGAATTATTCCTGGCCGCACAAACCCTTATGTTCAGTTCTTGGAAAGCGTAAAAGACAAACTTTGTTCTCTTGGTTTTCAGGAGTTTGACGGTCCGCTTGTAGAAACTGAATTCTGGAATGGTGACGCTTTGTTTATGCCACAGTTCCACGCTGCACGCGATATTCACGATGTATATAGAATTAAAAATCCTACACACGCAAAATTTATTGAAGAACCATATTTGAGTAATGTAAAGGCCGCTCACGAAACTGGTGGAAACACAGGAAGTCGTGGCTGGAATTATACTTTTGATAATGAATTTACTCGCCGCTTGATTTTGCGTTCTCAGGGAACAGTTTTGTCTGCGCATCAGTTGCACAAAGCTGAAGTTCCTGGAAAATACTTTGGTATTGCCCGCTGTTTCCGCTACGACAAAGTAGACGCAACTCACCTTTCTGACTTTTATCAGACAGAAGGTATTATTGCTGGTAACGATGTAACTTTGCGCGACCTTCTTGGAATGCTCAAAATGTTTGCTACTGAAATTGCCGGAGCTGAAGAAGTAAAATATGTTCCAGGTTACTTCCCATTTACAGAGCCAAGTATTGAAGTTCATATTAAGCACCCGGTTTTGGGCTGGTTTGAACTTGGTGGTTCTGGTATTTTCCGTCCGGAAGTTACACGCGCTATGGGGCTTGATTGTCCTGTTCTTGCATGGGGTATTGGTATTGACCGAATGGCGTTAATGGCTCTTGGCTTGAATGACTTGAGACAATTGTTCTGTGAAGATATTGAAATGGTGCGTTTGCGAAAGGCAAAATACTAAACATAAATGAGGCGCCCGGTGATTTGGGCGTTGCGGGCAGAGATGTCGGATTTGTGCCCGCAGAAAGGGTAGGCCGCAACGACGTGCGGCCGCAGGGGAAGACTTTCCCCTCCTTTTTTTATGCCTTGAATAAATCGACGGTGGTGTTTAAGGCGGCTTTTACGTCGCCTACATCGTCTTGATTTAGAACGGCAATTC
This sequence comes from Treponema sp., assembly GCA_017962415.1. Taxonomy (GTDB): domain Bacteria; phylum Spirochaetota; class Spirochaetia; order Treponematales; family Treponemataceae; genus Treponema_D. The sequence continues at coordinate 31,902 of JAGCVK010000008.1, read as the reverse complement.
GGAAAATTGTTGATTCCATAAGTGCGTAGAGCATTTCGTTTGCGTCTTTTACGTTTAAATCTTTAAATTCGTGATTTTGTATTCCTTTGATGATGATTGTGCTAAGCAAGTGGCGCACGCGGATAACTCTGCGGCGAACTCGCTCGCCTGTGTCTACTCCAGACTTTCTAAGCTGCATAAGATAATTTAAAAGTACGCTGAACAGTTTTTTGTTGCGTTCGCAAGCGTCGGCGAGCGTTTCGAGAATCTGGCGCAGCGCTGCTTCTGCGGAAAGTGTGTCGTTTTTGATTATAATTCTTAGCGCAGATTCCATTTCGGAAAGAAGCTCTTTGATGCTTCCTAAAAAAATTTCGTGTTTGTTCTTAAAATAAATGTAAAGTGTTGTGCGGGTTATTCCGCAGCGGTCGGCAATTTTCTGAAAGGTTGCGTCTTCGTAGCCTTCTTCGATGAATACGTCGAGTGATTTTTGTAGTATTTCTTGTTTTCTCTTGTCGTGTTCTACAACAATTGCCATTCGGCTTTCTCCTTATCGCTTGTAAATATAAAATGAAGTATCGAGATTTCCGGCCTTGAGCTTTTTGATTGCTGAAGTTTTGTGGCCGAAATTTTCCTGAAATTCTGGATTTGATGTTATGATTCCAAGATCCCAACCGTCAAAATCTGTCCAAAGGCTCTGCATTTTTTTGTACAATTCGCGGGCTTGTTCTGCGTCGCCAAGTCGTTCTCCGTAAGGCGGATTGCACAAAAGTAAACCTGAGTCGTATGGGGCGGCCAAATCTGCGAAGTCTGACTGAATAAAGTCTGGACGCGGAATGTGTTTTGAAATTCCAATTGATTTAAGGGCGCGGCCGGCCATAACGCAAGCGTATTCGGCGTTTTTCTTTGAACGTTCTACTGCGGCCGAATCTATGTCTGAACCGGTGATTCTAACTTCTACATCGGTGCGGATTTTTGCAGCTTCTTCGTCGCGTATTTGTTGTGCGCGTTTCGCATTAAAAATCGGCAAATTTTCTATTCCAAAGCGGCGGCCGAATCCCGGCGCAACATTGAAGGCGTACAAAGTTGCTTCAATTGCAATGGTTCCTGAGCCGCAAAATGGGTCGTGCAAAGGTGTTTTGCGACGCCACATCATTTCCTGGAGAAGAACCGCCGCGGTGGTTTCGCGAAGCGGGGCAATTCCGCCGTCTGTGCGGTAGCCGCGTTTGTGAAGTGGAAGTCCTGAAAGATCGAGCAAAATCAAAACTTTGTTTTCGTCAACGTAAACGCGAATGTCGCTTTGTTCGCCAGTTTCTGGCATTGAAGACATTTTCCAAACATCGCCAAGTTTTGTATAAATTGCTTTGTGAACAATTCCTTGTATTGAGTGTTCTGAATTGAGTTTGCTTTTATAGGTTCTAACTTTATCTACAATAATTTTTGAATCTTTGCGTAAAAAATCCTGCCAGGAAACTTCGTAAGCTCCTTCGTACAAATCGTCAAAATTAAGAGCGTTATATTCTGCAAGCTGAAGATAAACGCGGTCTGCTGTTCTAAGACAAAGATTTGCTTTAAATAACGCATCGTCATCACCAAAAAAAGAAACTCGACCAGGTGCGTTTGATTTGAGTTTATATCCTAAATGTTTGATTTCATTACCGAGAATTCGCTCGGCACCAACAGCGCATAATGCGACCAGAGTATTCATACAAAATAAAAATAACATTTTTGCAATTTTTGTTCAATTGTCATTCTTGCTGCATTTTTGATTTGTAAAACCCGGATTTTTGCATTTGCTTTTTGATTATTTTTCCATAAAAAAAAGCGCCGTTTGGGCGCCTTTTGATTTTATTATAAAATGAAGTTTTTGGCATTTTTTGATTAATGCCTTTTCTAAAAAGAATAGTCGATTCCGTTTGTTCCCGACTTAAAAGGAATTGTGATTGTTCTGTTTACATTTCCTTGAAGCGGAATTTCGGTGAGTTCGGTCCATTCGATGTAATTTAAATCTTTACTGTTTTGCGCGAGAATTCCTTCTAAAACTAGTTCTTTATCGTAGAAAGATTGCGGAAGTTTTTCCAGCATATTGATTGGATTATTGCCGGCAATAAAATTGTCTGGAAGTTCAAAAATTTGTCGTGTATTTGTATTTTTGATTGATATTACAATCATTGTTTTAAATTCAGTTGAAGCGTCTGCGTAAGCAGGAAAATCAGGCGCATTTATTCCATCTGATAATGCTAGTGTATTATTTGTGCTATCGTAAACAAATTTTTCACTTCCAATATCAAAAGAAACGGATTCTGTATCAAGCGCTCCGTCAACATTTTTTATTTCAATTTCATTTGACCATTGCGAATAATTATTTTCTTTTGAATCGTGATATCTAACCTGATACTGATATTTTTGGTCTTTGTAAACGAGCTTGTCAATAAAAACGTAATTAGCATCATTTGTAGAATAATCTTTTGGAAAAATTATGCCAACGTTGGTTTTTGTAGAACCATTTTTTCTGCAAATTGTGATATAGTCTGTGTCGTTATTAATTTTTGGAATAATAATTGTAACCTGTTTGTCTGAAATATTTACATCAGGTTTCTGTCGCAAATCAGTATCTTCTATACTAATTTTACAAGTTAGAAACAACCCAATGATGAATGCGAAAATTATATATTTTGACCAACAACTATTTTTCATAGAATCCACCTTAAAGGTTTATCGGCAACAAGGCAGATTTTCTTTAGTGTTTGAAGTTTTGCTTTGATTTTGCAAATAATGGAAAATATTTGAATTTATTGTTTTTGTTGTATCTAAATCATAAATAAACTATAATAAATATAACTATTGTTTTATGGAGTTATTAAGGAATCATTATGGGTATTATGTTAAAAGACAGATTCGGCAGTGTTTTTGCTGAAATGTCAAAGCTTTCGCATGCAGCTGCGAAAATCGATGAAACAAAAGTTTATGAAGAAGCAAATTTAGCTCTCAGACCTTATATGTGGAAACTTCTTGATGAAGCTTTCAATAAAGAATCTGGTTTGGGAAATATTGAAAACTTCAAAGCATTTTATGATTCAGTTGTAAAAGAGGGAAAATCTGGGCTTATTTTAATGGAGCATTACACAAATCTTGATTTGCCGGGAATTCTTTATCTTTTGGAAAAACAGGGCGAAGAATGGGCAAAAGATATGTCTCAAAGAATTGTTGCTGTTGCCGGAATGAAATTGAACGAAGCAAGTGCAGGAGTTCGTGCCTTTACAGAAGGTTTTACTCGCGTTGTAATTTATCCAACTCGCAGTTTGAATGCTGTTGAAGACAAAGAAATTTCTGAAGAAGAAAAAATTGCAGAGGAGCAGCGGGCTCGTAAAATCAATTTTGCTGCAATGCGCGCAATGGATTCTTGCAAAAAGCGCGGACAGATGATTCTCGTATTCCCAAGTGGAACTCGTTATCGTCCAGGCCAGCCGGAAACTAAACGCGGACTTCGCGAAATTGACAGTTATCTTAGACTTTTTGATAAGATGATTTTGGTTTCGATTAACGGAAACTGTTTGAGAATTAATCCTGAAAATCCTGAAGATATGCTGGCTGATATTCTTGAAACAGGAAAGTGCACCTTTACTGCAAGTCCTGTAATTGACTGCAAAGAATTTAGAAACAGCATTTTGGAAAAACTTCCTTCAGATGAACCGGATCCAAAACAGAAAACTGTTGACGCTGTTATGGAATATCTTGAAAAACAGCACGGAAACGATTAATTAAGCGTAAAATAATTAACTGCAAAGGCAGTTCATTTTAGCTTTTTTCACAACACAGCCAATGAAGCAAGCTATACTTGCTGATTTAGAAATACAATGAGGAATTTATGAAAGAAATTAAAGCAGAACTTTCTTCTACAACTTACCCGGGAAGAGGAATTATTGCTGGAAAATCTTGTGACGGGAAATATGCAGTTTCTGCATATTGGACAATGGGACGTAGTGCAGGAAGCCGCAACCGCGTTTTTGTAACAGATTCAGAAAACGGAACAGAAGTTGTTCGCACAAAGGCTTTTGATGAGTCTTTGATTGCAGGCGATCCAAGTCTTATTATTTATGCTGCTGTTCGTGAATTTGGTAAAAAGACAATTGTAACAAATGGCGATCAGACAGACACAATTTTCGAAGGTCTTAAAAAAGGTCTTACTTTTGAACAGTCTTTGAGAAGCCGCAAATACGAGCACGATGCTCCAAATTATACTCCGCGCATTTCTTCTTTGCTTGATTTGGAAGGCGGAATTAACGGCGGTTACGCTTATTCTCTTTCTATTTTAAAGAGCGATTGCGGAAACGGCGATAATACTTTGCGTTTTACATACACTTATGATAATCCGCAAAATGGTGAAGGACACTATATTCATACTTATATGGGAGACGGAAATCCGCTTCCAAGTTTTGAAGGCGAACCAGTAAAGCTTAAGATTTCGGGCAACATCGATGATTTTGCAAACGAAATCTGGACTTCTCTCAACGAAGAAAACAAAGTTTCACTTTTTGTTCGCTACATAGATTTAGCAACCGGAAAGTTTGAAGAACGAGTTATTAATAAGAACAAGTAAAAACCAAAAATGGCGTGGAATTGAAAACGCGAATCGTGTATTTCGTTTTCACTTTCACGCAGCTTTTTGTTTTTCGTCTTGTTTCAGATTTTTAAGATTTCTTATTTTAGGTAGGCAGAGATGACAAAACTAAAAATCACAAAATTTAATCTCGTGATGACAGTTTTAGCTCTCTGCTTTTTTTGTGTTGCCTGCACACCGGTTTCTAAAGTAAAAACTGCCGAATGGCCAGACGAAGGTGTGATTGAGCCGCGTTACCGCGCCTTTGCACAAGCTGCCGACGCTTACCTTACCGAGTGCGGATTTCAGGGAAGCGTGTTGGTGGGAAGCCGCGGCAAAATTTTATTTGCGCGCGGTTATGGCGTGTGCGATGATAAGGCCCGCGACTCTTTGCCGATAGGCGTGAACACGTCTTTTGAGGCCGGCTCGATTACTAAGCAGCTTACGGCCGCCGCGATAATGCAGTTGTGTGAGGCGGGGAAGCTTGCGGTGGACGAAAAACTTTCAACGTTCTTTCCCGAATTTGATGCCGGCGACCGAATTACTATAAAAATGCTTTTGCTTATGCGATCGGGGCTTACCGATCACATAAATTCGGCCGACGAATTTTTTCCTAAAAAAATTTACCGCCATATTGAAGTTAATCAAATGGCACGCAAACCTGTTGCTGACAATCTTGTTTTAACGTACCTTAGTGATGCGCCGCTTTTGGCAGAACCAGACAGCACTTATTTTTACTGCAATACAAATTATTATCTTCTTGCGCGTATTATTGAAATGGTAAGCGGTGAATCTTACAAAGATTATATCCAAAAAAATATTTTTGAGCCTTGCGGAATGAGCCGTTCAAATCTTGATTTTCAAAAAACTGATACTAAAGGCTATGATTATAAAGGCCGCTACTACAGTATTCCGTCGGCGCTGGCACTTGGTTGCGGCGATCTTAATTCTACTGTTGTTGATATTTTTCGCTGGAACACTTTTTTTACGCGCGGCAAAATTGTAAGCAAAAAAACTTTTAAAAAGATGATTGATTCGGAATCTTACGGTTATGGTATTTACCGCCACCAAAATTCTATCTTTCATGCTGGCGTAACGGATGTTTTTAATTCGTATAACGGCTATTATTTTGACGGAAAACTTTCTATAATAGTGCTTTCTAATTGCCCTTCGGTAAAAATAAACACAACTTCTGTTGCAAGAAATTTACATAAAATATGGAAAGGAAAAAAATGATGAAAAAAATAATTCGCCTGTTTTGGCTTAATTTGTTGTGGCTGATTTGCAGCATTCCTTTGATTTCTATTGGAACTTCAACTTGCGCAGCTTTTGCTGTTGCTTTGCGTATTGTAGATAATGATGAAGAAGTTTTGACTTTTGGCGGAATTTCGCGCCGCTTTTTTAAGGCTTTTCGCCAGGATTTGATTCAAGGATTTTTTATTGAACTTTTAACTGCAATTTTTGCGGCGCTTGGCGGCTATCTTGTTTATCTTGCATATGATTCGGGCTTTAATTTGATTAAGATTGCAGCGCTTGCCGGATATTTTTTGGTTACAAGTGTTTTTATTTTGTATTCTTACCCGCTGATTGCCCGTTATTCTAATTCGTTTGTTAATATGCTAAGAAATTCTGTTGCTGTATTTTTTATGGATATGAAAAAAAGTTTGCGCACGCTTGTTTTTGTGATTTTAGAAGGTGTGGCTCTTTATTTTTCGAGATATATTTGTTTTTTGGGCTTTTTGATTTTGCCGGTTTTGATGATTTACACGGTGAGCCTTACTGCAAAAGATATTTTTGTAAAACTGGAAAATCCTTTGCCGCCGGAAGCTGAAACTTTGCAAGCGCAAGAAAATTCTACAGAAAATCTTTCTGAAGTTGACGAATCCTCTGAAGATTCTGAAATTAGCGAATAATTTTATTTGTTTTTGTGAGCAGACAATTTGATTTGTTTGCTCTTTTTTTTTGCTGAAAACTTGCAGGGTGGGTAGCGGAAAAGACCGGAGCGAGTGAGCGAGCCGCAGGCGAGCGAACGAGTGAGGACTTTGGAGCGCAGGGCGGGGCTCCGCCCTCCTAAAAAAATTGTAACTTTATAATTTTGAAAGTTGTTAAGTTTTTGAAAGGATTTAAAATGAAATTGAGCATTTAATAAAAAATTTTCAAAAATGAGGAGATTTGAGTTTTATGAAAAAGGAAAAAGTTTTAAAAACTGTAGTTTTATTTGCAACGCTGATTTTTAGCTCGGAATTGTTGTTTGCCAGCAAAATTCCTGTAACGAGTGTTGGGCGCAGCGTTAATCGAATGGCTTCCAAAAAAGACACAAAAAATGAAAAAAAGGCCAAAAAATCTAAATCTAAAGAAAAGGAAAAGCCAAAATCAACTTATAAGAAAAAGGCAAAATGGGACGATCGACCGGTTAATAAGTTTTATTTTGATGATTATGATTTTGAAAATCAAAGGCCGCTTCCGGTTTTGGTTGAACATGAATTGCTATTAAGAATTAACGGAATTAGGGAACTTTCGGGGATTTGTCTTTCTAAAGACGAGGATTTTCTTTGGGCTGTTGAAGATAACGGCGGACTTTATCGTATTGATTTTGACGGTGCTTTTTCTCTTGAATGGAAGAAACAAGGCGAAATGGAAGATTTGGCTTTGAACTCTGAAAACGGAAATCTTTATATTGGCCTTGAAAGTCCTTCAAAATCTGCTTATGAGATTTTGTTTAATGGCTCTAAATATAATTTTAAGAAAGATTCTAAGTCGCTTTTTGCGGTTGAGGGTGCGGAAAGTTTTTTTAATAACGGGGTTGAAGGTATTACCTGTTACAATGGCGATTTATATTTTGGTGTTCAAACTAATGCGTTGCTTTATAAATATTCTATGGGCGGCGAGCTTAAATCTAAAAAGAGTCTTTGTGATGTAGAAAATTGTGATATTTCGGAAATTGCTGGCCTGGATTACGATAAAGAAAATGATTATCTTTGGGTTTTGGATTCTGAAAATTTTACTATTTATTTGTTTAATGGCGAAGCGAGCGTGCTTTATGCAACTTATTATATTCGCGCCGATGCTAATAGTAATCCTGAAGGCATTTGTGTTGATAAAAAGCGCGGCTGTATTTGGGTTTGCGAAGATATGGAAGGAAAGGCTGTGATTCATAAATTCAAGTTTGAAAATCTTTAATGCATTTTTTTGTTCATTTGAAATTTTATGCGTTTTATTCTATTATGTCGCTATGAAAGAACTTGAATTGAAATATGGATGCAATCCTAATCAGAAACCTGCAAGGGTTTACATGGAAAACGGCGATCTTCCTATCACGGTTGTAAACGGAAGACCTGGTTACATCAATCTGCTTGATGCTCTTAATGGCTGGCAGCTTGTTAAGGAACTTAAGGAAGCAACTGGACTTCCTGCAGCAACTTCTTTTAAACACGTTTCACCTGCTGGCGCTGCTGTTGGACTTCCTCTTTCTGACACTCTTAAACAGATTTATTTTACTGACAATGTTGAACTTACTCCGCTTGCCTGTGCTTATGCCCGCGCTCGTGGCGCTGACCGTATGAGCTCTTTTGGCGATTTTATTTCTTTGAGCGATGAATGTGATGAAGCAACTGCGCTTTTAATTAAGAAAGAAGTTTCCGACGGAATTATTGCTCCTGGTTATTCTGAAAAGGCTCTTGAGATTCTTAAGGCTAAAAAGAATGGTAACTATTGTGTAATTCAGATTGACCCTAACTATGTTCCAGCTGAACTTGAACGCAAACAGGTTTTTGGTGTTACTTTTGAACAGGGACACAACTTTTTGAAAATCGACGAGCAGTCAGCTCTTTCAAATATCGTAACTAAAAATAAAACTTTGAGCGAAGATGACAAGCGCAATCTTGTAATTTCTTTGATTGTTCTTAAATATACTCAGTCTAACTCGGTTTGTTTTGTAAAAGACGGACAGGCAATTGGTATTGGTGCTGGTCAGCAGAGCCGCGTTCATTGTACACGCCTTGCTGGTCAGAAAGCTGATAACTGGTGGCTTCGCCAGAGTCCAAAAGTTTTGGGACTTCAGTTTGTAGACGGAATTAAACGTGCAGACCGCGACAATACAATTGATGTTTACATTGGTGAAGAATACATGGACGTTCTTGCTGAAGGCAAATGGCAGAACTTCTTTAAGGTAAAGCCAGAAGTTTTCACTCGCGAAGAAAAAGCTGAATGGATTGCAAAAAATACAAACGTTGCAGTTGGTTCTGATGCGTTCTTCCCATTTGGTGACAACATTGAGCGTGCCCGTAAGAGCGGTGTAACTTGTGTTGTTCAGCCAGGTGGAAGCGTTCGCGACGACCTTGTTATTAAGGCAGCAGACGATTACAACATGGTAATGTGCTTTAACGGAATTCGTTTATTTCATCATTAATGAGAACTTAAGAAAGGTTAGCGATGGGAGCACCTGCGAAGCAGCCGACCGCAGCGAGTGAGCGAGCTTGGCGAGCGAGCGTGTTGAGCGAAGCGAAACGGCCGGGAAGTGGCGCTGGAACTTTTTTTCTTGGTGAAATAGAAAAGACTGTAAAAAAACTTGGAATAACGACGATGTTTTTATTAACCGATTCAAATGTTCCGGCCTTTCATTTTTATAAGAAAAACGGCTTTGTTCAGGAAGAAACAAACGTAGCTTTTTTTAAGTGTCTTGAAGATTGATTTTGTATTGTCAAAATGGGAACTCATTTTTCTATTTTGACAGTTATCGTTTTGTGTTTATTTTTTTACAAAGTTCATAACATCAATTTTTTCCAGCGCATCAAAAGTTATTGTTCCTTTTTGAATGTAATACATTGTATGGCATTTTTCCCAGTGAACGCCTTTCTGGCTGCACGTTCCGGCGTATTCGAAACCAAAAGATTCAACTTCGGTCTGAATCATTTTGGTTGAATAAGTTTTTTTCTTGCCTTCGCGGTCGCGCCAGTTACTAAGATGCGCCGGCAAAATAGCAAGACAGCCGCCATTTTTTAGAATTCTATGCGATTCTTCAAAAAGCATGTATTTGGTTTTTCCGTCGCCGCCATGAATTACATCAAATAGAACAACTAAATCCAAAGAATCATTTTCAAAATCCTGAAGATTCTGAACTTCTTTATTGATTAAAATAATATTTTTCAGACCTCTGGTTTTAATTTTTTCGCCAACTTCTTTTTGACAAGCCTGATTGCATTCAATTCCGTAGATTTTTCCGTTTGGAAATGCATTGCTCAAAGCAAATAGTTGCTCGCCAAAGCCGTAGCCAAAATCCAAAACTGCCGGCGCGGTTTTCTGCTTTATCGGCATTTCCAAAAATAAATCTTTTCCGTCAGTTTTTTCCCACAGAGCAATATCATCGTATAAATGTTCATTTGTGTTTGAATAAGTCATGGTTTTCTCCAATTATATACATTTTTTTCAGTCGTAGAGTTTTTAGTTCAAAAATGGGGCATTTAAATCATAATCTGAAATGTCAGTTATTGGAATTGGAAGTTTTAAGCCAATTTGCTTTTCTGTATAGTTTAATTTTTTTGAATAGCCATTTTCTCCGCTCTTGTTGATTACAAAAGACTGCATTGTATTATCTTCTGTAGTCAAAAATGCGTTTCCGATTCCTGCTGGAATTAAGACTGCAAGTTTATTTTCTTCTGATAATTCAATTTCTTCCCATTTGAGATATGTAGTTGATTCCTTTCGTAAATCAATAAGATAATCCAAACCGCATCCTTTAATCACAGAAATAAGTTTTGTCATCGGATCTGATTCATCACGATAATGAATTCCAAAGAAAGTACCTTTTTTGGGTATTGTGTAAATACGAGATTCTTTTATCTCAAAGTCAGGAATATTTTCTTCATAAAGGTAAGTCAGCGAACCGCGATTATCCGAGCGTGAATTGAGTTTGTAAATTCTTACGTTTCCAAAAATTATTTTTATCAGTTCCATTTATTTACCTGTTTTACATTGCAAGTTCTATGATTTTTTTAATATGAATTTCAACTGAATCAAAACATGGAATTGGACAGTTTTTTGAATTCAAAAGTAACGGCAATTCAGTGCAGCCAAGAATAATTCCTTCGATGCCATCGCGTTCAACCATTTTGTTTATGATTTCAACAAACTCGGTAAGAGTAGATTCTTTTACAATTCCTTTTTCGAGTTCTTCATAAATTCGTTTTGCAATTAGTTCGCGTTCGGATTTTTCGGGAACAAAAACTTTAATGCCTGCTTCCTGAAAATCTTTTTTCATATAATCTTGTTCCATCGTAAAAATAGTTCCAAGCAAGCCGATTTTTTTGATATTGCGGGAAGCGACTTGCTCGCAAATTGCTTTTGGGATACTAACTAACGGTAGTTCGGTGTTGCACACTTTTGCGAGTTCATCAAATACAATGTGCATTGTTACTGCGGTAAGTGAAATAACTGTGCAGCCTGTTTTTTGAAGATTTTGAATTTTTTCAGAAAGATATTGAGCAAGCTTATTGTATTCTTTATTGCAGACATACTTCCAGGCGCGTCTAAAATCAACACTTTCAATACAAAGTTCGGGCATTGCTTTTTCGCCACTTAAAGTGTCAATTCTGGAATTTAATTCTTTATAATACATCAAAGTTGATTCAGGTCCTGTGCCGCCAACTAATCCAATTTTTTTCATTTTTTATTCCTTTGATAAATTAGCATTTTTATTTTAAAATCGAGTGAATCAAATTATACTATAAAATCAAAAAATCTGAGAAAAAAAAGACAAAACTGGGAAAGAATTGACAGGATTTTTGACTGCTGGTGGCCTATACTTTCATCATCAGACGGAAAGAGAACGTTGTTCAATGGAGTTTTTATGGACTGGGTGCGAACTGTAAACAATGCAATTGAGTTTATGGAAAATCATTTAACCGAAAATATTACGCTTGTGGATATTTCAAAAAATGTGAATATTTCGGCGTATCATTTTCAACAGGCTTTTACGCTGCTTGCGGGAATTACTCCGTCGGACTACTTGCGAAAAAGACGTCTTTCGCAGGCGGGCTCGGAAATTGCTGCGGGCGAGCGGGTAATTGATATTGCTCTTAAGTATTGCTACGAAACTCCTGAAAGTTTTACAAAAGCCTTTACAAGATTTCATGGTTTTTCGCCGATTCAAGTGCGAAAAGGCAGCGCCGTAAAGTTTATGAACCGATTTTCCGTCCAAATTAAAATTGATGGGGGTTGTATTATGGAGTACAAAATCGAAAAATGGGAAGCAATGGAGCTTTTGGTTCATACAAAAGAATTTCATTGTGAAACAAGCGATAAGGAAATTCCAAAATTTTGGGACGAATATTATGCGAATGAAGAATTGCGCAAAGTGCCGGGCTATCTTGGAGTTTGCGCGCAGCAGAAATCAGACAGCGATGTGTTCAAATATGGAATTGGTTGTAAAGCAAGTGATGTTAGTGGAGTGCCGGCCGGTTTCGAGATTCTGCACATTCCCGAGTACACTTGGGCTGTTTTCAAATGTGTAGGCCCGGCCGGCCCTGCAATTCAGTCTACATGGGACAAAATTTACCGGGAGTGGCTTCCTGTGGCAGATTACGAACAGCTTCATGATTATGATATTGAAAACTATCTTCCAGGCGATCCCGCTGCTGCCGATTATGTGAGCGAGATTTGCATTCCGGTTAGAAAGAAGTAGAATACATATATTGAACAAAATCCGAGCCACGTTTTATAACGCGAGTTTTGTTTGTAAAATGCATTCCAACTTTTTCGTAAAAGTTTCTTGCGGCGGTGTTTTCCTTTAGAACCCATAAAACTAAAGGTTTAGCTGCCGCAAGATTTTTTATAAAATCAAAAGTTTGTTTTCCTAATCCTTTTTTTCTGAATTCTTGGAGAATATAAAAACTGGAGATTTCAACAAACTTTTCATAGAAAATCAATTTTACAATTCCGGCAACTTTTAAATCATTTCAATAATCAAATATAAAATATTTGGTTCGCTAAGCGAATCCAAAAATTCTTTTTCGCGCTTTTCTGCTGAATCAGAGTTCAAAAAATCTTTTGAAAAAATATTTTTGTAAGTCTGTTTCCACGCAGCAGAATGCACAAAACCAATGATTTTAGAATCTGCAAAAGTTGCCTTTTTAATATTAATCACAAGTGTATCCGGGATTTTTGAACAAAAAGTCTTTGTCGGCAACAATTTCTTTTGTCCAAACTTCGTCTTTCCAGTCTTCTTCGCGAATATCTTTTATAGCAACCGAAATGCTTGTTGATTTGCAGCCCAAAGTTTGTTCAACAGCTTCTGCAATTCTTTTTGCGCATAATTCTTTTTGTTCTTTAGTTCTTCCAGGAAAACATTTTACAACAATATGTGGCATATTTTAAAACTCCTAATCTTTTGATTATTCAAAAATTGCGTTTTCAACAAGAGAATTAAACCAGGCTTCTGCTTCGTCAAAACAGGCGTTGCAAGCGTCCAGGCTAACTACAAAATAAATATTTGATTCCAGACGGTTGAGTTTTGGTTTCATAGAAATATATTCAAGACCGTCTTCGGTTTTTCCATTAGATTTTCTTTTAGAAAAATCTACAGGGCGTTCTAAACTTAAACCGGAAAATTCATTGTATGGAACAGAAAAAGTAAGAGTAATACCTTTCATACCTTTACGTTCATCTGAATAAAAAGTTGGATTTTCATAAACGTAGCGGTTTGCAATTACTCCATTCAAAGAAACAGTTTTTTTGTTTGATATAGTTCCATTATTTCTTGTCATAGAAGAATTTGCTATTCGTTCAAGTTCATTTCTATCAATATTTGTAAAGGCCATAATAGAAAAAGTTACAGTAGTCCGTAAATCTTCTGTAATATTCATAGGATCCGAGCGGATAGCAATAAAATTTCGGCCGTTTTCATAACCAGTAGCTTTTACGTTCCAGTCGCCGTGTACAGGAATTGATACGCCTAATAAGGTACTAAAAAGTCTTGTTTCAGATTCATTTTCGTCAATGAACCAGGTATCATAAAGATCGTATTTCTGATTTACAGAAGAAACAGATTTGTTAGAATAAATGACAGAATAAAGAAAATAATCTTCAGGTTTTGTTTTTGTATATTCACAGTAATAATGCAAACCTTCACGCGCATGAATTTTCATATCAGCCATATTGCAGCCATAAATATAGTCCCAAAGAAATGCAGGCGTCCATTCGTCTTTTTTAGCTACACCACCGCGCATTTTGCAGGCCGTTTCAAATTCAGGAAAAACAAGATTTGGAGTTGAACCGGCATAAAAGCGGCCCATAACCCACCAGGTACGATATTCTTTAGGATATTTTTCTTTTAGAGAGTTGCCGTAATCAATAACTTTTTGGTGTTCAATTTCATCAAGATTATAAAGATAAGATTTTACAATTAAATCCAAAAGTTCAATTTCATAATTAGGTTTTTGAGCAGAAAGATAAGAATCAAAATCTTTCAACTCCTGAGCAACAGTTTCCTTAGATTTTTCATAATCCCATTTTTGCGTCCAATGGTCAGAATAGCGTTCGTTTTCAAGAAATAAATCATATTGCGATTTAAATTCCTTTTTAGAAGGAAGTTTACTTTTTTTATTAGCTGCAGATTGAGCAAAGGTACAGAAAGTCAAAAAAATTAAGAAATAAATAATACAAAACTTTTTCATAAATTACCTCGTGAGTATAAGTTTATTATTTCTATAAGTAAAATACCATTTTTAATAGTTTTGTTACAGTTATAGATTATTTATATAATCTGATATAGAAAAACAATATAAGAGTTATAGCTTTAATTTATAGCTAATGAAATATTTTTTTATTATAATCATTCAATAATAGGGAATTATAGGAGTATATAAATGAGAATCGAATCAAAATGTTTACATTCAGGTTATAAACCAGAAAATGGCGGACCAGGAACAATTCCAATCGTACAGAGTACAACTTACCGTTTTGACAGCTGCGATCACGTTGCAGCACTTTTTGATAAGCCAACAGAATACATGTATTCACGTTTTGCAAATCCAACTTGCGATGCAGTAGAAAAGAAAATTGCAGACTTGGAAGGTGGAGTTGGCTGTATGCTTACATCAAGCGGCCAGGCTGCTAGTCTTCTTTCAGTTTTGAATCTTTGTTCAGCAGGAGACAGCTTTATTGCTTCTTCAAGCATTTACGGCGGAACAATCAACCTCTTTGGATTTACACTTAAAAAGCTTGGCATAGAATGTATTTGGGTAGATGTAGATGCAAGTTACGAAGAAATTTGCAAGGCAATCAAACCAAATACAAAATGTATTTTTGGAGAAACAATTGCAAATCCGGCACTTACAGTATTTGATTTTGAAGTTTGGGCAAAAGCTGCACACGACAACAATCTTCCACTTATTATAGATAACACATTTGCAACACCAATTTTGTGCCGCCCGTTTGAGTTTGGCGCAGATATCGTAGTTCACTCAACAACAAAATATATGGACGGCCACGCAGTTCAGGGCGGCGGTTGTATCGTAGATTCAGGTAATTTCGACTGGGAAAAGGCTTATAAAGCAACAGGAAAATTTGCCGATATGGTTGAGCCAGACGAAAGCTATCACGGACTTCGCTATGTTGGCGATTTTGGCAAAGCAGCTTACATCGTTAAGGCTCGTACACAACTTATGCGCGACTTTGGTTGCTATCCGGCAGCACAGAGTGCTTTCTATTTGAACTTGGGCTTGGAAACACTTCCAGTTCGTATGCAGCGCTATTGTGAGAATGCCCGCAAAGTTGCAGAGTTCTTTAAAGCTTCAGATAAAATTGCAAAAGTAACATATCCAGGACTTCCAGGTGATAAGTATTACGAACGCGCACAAAAATATCTTCCAAACGGAACTTGCGGCGTAATTTCTATCAGCATAAAAGGTGGACGTGCCGCAGCTGTTCGCTTTATGGACGCTCTCAAACTTGCAATCGACGAAGTTCACGTTGCCGACATTCGTACCTGCGTTCTTCACCCGGCAAGTGCAACTCACCGCCAGCTTACAGACGAACAGCTTGTAGCAGCCGGAATTGACGGCGGAATGGTTCGCTTTAGCTGCGGTCTTGAAAATGTAGAAGACATTATCGAAGACATTAAACTTGGTCTTGCGGCTATTTAATAATCTGGGCGTAACCCGGCGCGCCTTTGGCGCGCCGGGTCGGGCTTCTCCAGGTTCCGCTACCGCTTCAGCCTCCTCAGGAACGGTAGTTTCGGCAGGCTCAACCACCGTTCCTTGCGGTGGCCGGCTTCGCCGCCTTTCGTATCCCTTACGCATTCTTGACCCACCAATCCAAGAAATCTTATAATTAACCTATGCCTTTACAACTTACATGGACAGATTACCCGGAATCTTCCGACTCGCCAGATTTTTTAGATAATAAAAATATACAGCCGCCGCTCCCCAATGTTGCAAAACATCTTTTTATAGAAGGCGACAATTACCAGGTTTTACAAAAACTGGCCGCAAAATACACCGGCAAAATAAATCTTATTTATATCGACCCGCCATACAACACCGGAAACGACTTTACATACAAAGACCATTTTGCTTTTGGCGCAGACAGGCATTCTGCGTGGCTCAGTTTTATGCAGCGCCGCCTTATAGCAGCGCGTCCGCTTTTAGCACAAACAGGCTGCATTTTCATCGCAATAGACCAAAGCGAACTTTACACATTAAAACTTCTTTGCGACCAGATTTTTGGCGAAGAAAATTTTTTGAACGATTTTATGTGGCTTCATGGAAAAGGAAAAAAAGATAAATGGTCGCGCACACTTCAACAACACACACTTTGCTATGCGCGCAATAAACGAAACTTGCCGGCTTTTCGGGAGGTTCAAGAAACTTGCTGGGCAACAAAAAATCCAGATAACGATCCGCGCGGCAACTGGTTTTCGGGAAGTATTTCATTTACAGAAACGCGTTCAAATCCAAATCACAAAAATTATTATTCAATAACTTCTCCAGGCGGCAAAGTTTGGACTCGACAATGGCAAAAAACTCAAGCCGAAATGGAACAGTTAATCGCTGATAATCGCATTTTTTGGGGAACTGCACCTTTGTACGATAAAGTTCCTCGCGTAAAAATTTTTAATCAAGACACAACCCAAGTAATTCCACATAATATAATAGAAGAAGTTGAATCAACTCGCGCGGCGCAAAATCATTTAGACCAGCTTTTAGGCACAAAAGGAGCCTTTGATAATCCAAAACCTGTGAGTCTTATAAAGCATTTGATTGAAATTACCTGCCAGCCAGCAAACGCACTTATTCTCGACTTTTTTGCCGGAAGCGGCACAACCTTTGAAGCGGTTTGCGACCTCAATCAGATTGATGAGGGGAGCCGCTGCTGTATTCTTGTGCAAAAAAAAGAACCTGTGCGAACTCAAAAAAATAGTACACAGGCTCCTTTTAATACAATTTCTGATTTGTGCTGGGAACGCTGCCGCCGCACAGCAAAGTTGTACGGCACAGAAATTTTCCACCATTTTTTAGATTGTTAGCCAAACAGGCGGCGGCATTCAAGGTAAAAGCGTTTTTCGTCAGCTTCGCCCATACTAAAGCTCTTGCGAGGAAGCGGGCCGCGTCCGTTAATTGTTTCAAAGAAACTGTCTTTTGCAATTGGTGGAAGTAAAATTCCAACGGCGTTTTCGCGCTCGCCTAGTTTAAGCGTTTCTTCGCTGCCGTGAATGTAGTCAATTTCAGGTTTTGCAGCGCTTTCTGATTTTTTCAAAAATTCATCAATTTCCGGTTGAAGTCTTGCAACAGCAAGTTCTTTGATTTGTGTTTTCAAAAGAATATATTTTTGTTCGCCGTTTCCTTTTTCCCGGAAAGCAAATCCAAAATCAGCTTGCGAAGCCTTTACAGCCTTTTCAAGTTTGTTTGCATTTGCAATTTCGCTTGCTTTTCCGCCAAGTTTTTCTTCAAGGTGCAAAATCAAACCTTTTACATCACAATCAAAAATTACTCTGTGAATTGGCTCAAAAGTAAGGCCTGTATCATAAATATTTACAATTTCAACAAGAGCGTAGCGAACAGCACAATTTTTCAATGCAGTTTCATCAGCGTCGCTTGCAATCAATTTTTCTTTATGTTCGTCCCAAACAGCTTTTGCGGTTGCAAGCGAGTGATTTCCATCTCCAACTGCAAAAAGGAAAGTTGAACCGTCTGCGGCGCGGTTTTTATCGGCAATTTCACAAACGGCTTTTGTAACCGCTTCAATTTCAGAATCACTTTCTACAGCCCAGCCTGTAATTGAGCCGCCGTTGCACATAAGATTTCCGTTGTAAACCGGAGTTTTTGCTTTTACGGCTTTTCCTGTTCCGCCAACAAGAATATCATCTTTGTCATTTACAAGAAGCATAATGTGCGGCAATTCAAGTGGAGCGCCGCGACGAATTTCCATTCTCGGTGGAATGCGTTCAACAATTGTAGCTTCTGTTGCGCGGATATTTGCCTTGCTAAACGGTTTCCATTCATAAGTTTCCAAATCAATCTGCGCAATAAGGCCTTTTCTTGTGCGGCCAAATGCAGTTTTTCTTTCTATATAAATCATACTCTTGCGAGGTGAATCAAAAATACCGCTTTCAAGATATTCGTTCATTGTTTTTCTGATTTTTTCAATGCGTTCAGGTTTATCTGGTGAATTCAAATAAACTTCCGGCAAAATCAGATTTAGTGTGGAAGGTTTTCCTGCTGCGGCAGCTTCGGCTTTTTTCCAATAATCTAAATCCTGAGTGTACTGGTCGCAGGCAATTACAGACCAGCTCGAAACATCAATGTTTTTTGGCAAAAGGATTTCCGGCACGCGGATTCCAAAATCTTCAATCTTTTTCATAAATGCAAGTATACAGTTTGACTTTGATTTATGCTATAATATTTTAGTTCGGAATAGGTAAAATGGCTTTTTCTGGTTCGTTTGAACAAAAGCAGGTTCAAAAACAGGTTCAGCGTCTCTCGCAGGTTCAAATAACCGCGTTGAATTATCTTTCAATGGGTAATTCTGATTTGCGTGATGAAATTTACCGCGCGGTAAGTGATAATCCGGCTTTGGAACTTGTTCGCGATGTAGAAGAAAATCAAAATTCTGCACTTTTTGAACGGGCTTTGGAGCGCGACCTTACTTTTGGGCAAAAAAATGATTATTTGGTTTCGCGGAGCCGCACGATTGATTCAGATAAATTTCAGCAGATTCTCGAAAATCAGGAATCTTATGGCGAATCTTTGCAAGAGCATTTGCTTCATCAACTTAACGCAATGAAGCTTTCTGAAAAAGAAACGGAGCTTTGCCGCCGGCTTATTTATAATCTCGATAAAAATGGTTTTTACGGTTCTATGCTTGCGCCGCAAACTTTTTTGCCGGGAAAGAATCCGGCGGCCGAACACGAACTTTTGGAACGCTGCTTAAAAATTGTGCAGTCGCTCGACCCGGTTGGAACTTGCTGTAAAACTCCAGAAGAAAGCCTTTTTGTTCAGGCGCAGCTTGCCGAAGAATCAAACGAGCTTGCTTTATTTATTCTCGACGGTCATCTTGATTTTTTGAATCCGCCGGAACCCGCAAAAATTTGTGCAAAACTTTTTGATTTTCAGCAGGAGCGGCGCAAAAAGGCGTTTGCTTCTGAAATTATCCTAGATAAATTAGAAATAAATCAGAAAACCTGCGCCGCCGCCCTAAAATTCATTCTTTCTTTAAATCCTCATCCGGCGCAAGGTTATACGAGCAGCGCTGGTGTTGACGCCGGCCGCCCTGATGTTGTTTTGATTGTTACAAAAGAGCCTGGTGCTTCTGTTGATGATTATAGTCGCGGAATTGTTTCTGGAAATTCTGATTTTCATTTTCAAATTAAATATGCTTCGGGAAGTCTTCCTGAAATTCGTATTTCGCCTGATTTTTTAATGGACAAAGAAAATGTTTCAAAAGCTCAGGCTTTTATAAATTCTCTAAAATTCCGCGAATCCAGCATTGTTTTGCAAGGTTGTGCCATTGTGCACGCGCAAAAAGTTTTTTTTGCTAAAGGACCCGGCCATTTAACTGTTCTTACTCGGCGTAAAATTGCGCAGGAACTTAAAATTCATGAATCAACTGTTTCGAGAATGACGGCAAAAAACAGCAGCAAATATATTCAAACTGAATGGGGACTTTTTCCGGCTCATTATTTTTTTACTTCGGGAGTTTCCAGTAACGACGGTCAGCGAAAAATTTCTTCTGATAGAATTAAACAAAAAATTCAGGCGATTCTTAGCCGCCCGGAAAATGAAAATCTTTCTGATAATCAACTTTGTGAAATTTTAAATCAAAAAGGTGCAAAAATTGCGCGCCGCACGGTTGCAAAATATCGTGCTCAGCTTGGCTTAAAAAATTCTTATAAAAGATGATTTTTTTTGATTATTTGATTCTTTTTAATTTTTGATTTTTTTTTGGCAAAAAAAAGCCCGGTCCAAGTTTTTACACTCAAGCCGGACAAATCCTCCTTCTAATAATTTTCAGCTTTATTTTTGCTGAACCTTATCTTTTTCCTTTTTAATTTTGTTGTCGAGAACGTCCATCATCTTGTTTAAAGCTGCTCCAAAATCAAAATCTTCGCCAGAAACGTGAGCAGAAGTTCCCCATTTAAAGTTTACTGTTGTATCGAAGACAAAGGTTTTGTCGTGTTTGATTTTCATAAGCAAATCTACAATTAAGTCATCTCCATAAGCAATACGCTTAAGTTTTGAATCAATCATATCTGACTGCTTTTGTCCGAGTGTAAAACCTACTGCATTAATTGATGGTGTCATAGTTTGTCTCCTTAGAAGTAAAGCTGATTTACTTCGACTTTATTTGATGTAATATCTGTATACGCAGACAGATGATTACTCATCAATTAATATGCTATCACGGGTTTGATGAAAAAACAAATTCAGATTTACAAAATTTAGATTCGGTATTGCTAAAATATCTTAAACTGTGTATAGTAAACTTATGGCGGATAAGAAATTCACTGTGTTGGATTTGCTCGACCTCGAACTTTCAGGCCACGATGCGCTTGATTTAAAGTGTATAGCCGGTCGCCGCGGATTACCACGGGCAATTACAGTTCCTGAATTAAACAGACCGGGACTTGCTCTTTCTGGCTTTTATGAATCCTTTGCCAGTAACCGTGTTCAACTTTTTGGACGTGGCGAAACGGCTTATCTTCAAAAACTTCATAAAGAAAAAAATACTGATTCTATTCGCAATTTTTTCCGCTCGCAAATGCCTTGTTGCATTTTTACTTATAATCTTGAGCCAACTGAAGATTTTCGCCAGGTTGCAGAAGAAAGTTATTGTCCGCTGCTTCAAACAAGCCTTACTTCAACTGAATTTTCAAACCGAATTCTTCGTGTTTTTGCAAATCAGTTTGCTCCGCGCCAAACTTTGCACGGCGTTTTGGTAGAAGTTTATGGTATTGGAATTTTGCTTTCGGGACATTCTGGCGTTGGTAAAAGTGAAACTGCTCTTGAACTTGTAGAGCGCGGACATCGTCTTGTAGCTGATGATATTATTGAGATTCGTTGTGTAAATGGTAATATTATTCTTGGGCGCGGTGCGAATACTGTTATTAGTCACCATATGGAGATTCGCGGGCTTGGAATCATCAATATTTCTCAGCTTTATGGTGTTGGTGCCATTAGAAATCAAAAGGAAGTTCAGCTAATTGTTCAGCTTGAAGACTGGAATTCTTCAAAGGCTTACGACAGACTTGGTACAGAACAGAATTACCAGGAGCTTTTGGGTGTAAAAGTTCCAGTAATTGAAATTCCTGTTCGTCCAGGCCGAAACCTTCCAATTATTATTGAGGCAGCCGCTATGAACGAGCGTCTTAAAAATATGGGTTATAACTCCGCAAAAGACTTTAATCAGAATGTTCTTAAGTGGATTGAAACAGGAGAAGCGCAATCCGTTTATAACGGTAATGACGATTCTTACTAAAATAGTAAAACAGGCAGAGAAGCTGCCAAGGAAAATGATATGATAGAGAAGATTTTAACAGTTCAAAACAGAGCCGGAATTCACGCAAGGCCTGCAGCAATCATCGCACAAACTTCAAATAAGTTTGAAAGCGAGATTACTCTTACCAGAGATGGTGCAACTGTAAACGCTAAATCTATTATGGGCGTTATTGCAATGGGAGCTGGTTATAATACTCAGCTTACAATGCAGGTTGTTGGCCCAGATGAATCAGAAGCAGCTTCTGTTATTGAAGAACTTTTTAATAGCCGATTTGAAGAAGACTAAACTGCTGCAATTAAATTATTGTAAGGAGAACGAATGAAGGGCATAACAGATCGGCAAAAAGAAGTTTTAAATTTTATTTCGTCTTATACTGAAGAGAACTCTTATCCGCCAACTGTTCGTGATATTAGCGACCATTTTGAAATTTCAATTCGTGCGGTGCAAGATCATATTACGGCGCTTCAGAAAAAAGGCTTTTTGTCGCAAAGTCAAAAAAGAGCGCGTTCAATTAGAGTTCTTTCTGATTTTAGAGAAAAAGAGCCGGAGCCTTATATCGGAAAAGTTCCTTTGCTTGGAACTGTTGCTGCGGGAAAGCCTCTTTTGAGCGAAGAAAATCTTGACGGTTATTTGAATTTAACAGAACCTTTTGTTCGTCCTGGAAAAAGTTATTTTGCGCTGCGTGTTCGCGGCCAAAGTATGATTAATGCCGGCATTTTAGACGGAGATCTTGCTGTTGTTGAACAGGCTTCTACCGCAGTTGACGGTCAGATTATTGTTGCAGTTATTGATGATGCAATCACACTTAAGCGTTATTTTAAAGAAACCGGCAGAATCCGGCTGCAACCAGAAAATCCTGAATTTCAGGCAATTTACTGTACAGATGTTCGCATTGTAGGCATTCTTTCTAATATTGTAAGAACTTATTGATTTTGATTTTTTGAGTAAAGTGTATGGCAAAAACAAGTCCTATTTATCTTTACACTGGTCCTGAATTTGGAAAACGAAATGATGCAGTTGAAGCGATTCGCGCTGCGCATAAAAAACAGTTCGGTGTAATTGATGAACATTCTTTTTATCTTCTCGAAACTCCGCTAAGCCAGGTTATGACAATTTTGCAAAGCGGAACGCTTTTTTCAGACGGTGTTTTTATTGTTTGCCGCAATGCTGAACTCATCAAAAAGAAAGAAGATATTCTTATGATTTCTGAATGGCTCGAAAATCCAGAGCCTTCTGCGGTTTTGATTTTAGTTTCAGACGAAATTTCAGTTGATTCAAAACTCGAAAAACTTGTGCCAACTGCAAACAGAAAAAAGTTCTGGGAAATGTTTGAAAGCGACAAATTGCCGTGGGTAATGAACTTTTTTAGCAAAAACGGTTATAGAATCAGCCAGTCTGCAGCGCAACTTATTCTTGAGCTTGTTGAAAATAATACGCAGGCTTTGGCAGCTGAATGTTCTCGATTTTTTCTGCTTTTTCCGAAAGAGCATGAAATTACAGAAGACGATATTGATTCTGTTTTAACTCATAATCGCGAAGAAACTGCTTTTACTTTGTTTCGCGAGCTTGCAAATCCTGGCGATTCTGCTTCTACGCGTTTTGAAAAAGGCCTTCAAATTCTTCAGAAAATCCGTTTGTCAAAAGACAATTCTTCTGTAATGATAATTGCGGGGCTTGCGTCTTGTTTTAGAAAACTTGAAGAATGGCACAAAAAAGGCGAGGCTGCAATTCCGCAGGCAATGTTGCAAAAACAGTATAGAAATGCGGCAAAGGTTTGGTCGCTCGGCCAGGCTGCGGCAATTTTAGCTGATTTAGCTTCAACCGATATGGAAATTCGTTCCGGCGGTACACAAATGGAGGATATTTTTCTTCAAAAGTTGCTTTATGAAATCGTTATGCGAAACGGAGCGCAGCTTTCTACTCTATCTCAAGGTTAGAAAGCAGACTTTTTAGAGCCTTTAATTCTTCGGCTGTAAAAGTTGAGCCTTTTCCCATTTTTTGATGATCTGGCGACCAGCTTCTTAAATCATATTTTGCAGGACGGCCGCCCCACGAAACAAGATTAAGCTCAAGATTCCAGCCGCCTTTTCCTTCGGCAACAGTTCCAAGATTCTTTACAATTTCAAAAGAAAATTCATCAGCCATAAAATCTCCACTTTTAGGGATAAATTCTGCTTTTTTAAGCAAATTAATCGATTTTTTTGTAACTTTTAGGTTACAATATGATTATCGTTGTAAGATTGGAAAAAGTAGAGTAAAATATATCTATAATGTTTTTTGTAGATACCTAAGTTTTAGGAATACTATGAATGTCATGAATGTGAGGTTAACATGAAGAAAGTTAGTTTAGTTCTTCTTTCACTTTCCACAATTATGTACTTTGTATCATGTGGTTCAAAACCTGCTGCTGATCAAAGTGCACCGGAAGCTCCAGAAACTGCAGTTGAAACAACGGTAGAGGATTCTACAGATTCTATTGCACAATTAATGGAAAAGGTTAATGATGCTAGAAAATCTGCCATTGAGGCTGGTGCTGATAAAAATTGCCCAGAGCAGATGAAAAAATTGGATAATCTGCTTGCTGGATTAAAAGATAGTAAAGATCCAAATGGTTCAGCTAAATCAATTATCGAAAAGTACAATTTGCTTGCAAACTACAGCAAAGCAAAAGAATCCAAAAAAGAAATTGATGATAACGGATTTGCTTCTTTAGCACCAAATAATTACGACAGCGGTATAAAAAATCTTGAAAAAGTAGAAAAGGTTTTGTCATCTAATCCTGATGAATTCCCAAAAACTGCTTTTGTTGATGCAGAAAATGCATACAAAGATTTTAATGCCGTTCTTAATGTTGCATACAAGAAAATTGCAAAAACAGAACGCGAAGCTGCAATGCAGGCTAAGAAAATGGCTGATAGTGTAAAAGCTGGTGTTGCCCGCAAGGCTGAATATAAAGAAGCTGCAGAGCTCATTCAGAATGGTGATACACTTTACTCTATGCAGAATTCAAAGAAAGCAACTGAAAAGTATAAGAGTGCAAATTCAAAATTTACCTATCTTTATCAGGATGTTTCAGAAAAACGCGCTGCTGCGCAGGCTGCAATTGACGAAGCTAAAAAACGTGTAGCTGAAAGTGCTGAATTTGCAGAACAGGCTGACGTAAAGGCTCCAATTACAGAGAAAGTTGAAGGTATTGAAGACGAAGATGCAGTTCTTCTCGAAGCAGATAATTATGAGGCTCCAGAAAAAGCTGAAGCTAATATAGCTGAAGATATTAAAGATGAATATGAAGTGGAGGCTAAATAAGTATGAAAAAGATAGTATCAGTTTTATTCTTAACTGGGCTTGCTGCTTCAGTTTTTGCAGTAAGTTATAAAAACAACACCTTTCAGAAACTAGCTGATGAATATACTAAAAAGGCTGAGATTGCTCTTGATGCCGGCGAGTATAACGATGCAGTTGAGTATTCAAGAAAGGCTGAAGAAAATGCGGCGCTTTCTGAAGCTTATATCAGAATGATGATGGCTCGTGGTGAAGCTGAAACAAATATCAAGCTTGCAAAAAATCAGCTTGCCTGGGCAGAAAAAATTGATGCTCCAAATACTTTCCCAATGGCATATACATCTGCAAAAGATAATCTTGTAAATGCAGAGCGTTCTTTCGACAGCGAAGATTTTGAAAAGGCAAATGCTTATGCAAAGGCTTCTCTTGCAGCCCTCGATGGTGTAAAAGAAGTTACGCCTCTTCCAGAATACTATGTTGTAAAGCCTTGGGCAGAAACAAAGGACTGTTACTGGAATATTTCAGGCCGCCCTTATGTTTATAATAACCCGCTTCTTTGGGAAAATCTTTATCAGGCTAATAAAACAAGTATGCCAAAGCCAGAAGATCCAAATCTTATTCATCCTGGTATGAAAATGAAGATTCCAAGTCTTACTGGTGAATATCGTAAAGGCACTTATGATCCTAAAAAATCATATAATGCTTATGGACAGTAATATTTGTTAAGCAAAAACAGCTGCCGTTTTGTGCAGCTGTTTTTTTTTAGCATTTTTTTTATTTACGCTTAAATTGTTCCGCCGTTATGCTTTATGTAAAGCGCTAAGGCTGTTCCCATAATTGCATGCGGGAATTGTTCTGTTCCAAGTCCGTCTAACACTTCTTTTTTTGATAATTCTATGCAGTTTATAAATTCATCATTATCTAAATGCTGGTTTCCGGTTGCAGTTAATTCTTGTGCAAGAAAAAAATGTACATGATTGCAAAAAAGTGCCGGATTTGGATTTTCCGTGCCCAATTTAGTAAGTTTTCCGGCTTTAAAGCCAGTTTCTTCTTCTAATTCGCGTTTTGCAGCCGTTTCTGGTTCTTCGCCTTTATCAACTACGCCGCCAGGAAATTCTATGCTTAAGCCCGATTCTCCATGTCGCCATTGTTTTACCATAATAAAATTTTCATTATGCTCTGCAACAACAATTACCCATTCAGGAGCGTCCATAATTATATAATCACCTTCGGTGCCAGTTGAGGAAGTGTTGTGGCGTTTTGTAATATTGCAAACTACGGTTTTTAAAAGGAGTTCTGATTTTCCTTCTTTCCACTTGAGTTTTTCGTCTTCTTCTGAAAAATAATTCTTCATTTAAAACTCCGTATAATTTTTGACAGATTTAAAAAGTCGTTTTATCATATTATAGGATTATAAGCGAAATAAAGAAATAAGAATTTCTTTTTATGCGAAAAAAAATTATCGAGGTGAACTTATGGCAGTAATTACATTTTCGAGACAAGTAGCAGCGTTGGGAGATGAAGTTGCCGGCGAACTTGCAAAAAAGCTGGGCTATAAATTCATCACAAGAAAAGATATTGAAAAACGCATTGTTGAATTGGGCTTTCCAGAAAATAAAATGCCAAAATTTGATGAACGTAAGCCCGGATTTTTTGCTTCTCTCACAAAAGATCGTGATGAATATTTGAATTATGCTCAGCTTGCAATTTTGGAAGCGGCTGAAAAAAAGAATGTTATAATTATTGGGCGCGGAGCTTTTGCGGTTCTTCAAAATGTTCCAAATAATATTTCTGTTCGTTTGATTGCTGATGAACAAACCCGAATTGAACGACTTCGCAAAGAATTTAATTGGGACGAAAAACAGGCGTTGCAGCGAATTCAAGAAAGCGATGCAAACAGAGCGGGTTTTCATTCCAGTTTTTATAATATTGATGTTAGTAATCCTACAAATTATCACGCAGTTATAAATACCGGGCTTGTGAATCTTGAGCAGGCGGTTTGTGTAATAAAAGCTCTTGTTGAAAAATCAGTTACCAAAAAACAGGAAGAAGACGGTAACAAAATGATTAGCGAGCTTTTAAAGGCTCAAACCGTTGTAAATAAACTTTCTATGGAGCGCAAACTTAATATTGAGTTTATGCACGCTTCGATTCAAGGAAATACGGTTATTTTGCATGGAGTTTCTGATTCTCCGGCAGTAGTTGAGCAGGCTTTGCAGATTATTCGCGAAGAAATGCCTGGCTTTGATGCAAAATCTGCGGTAAGTATTATTCATGATTTTAAGACGTTCCAATAAGTAATAATCGAAAAGCCGTAGAATAGCTAAAAAAACGCCTCAAACTGCGAGATTATGCGAGCAGCCCCTTTGTAACTTGACTTTTCTTCTCATATTAGAGATACTTGACGTATGAAACTATCGAATAAGTTTACTTTGACCCGCATAATTTTTGCTCCGATTTTCTTTTTACTTTATTTCATTCCTATTTGGACTGGTTGCGGAACAAAGATTTCTTTGCTGATAGCACTTCCTTGTCTTGTTTTTGCTGAATTTACAGATTATTTAGATGGCCACTATGCCCGAAAGCATAATGAAGTAAGTGATTTTGGAAAACTTTTTGACCCATTTGCTGATGTTGTGCTTCATTTAACGGCTTTTATTTGTCTTATGCATTCAGTTTCTTCGCAAATGTATTTTATGCCAGTTTATTTCTTTTTGCTGATTATGCTTAGAGAATTTTCACAGAATTTTTTGCGAATGGTTGCGGCAAAACAGGGAACTGCCATTGCAGCCCGTAAAGGTGGAAAATTAAAAACTGTAATGTACATTGTAGCTGAGTTCTATGGAATCTTGCTGGAACTTATTGTTAGATTAGATGTAGTTCCTCAGTATTTTTCTGGCTTAAGAACAGGTGCATTTTTTCTTTTTGCAATTTGCGTAATTTTCAGTTACGCTTCATTTATTGATTATTTGATTCATTTTGGAAAAATCTTAAAAGATATTTAATCCACTTTATAAGACTGCAAATGTATTGTAATTGATATTTCGATAAATTTGAAAAAGCCCGATGGCGGAGTTGGAAAACACTCCGCAAAACATCTGCACAAGCGAAGTGTGGAAGCCGTTTTGCGGGGTGTTTTCCAACGGGAGCTATCAGGCTTTTTGTTTATGCTTTAACAAGCTTCAATTGCAATTCGTTTTGGAGCTGCAATTGCTTTTTTAGCCATGTTGATTGTCAAAATGCCGTTTTTAAAGTTTGCTTTAATTGATTCAGAATCAACATCGGCTGGTAGTGTAAAGCGGCGCTCAAAACTTGAGCTTCTGCGCTCTTTAAGAATGTACTTTGCCTTTTTATCTTTCTTGTCCTCTTTTACTTCTTTTGTCTCTTCTGTTTTAGAGGCAATAGTAAGATTGTCGTGGTCAAGTTCGATATTTACGTCTTTTTCAGAGCGACCAGGCAGTTCCATTTCCAGAGTGTAAGCATTGTCTTCCTCTTTTACATCAACACGAGGAGTGCTTACAGAATACATAACACTTGGAGTGTTACCCATCATGTCATTAAAAAGTGAATCAATAAATGAAAGTTCGTTCATATCTATACCTCTTTATATTTGATTTAGTTTGTTTCATAAGCTAACAGCTTACACTTATAACACAGCAATTATCGTGCCAAGTGTATTTTTGGCTAAATAATGATATATAATTCTTCCTCCCGGTGGAAAACATATGAAGAAACGGCATACGCACTTCGTTTGTGCTGATGTTTCTTCACATATTTTCCACCTCCGGAATAATTAAATTTTTTTAAAGTGGGTCAAAAATACTCAATACTTATTATCAAAATGATACAAACTAAATCAAAAATGCCCGAATTTAGCGGAAAATTGTTTTTATTAGTGTTTTTATGTCCGAAATTCCTGCAGTAGTATCATCTGACGGGCTTAAAATCTGTGTAAAACCAAGACTTTCTGCAGCTTTAATACGCTGTTTAGTTTTAGTTACCGGCCGAATTTCACCTGCCAAACTTAATTCGCCAAAAACAGCCGTGCCATTTTTAATCGCAATATCAGTTCTTGCAGAATAAAGTGCTGCGGCCAATGCTGCGTCTATTGCACTTTCGCTAAGTTTTATGCCGCCGGCAACATTTACATAAATGTCCTGGTCGGAAAAACAAATTCCGCAGCGCTTTTCTATAACTGCTGCAACTCTTGCAACTCGCCCGGAATCTATTTTTTCGCTGTAAATTCGTGAAATGCTTGCTTTTGCAGGTACTGTAAGGGCTTGAATTTCAACTAAGAAAACGCGGCTTCCTTCAAAAACTGGTGTGCAGGCAACTCCGGCGGGCTGATTTTCTTTTCTTTTTGTTAAAAATAGCGAAGTTGGATCGATTACGGGTTCCAAACCTTTTTCTGACATACTGAAAATGCCGATTTCATCAACTGAACCAAAGCGATTTTTCTGTGCGTGCAAAAATCTTATATCATCAGTGTTTCGTTCAAACGAAATTACAGTATCAACTAAGTGTTCCAGAGATTTTGGTCCTGCAATTGCGCCTTCTTTTGTAACGTGGGCTGTCATAATTAAAACGCTGTCGCGCTCTTTTACCCAAGAAACAAACTCGTTTGCACAATATTTCAGTTGATTTACAGTTCCGGGAATTATTCCAGCTTCTGCGCTGTAAATTGTTTGAATGGAATCTATAATCACAAAGTCTGGATTTAATGAATCTAAAGCGTCTAGCGAATCTTCTAAGCGGGAAGTGCACAAAATATTTATGTTTTTGCAGTCTAAATTAAGCCTTTCTGCGCGTTCTTTTATTTGCGCAGCTGATTCTTCGCCGCTAATGTAAAGAATATTGTCTTTTTTTGCAGTATTTTGAGTGGCAATGCTT
Source organism: Treponema sp. (assembly GCA_017962415.1). GTDB lineage: Bacteria > Spirochaetota > Spirochaetia > Treponematales > Treponemataceae > Treponema_D. The sequence continues at coordinate 2,165 of JAGCVK010000008.1, read as the reverse complement.
GAAGCGGTTTGTAAAAGTAATGTTGATTTTCCAATTCCAGGTTCGCCGCCAAGTAAAATTGCTGAACGTTTTGCAGCTCCGCCACCTAAAACTCTGTCGAATTCTGAAATGCCGGTTATGAGCCGGCTATTTTCTTGTGCTGAAACACTTTGCAGTTTTACTGGTTTTTGTTTTTCTACAGCTTCTGAGCCTCTTCCGGCGGGGGTAACGGCATTTTTATCTATTATGATTTCTTCGAGGGAGTTCCATTCACCGCATTCCGGGCAACGACCAAGCCAGCGAGGTTGTGTATAACCGCATTTATTGCAGCGATAGCTTATTGTTCCACTTTTTTTACTCATTTGCCTCTCCTTGTAGGATTTGATAATTATTTGTAAATTAGCGTATACGCAAAAAAAAACGGAAAAATGGCTCCAATGGCATCTGCGCTTTGCTTGTGCTGATATTGGAGCCATTTTTTCGTTTTTTTTATATGGTTTTACTTTGATTGAAATCAAAAGAAAAAAAACATAAAACTATTGACATCAAAAAAATTAGGTATTATAGTTATCAAAGCTTGTAAATAAGCTGATAAACTCTCTCCGATGTCCAGCAACGCTGGACGGCAAGGTTCCCTTTTAGTGTTACTGTCTGGGAACCTTGTTTTTTTTTAACCTGCCGGTAATTGAGCTTGTTGAAACTACAAGCTCTGATTTTTTAGCATTTTTTTGTGGGCAAAAATGCGTTAATCAAAATAATGACTTAAATGACCTTGTTTTGATTATGCCTGTGTAATTACCGAGCCGGAAGGAACGGATTCTGTAACCCAAGTGTTTCCGCCGATTATGGAGCCGCGACCGATTATTGTTTCGCCGCCGAGAATTGTAGCGTTTGCATAAATTGTTACATCATCTTCTATTGTAGGATGGCGTTTTTTGTTTTGAAGATTCTTTTTAACGCTTAAAGCTCCCAAAGTTACACCTTGATAAATTTTTACGTTGTTTCCGATAACGCAGGTTTCGCCAATTACAACGCCGGTTCCGTGATCTATAAAGAAAGATTCGCCGATTGTGGCTCCGGGGTGAATGTCGATTCCGGTTTTGCCGTGAACGTGCTCGCTCATAATTCGCGGAATTATTGGAACGCCGCTTTCGTAAAGGAAATGTGCAATGCGATAAACAAGAATTGCTTCCAGGCCAGGATATGAAAGAACTACTTCTTCGTTGTTTTTTGCAGCCGGATCGCCATTAAACGCTGCAATTACGTCTAGCTGAATTTTGCGTCGTATTTCTGGAATTTCTTCTATAAGAGCGATTGCTGTTTGTTCTGAAAGTTTAAAACAATGTGATTCTGCGATGTTTTTGATTTCTTCGTGACTGCATGTTTGTGCTTTTGTAAAAATCAAGGCTTTTTGGATTTCGCGGGTGAGGTTTGCAATTATATTATTAACTTTTTGACCGGTAATATATCTGATATTTACGGAATCGATGTTTTCGGCTGTTTTGAAACCTGGAAAAATAACGGTTTGTATGTCTGAAAGAATTGAAACTACGTTTTGTCTGTTTGGAAAGTCTTCTGTGTGATTTCTATTGATTAAACCGTAACGGTCGTAGGAATCAAGAATTCCGTCGATAAGCATATCTATATTCATAGAAAAACCTCATTGTTTTAAACTTAAAATGATGATAACATAGAAAGCATAAAATTTCTATAATATAGAAAACTGTTGCTTGTGGATTTTTGTGTTTTGGCAAGGCTTATGGGGGCGTTGCGGGGGTGACTCAGGTATTTTATTAGAAGCGTAGAAATTAAATACTGTACCTGAGCCTGAAGTTTTGCGTAGCAAAACTTTCTGACCTCGTTTTTTAGAATACCCCCGCTGGGTGGGTAGCGGAAAAGACCGGAGCGAGTGAGCGAGCCGCAGGCGTGCGAACGAGTGAGGACTTTGGAGCGCAGGGCGGCTCTCCGCCCTCCTTGATGAAATTTGTGAGAAATTTAGCGAATTCTCAATAAATTTTATTGACTAAAATCTTTTCTTGTTTTATATTCATACAACGCATGTTTTCTATAAGTTAGTGTGGAATACTGCTTTTGCCCCCGTAGCTCAGTTGGTAGAGCACCACATCGGTAATGTGGAGGTCTGCAGTCCGATTCTGCACGTGGGCTATGGGAATTGAAAATTTTTT
>JAGCVK010000001.1 GCA_017962415.1 Treponema sp. | reverse complement strand
GAAGAAAGACAAGTTGTTTCAGTTGTCATTACATAAACGCCAATACGGAAGTCAGCAGAAAGATTTGCAACACCTGGTCCTATAAATTCCATTACCTTATTCTTTACAAAGCCGCTTGCAAAAACTTCTTTAATGATTGCAAGAGCAACGTCCTGAGGACCAACACCAGCCACCGGTGAGCCAGTAAGATAAATAGCAACAACGCCAGGATAGTTTACATCATAAGTTTTACCTAGAAGCTGCTTTGCAAGCTCTCCACCACCCTCACCAATTGCCATAGTACCAAGAGCACCATAACGAGTATGAGAGTCAGATCCCAAAATCATAGCCCCACATTCTGCAAGCATTTCGCGGGCATACTGGTGAATTACAGCCTGATGTGGTGGAACATAAACTCCGCCGTATTTTTGTGCACAGGTCAAACCGAACATATGGTCGTCATCATTAATAGTACCACCAACAGCACAAAGCGAGTTGTGGCAGTTTGTCAAAACATAAGGAATCGGGAACTTTTCAAGGCCGCTTGCACGCGCAGTCTGAATAATTCCAACGTAAGTAATATCGTGTGAAGTAATTTTATCAAACTTGATTTTAAGTTTGCTTTCATCTCCGCTTGTATTGTGTTTCTGCAAAATTGAATAAGCAATTGTCTTTTTTGCACCGTCAGCAGTAGCAGCTGCATCGCGGAGTGCGCCGTTTTCATAGATTACGCCAGAATTGTGGAGTTTCATGTTTAATCCTCGTTTAAATAAATATGATGCTCTTATAATCAAAAAATTCCAAAATGAAATTATCTGATTTATTTGATTTACGCATTTTTGCTTGGCAAAAATACTAAAAGTAGAATCATCTTGACTTTAGGCAAGAATAGCATATTTTGAAATAATTGGGAATATAATTTTTTTACCAGGCGCAAGACGCAAACAGATAGCCAAACTTTTAAAAGCTGATTTTTTAGATTTTTTTTATAAGTTGTACAATCTGCGTTTTTTTACTATTATATGCTCGAATCGAAATCCAAAAATTAGTAGAAAAACCTTTTCGGATTATCAAAAATAACTCAAAAGAGGAACTTATGAAAACAAACGCGCTTAAAGGCATGAAAGATATTTTACCAGCAGAGCAGAAACTCCGCGATTACGTTCAGGGAAAGATTTTGGAAACTTACCGCGCAAGCGGCTTTGAACGCATCTCAACTCCAATGCTCGAAGATGCTGAAAATCTTGATAAATCAGACGGCGGCGACAACCTCAATTTGATTTTCAAAGTTCTTAAGCGCGGAGAAAAACTCGACGCAGCACTTGCCGCAAATCCAGTAAACGAAAAAGCACTTTCTGATATGGGCTTGCGCTACGATTTGACTTTGCCGCTCACCCGTTTTTTTGCTGCAAACCGCAACGAACTTCAGTTTCCTTTTAAGGTAATTCAAACAGACCGCGTATTCCGTGCAGAGCGCCCGCAAAAAGGCCGAAGCCGCGAGTTTGTTCAATGCGATATTGATATTCTTGGCGACAGTTCTTGCAATGCCGAAGTTGAACTTATTGACGTTACAGCGCGCGCACTTTTGAATATCGGTTTTAATAATTTTGTGATAAACATTAATGACCGCCGCATTTTACGCAATATGCTTGAAAATATGGGTTTTGCCGCAGAAACTTTAGATTCAGTTTGCATAACTTTTGATAAAATGGACAAAATCGGTGCAAGCGGCGTTGAAAATGAACTTCGCGAAAAGCAGCTTCCAGAAACTGCAATTAAAGCGCTTGTTGATTTTATTTCTAAAGGCGAAGGCGGAGCAAAAATCACACTTGATGATGTTGCTTCAAAATGCGCAGACAGCGCAATTGCAAATGATTTAAAATACATCATTTCAACTGTAGAAAAAATCAGCGGCGGAAAATACAAAATTGCTTATACTCCAAATCTTGTTCGCGGACAAGGCTACTACACCGGTGTTGTTTTTGAAATTGCAAGCCCTGACTTTAGCGGAGCAGTTGGCGGCGGCGGCCGTTACGACAATCTGATTGGAAAATTTATTGGCCAGCAGATTCCAGCCGTTGGTTTTTCAATCGGTTTTGAACGAATCTGCGGAATTCTTTTGGAACAAAACTATAAAATTCCAGGCGCAAAAGAAAAGTGCGCACTTTTATATGATGATTCAGTTGAATTCCCAGTTGTTATTGCAGAAGCAGAAAAACTCCGCGCTGACTATTCAGTAAGTATCCTCAAAAAAGCAAAAAAGCCCGGCCCACAGTATGATATGCTCGAAAAACAAGGCTATACAAAATTTGCGACATTTAAAGACGGCGCAATAACTATAAAATAGTAAAATGGCACAACAATTCCCGTAACAGAATACGGGAATATTTTTCGGAGATTTCTTATGACACTGATTTTCGACATCGGAAACACGAATATAAAAACAGCTCTTTTTGAGGGTGAAAAGCTTTTGTACACCTGGCGAATTTCTACTGACTTAAAACGCACGGGCGACGAATATTTTTCGCTTTTGCGGCCTTTGTTTCGCGATGCAGAAATTGATTTTTCAAAAATCACAACTGTTATTTTAAGCACTGTAGTTCCGGCTCTTATTGGGCCGTTTGTAATTGTTTCGCAGCATTTTTCGGGCAAAAAACCTTTGATAATAGGCCCAGAAGTTTATGCAAAACTTCCTGTAAAAGTGCCAGAAACTGGTGTTCATGAAATTGGAACAGACCTTTACTGCGACGCTTTGGAAGCGTGGAGCCGCTACAAATGCCCTTGCATTATAACAGATTTTGGAACAGCTCTTTCTTTTACAGCCGTCGATGCAAAGGCAAATATCGCAGGAGTTGCAATTGCACCTGGAATCAGAACTGCGTTTAATTCACTTTTTGCAAATACAGCGCAGATTCCAGCCATTCCACTTGATATTCCGCCTACAAGTCTTGGAAAAAACACCGTTGTTTCAGTTCAAAGCGGAATTGTTCTTGGCTACAAAGGTCTTGTTGAAGGCTTAATCAAACAGATGAAAGAAGATATGGTAAAAGAAACCGGCTGCCGCATAGAAGACATCAAAGTAATTGCGACAGGCGGACTTAACAGCATGCTCTCTCCTATTACAAATGCTTTTGATTATATCGACAAAGATTTAACTTTAGCTGGAATGAAGCGCATAGCTGATTTAATCAAATAAGAAAAATATCTTCTCTTTGAACGCCTTGCCCGGCTTTTACATCTCTCAAAAGAGTTTTACCAATAACTTTTTCAAGCCAGTCTGGAGAAAGTCCCGGAGTTAAAACTTTTTCCGTGCGCAAAACGGCAACATCATCAGCATGAATTTTTTCGCCCAAACGCATATTGCCTAAAAAATGAAGACTTCTGTTTGTGCGGCCATAATTTGCTTCTTCAACTGGAGCAAGTTTCTTAACACCGTCTCCTAAAACTGCCTTAATTTTTTCATCCCCAAACTGATCGCCAAGCTGCTGCAAAATTCGCTCATAACCAAGCTCTTTTCCATAATGGCGAAGACTCGCTTCGCTTTGATGAACAGTATGAACCATTAAAGCAAACTGTTCGGGTTCAAGCGCAACAGGATCATCAAGCCCCGAAGTTTTGCGACTCAAAGTAATGTGCTTTTCAATTACAGTTCCACCGCAGGCAACGCTAAGGCATGGAACTAAAATCGGATCAAGACTGTGGTCACTTACTCCACACTCAATAGAAAACTGATTCGAAAGAGTTTCAATTACTTTAAGATTATACTCACTTTCTGGAGCCGGATAACTTGTTATGCAATGTAAAAGCGAAACATTATCGGTTCCAACAATTTTAATTGCCTTTTGAATATCTTCAAGGCGGCTAACACCGCTAGAAAGAATTACCGGAACATTTTCAGATCCAACTTTTTCACGATATTTAGCGAGAGCCTTTAGCATTGGATAATGATTTAATTCCGGGCTTGCAATTTTTACATAATCAGGTTTAATTTGCAAAAGCTCTTGTAAGCTTTTTAGTCCAAAAGGCGAACAGCAAAATTTACAACCTTTTGAATGAACATATTCGAGCATTTCTTTATAAAATGAAGGCGCACACTCTAACTGCCGAAATCGTTCATACAAAGGAATATCGCCAGTTGGAAGATGAACAATTCCCGTGTTTGGATGTAAAATTTCATCAGCATAAACCCATTGAAACTTAATTGTGTCAGCTCCAGAATCAGCGGCAGCATCAACTAAAGAGCGGGCTTTTTCTATAGAACCTTCGTGCGAAGTTCCAATTTCTGCAATTATATTGATTTTACTTTTTGTCATTTTTGCCCCAGAAATTTATTCGCTGCTTAAAAGATTTTTAGAAACATTTTCGGCTTTGTAACGATTACTAAAAACTGAAACACAGTTTTGCGGAAGCCAGCCGCCTTCAAAAAAATACCAGTTTTCCTTTTTGTCATCTACCGATTTACCTTTTATCAAAAGGATTTCACCTTTGCGGCAATGTCCGGCAGTAGCAGCGTCCCATTCATCAGTTTCTTTAAAAACTGCATAAGGCTCGGTTACAACCGCCCATTCAACATCAGGCGCAAGAGCCAGCGGATACGAATTATCAAAAGTAATTTTTTCTTCTGATTTTTTTGAACAGCCAGAAATTGCAGCAATTGCAAAAATCACAAATACAAAAAGTAAAATTTTATTCAGCTTCATTTTCGCACCATTTTTTTACGTCTTCATAAACCGAAAGATCAGAATCAACAAAATTAAGCGTTGGAATTTTTTCTAGCGAAACCCAGTTATAATCAGTATGCTCTGTAAGCTCAAATTTTTTTGAAAGCCCGTCATGCGGGAATTTGATTGCAAGAACTTCAAGCGAGCAGGCTTTTCCTTTATGCGTGAAAGTTCCGCTTGTGATTTTTTTTCCAACTTTGACAGTAACGCCAAACTCTTCCTGCATTTCGCGAACAACAGCAGTTTCTAAATCTTCGCCCTCTTCTATTTTACCGCCAGGAAATTCCCAGCGGCCGCCCATATCACCAACCATTTGACGCTTTGCAATAAAAATTTTTCCGTTTCTGTAATCAATACAGGCAATCGACCGGCTCATAATCTACCTCTTGACTTCTGCAGAAAGCTCCTTTTCGGCGCCCCCAACATTCAAAATAACGTCCACTCGTATTATATCATAATCTGTAAATTTTGTGCGCAAATATTGTTCAGCAGAATTGCCCAAATTATCAGAATTACCAGACTCTTTACTATCATAAATTTTCTGTAAAACTTTTTTTTCACCAACCTGATTATTTGGATCAATTGCAAAAAAATCTGCGGTTACCAAAACTGGCGCAGTTTCTTTTGATTTTTTACTGCGCTTCATAAGAATAGAAACATAAACTTCTTCTTCATAAGAAAAAGCCGAAAGCTCAAAATTAATTCCTGCAACAGTTGCACCAGCACGGGTTTTATTAAGCCCGGTATAAATCCAGGTTGCAGCAATAAAAAAAATCAATGCAAAAAAAATATAACGATTTTGCTTTGTAAAAAAAATGCGAAAGCCGCGAACCGGTTTAAGTTCGCCGTTGTAATATTGCTGAACAAGAAGCGGCGCTTTTTTTATTCGTTCTTCGCGGTTGTAATAAAACTTGAGAGGCTTATCGGCTGCATCTTTTGGAACTATTTCCTCAACATCTTCAAACATTTTTGCTCTCCGCATTTTTTATGCAATTACGCAAATCCAACAGATTTTCAAATCACAAAAAACTGCAGTTTAGTTTTTCAAAATTGCATCAATCAGATTATCAGTTCTGTACCAGACAACTCGGGCTTTTTCTTTTTCGAGATAAAGAGCTGTTAAAATACCGTCTTGCGAAAGGCACATTGTATCATAAACAATATTTGCGTGCGAAACTTTAAAGTGGCGGCGCAAAATTCTCTGACTTTCATTTTGAATCATTTCGATATTAAAGCCGCCGTCAGTTTTTACAATAAAAAATTTCCAGCCGCTTTTTGTTACACCAAGAAAATCATAAGGAATGCGGTAAGTCAGCCTGCTGTAATCAGAAACAACAGACTCTTCGTAAGGCGGAACAGAAACAGGCTCTTCGTAAGCGCCAGTTTCAATATTCAGCGGATAAAGCAAAGTCTGAAGATAATTTATTCCAGATTGAACTTTGGAATCTTCATCAACATAAGTTGTGTAATAATCAATTTGAACATAAAGTTTGTACGAAACCGGATCTGGAACAACATTCTGAATTGTCAAAAGCCGATCTGTTAAATCTTCTTTTTGAATAGCCGAAGGCGCATCATAAGTTGTAACTGGAATTTTGTACTTTAAAAAACCGTCGCTTGCAAACCAGTAAACAATCATTCCGTCTGAAGAAGCTGCAACAACAACCAATTCATCTTTTGAAGTTGTATAAAGATTTTTTATAAAAGGAAACGGAGTTCCGCCCGGACCTTGCTGCCCAATATAATCAACCGAAGAACCATTTCTGGCAAAACGCAAAACCGTGTGACTGTAAAGCGTATTTCCGTCTTCGCTTCGTTCCTGGCGGTTCCAAGGAATTGAACAAACTGTGTAAACATTTTTATTTGAATCAACAGCGACCATTCCAGGATAATCAAAAGGATATGAAATTTCGTGATGAATGCTTTTTTCCGGCCGCTTTGAATTTTCTAAAATACGGGCAATTTCAGAATCTTCATTATAAAAAAGAGTTAAAAGGTCTCCGTAAGAATTTAGCTCCAGGATTTTTTTTGATTCACCATTTACAATGTAAAAAAATCCGTCCTGCATAGCAATTCCGTAACGAACATCGCCAACGTTATTTAAATCAGAAACGCTAATCTGCTCTTCAAAATTACCATACGGAAGGGAAAATAATTCTGTTTCACTTATCGATTGGACAGTTTCATTCTTAATGCAAGATGTAAAAATAAATCCCGACAACAAAATGCCTGCCGCAAACATAGTTTTTCTCATATTTAATATTATATAAATAAAAATGATTTTTTGAAAGAGCGATTTTCCCGTTGATTTTTAGTTAATCAAAAATCTTAAAAATACAATATAGAGCGATTTTTCTTGCCGCTAAGAAGAATATTATAGTAAATTCTATTAATATAAGTTATAATTATATATCTAAAATTTTGATTAAGGAAAAACTATGTTTATTGATAAAGTTCTTACCGCAATTTTCGGTACACAGAATGACCGTGATGTAAAAGCCCTTATGCCAATTCTGGCTGCTGTAAACGCAAAAGAAGAATGGGCAAAATCACTTAAACCGGAAGAATTCCCTGAACAGACTAAAAAATTTAAGGAGCGCCTCGCTGCAGGTGAAACTTTGGACGATATTTTGCCAGAAGCCTTTGCACTTTGCCGCGAAGCTTCATGGCGTGTAATCGGTGAACGTCCATTCGATGTTCAGATTATGGGTTCTATCAATCTTCATCAGGGAAAAATCACTGAAATGAAGACTGGTGAAGGTAAAACTCTTGTTGCAGTTGCTCCTGCTTACCTCAACGCACTTACTGGAAAAGGCGTTCACGTTGTAACTGTAAACGATTACCTTGCAGAACGCGATGCAAATTCCCGCCGCCCTATTTTTGAATACCTTGGTCTTACAGTAGGTTCAATTCTTTCAAGCATGGATAACGATACCCGTAAAGCAAATTATGCCTGCGATGTAACTTACGGAACTAACAACGAATTTGGTTTTGATTACCTTCGCGACAACATGAAGGTTGATCTTAAAGATAAGGTTCAGCGCGGCTTTAACTACTGTATCGTCGACGAAATTGACTCTATCTTGATTGATGAAGCCCGTACTCCTCTTATTATTTCTGGTGCCGGCGAAGATGATACATACAAATATCATGAAGTT
>JAGCVK010000007.1 GCA_017962415.1 Treponema sp. | reverse complement strand
GAATCTTTCGCTGCTGCTGAAGGTGCTATTAAGATTGCTGCTAACGCTAACAAAGTTCGCAAGAACAAGCTTCGCGTTATCTTGAACGGTCTTGGAAAAGACGCTGCTCAGATCATCTCTCGTATCAACGGCTTTACATACGTTCAGACAAAGTTCGACTACTTCAACGGTGAAGGAACTGACAAGGCTCTTACTGTTGTAAAAGAAGTACCATATGGAAACAACCCAGACCGCCTTATCGTAAAGTGCTACGGTGCTGACGATGTACGCGAAGGTGTTGCAATCATGTGGCACGAGGATGTTGATGTTTCTATCACAGGAAACTCTACAAACCCAACTCGTTTCCAGCACCCAGTTGCTGGTACTTACAAGAAGGAACGCCTCCTTGCTGGTAAGAAATACTTCTCTGTAGCTTCTGGTGGTGGTACAGGTCGTACACTTCACCCAGATAACATGGCTGCAGGTCCAGCATCATACGGCTTCACAGATACACTCGGTCGTATGCACTCAGACGCTCAGTTCGCAGGATCTTCATCAGTTCCAGCTCACGTTGAAATGATGGGATTCATGGGAATGGGTAACAACCCTATGGTAGGCTGCACTGTAGCCTGTGCTGTAGCAGTAGCTGGTTCATTCTAAGAGTTCTTATAACTTGAAAGAAGACACCTCTGTTTTGAGGTGTCTTTTTTTTTGTCTGCACAAGCAACAGCAAGCCGTAGCCGCCGCTCGCTAGTCTCGCGGCGAGCCGTTCTTTCGATGAACCTAAAAAATTGCGCTGTCGCACAATTTTTTTTAACGGTTCTTCGATTGTAGGCATGCGCCGTAGCAGTTGCCGGATCATTCTAATTGAGTTCTTGTAACTAAAACGAAGACATCTCCTTTTGGGGATGTCTTTTTTTATAGGCGCATGATACAGGGCAGCCGTGCGAGTTTTTCCGTTTTTTTGCGAAGCAAAAAATGCGAGCCTTTTGGCGAGCAAGGAAAAATCTCGTGAAGCAAACCGTAGGTTTGCGACATGTACTGTTGCTTTTGTATTTACTGTATATGTAGCGATTTCACTCAATAAACGATATACTTATCTCACAAAATCATGAAAAAACAACCCAAACTTTCAAGTCTCATAGACAAAGCGTGTTTTGATTATAATCTCATTGAAAAAGGCGACCGTATTTTAATTGGCGCGAGCGGGGGAAAAGATTCTACCGCGCTTATAGAATATTTTGCAAATCGCGCGCGCCGGCCTGACTGTGGTTTTGAATATAAAGCGCTTTTTATAAAAAGTGATTTTGCGCCGGAATTTCCAAAAGGAATTATGGAAAAGTTTTGTGAATGGAAAGTTCCTTTTGAACAGCTTAATGTGAATGTGCTTGAGCGCGTAAAGCCCGGCCAGAAAATGAGCTGCTGGTGGTGTTCGACTCAGCGGCGTTCTGAGCTTTTGAGTTATGCTATGGATAACGGTTATAACAAGATTGCGCTCGGCCACCACATGGATGATATTCTTGAAACTCTTTTAATGAATATGCTGAATAAGGGCGAGCTTGCTGCAATGCCACCGTGACTAAAATATGAAAAGTTTCCAATCACAATTGTGCGACCTCTTTGCTATGTGAGTGAAACGCATCTTATAAATCATGCAAAAATGGCGGGCTACGCGGGTTTTACCTGTACCTGTAATTTTCAGGATAATTCAGACCGAAAAGAAGCGCGCCGAAAGCTCGAAGAACTCACCGAAGGCTCTCAGGCAAAAAAAAAGCGGCTGTTTGCGTCGTTGCGCAATATCCAGCCGCTGTATTTACCTGTGTAAGGCCGCCCGGTAGGCGGCCGGTGTTAAATAGCAGAGCGTTAAGAAAATTGCGAAAGCAATTTTTAGCTCTACCATTTTTATCGTATGTTGCGTTCAATAAAATCCTTTTTCAATTCCATCAACTTCTCTGTGAGAGAAACCTTGTAAATATGAGGATTTAAGATTCGCTTGTATGACTCGTCGAACGACTCGAGCTGGCTTTGCATTGTTGTTCTGCTGATTTTAAGCTGCTCGCTGTCTGGAAGTCGTTCTGTTATGCGCTGGCCGTTTTCAAGGCGTTTTTTCAAAAGCGGTTCAACTTTGCTTGCCTTGCAAGTAAACTGGCGATAATCTACCATTGGGTGATAGTAGCGGTATTCTTTTCCGGCTTCGAGAGTTTCATCTTCAAGAGCAAGAATATCTGCGCAAGCCATTCCGTTTTCATCGTAAAGACGATAAACGTTTTTAATTCCAGGGTTTGTTGTTTTTGCAGGATTATCAGAAAACTTCATAGCCGGAGCCATTTTATTTGTAGCTTTATCATGGCGGGCTGCAAGTTTATAAACACCAGTAAACGAAGATTCATTTCCGCCGGTTACCATATGAGTTCCAACACCCCAGCTGTTAATTGGAGCGCCGCCTGCAACAAGAGTTGTAATGATTTCTTCAGTAAGTTCATTTGAAACGCTTATTTTTGCCTGTGGGAAGCCTGCCCGGTCGAGTTCTTTACGAACTTCGCGAGTCAAATAAGAAATATCTCCAGAATCAAGACGAACGCCAAAATTGTAGCCTTTTTCTACAAGTTCGCCGCCGGCAATAATTGCGTTTTTTACTCCAGATTTTAAAGTATCATAAGTATCAATTAAGAATACAGAATTTTCAGGATAGATTTTTGCATAAGCGCGGAAGGCTTCCAGTTCAGAACTGTGCGACATAATCCATGAGTGAGCCATAGTTCCCATAACAGGAATGCCAAATTCTTTTCCGGCAAGAGTGTTAGAAGTTCCTGCAGCACCGCCAATATAAGCGGCACGAGTTGCGCTCATAGCTCCGTCTGGGCCTTGAGCACGGCGAAGACCAAATTCCATAATAGGAGCTTTTTTTGAAGCAAGCCAAATTCTTGCAGTTTTTGTTGCAATAAGGCTCTGAAAGTTTACATGATTCAAAACAAGGCCTTCAAGAATCTGTGCTTCAATCAGATTTGCGTGAATGCGAACAAGCGGCTCTTGTGGGAAAATTACAGTTCCTTCGTCCATAGTGTAAAGATCACCTGTAAAATGGAAATCTTTAAGATAATCAAGAAAGCCCTGTTCAAAAATATTTTGTTCGGCAAGATATTTAATATCATCTTCGCTGAAACGGAAATTTGTGATAATGTCCATTAAAGTTTCGTTTCCAGCGAGAATAGAAAATCCGCCGTTAAAAGGATTCTTTCTAAAGAACATATCAAAAACAACTTTCTGATTCATGTTCTCTTTCCAATAGCCTTGAGCCATTGTTAATTCATAAAAATCTGTAAAAAGTGCGCTGTTGATCATAACAATTCCTTTTGAAAATATTATAAGAAGTCGGAGAGTGAAATCTCTTCTTCTTTTTTGATCATATCCACATCAGGATTATGTGGACGTTTGTTATAAAGGTAAGTGTAGCGTGCTCCAAAATATCTTCCTACAAATCGGCTCATAAAAGCAGTAAATCGCCATTTAAGCCGGTACAAAGCTAAGCGCTTGTTTTTGAAGGCTCTTTTTAGACATTGTGATACAACCTTCCGCGGTGGAATTCCGCCTTTTACTTTTTCGCGTGCTCCGTTTGATGCAACGTTCGCAAACTCAGTACTTACAGAACCCGGGCAGAGGGCGCATACTTTTATACCCTTATCACGAAGTTCTGCTGCAAGTGCAACAGAAAAGTTCAAAACGTAAGCCTTAGTAGCGCTGTAAACTGCAAAGTTTCCCAGCGGTAAAAAAGCTGCAAGAGAAGCTGTGTTTATAACAACAGAGCCGGACTTAAGATATTTCAGCGCAATTCCACAAATTCCTGTTACCGTAGTACAGTTCAGTTCGATCATATCCATCTGACGGTAGATAGAAGTCTCTGCAAAAGGTCCATAAGTTCCAAAGCCTGCGTTGTTAATCAAAAGACCAATTTCAAGCCCGCTTTCTACCTTGCGCAGCTTAGAATCTTCTTCTTCGAGAAAAGTCTTTAGTTTGTCAACGCCTTCTTTACCCGCAATGTCCATAACAACAGGCCGAACAACTTCAAAATGCTGAGTTGCATTTAATTGTTCTGCGAGTTCGCAAAGTTTTTCACTTCGGCGTGCAATAATCCAGATTTCATCAAAATCATATTTAGCACAAACCTGGCGCGTAAATTCTTCGCCAAGCCCCGAACTTGCACCTGTAATAATGGCAATACGTTTCATAATTTCATTATATATTACAAAGATTTTTTTTGGAATAGGGTTTTTAGAGCAGGGCAAATGTATTATAAGGAACTGGTTTTTGATAAGGAAAAAATGCGTGGAAAGTTTTTTTTAATTTGATTTACGGAACGGAAATAATATTCAATCTGCATTGCTGGGTGCGAGCTCAAGCGAGACAAAATACCGCTGCCCAGCAGCCGCAGATTGAATGTTATTGCAGTGGAAGTAAATCAAATTAAAAATTTCGTACTTACTGAAAGGTATTTTTTTGAAAAAATCTTTGAAAAAAAAAAGGAAAATAAATATAATGCATTTATATGGCTGAATTTGTTTCTTCTTTTATTACAGGATTTCAAAGCGTTGTAGAAGCTGACCTTACTTTGCGTTTAAAAAATCTTAAGATTTTGAATCTTTTTGATGGATTAGTTCATTATCGTTTTGACGGAGATTCTCGGGAACTCGAAAAAATCATATATTTTAATAATACTTTTTTTGTTTTAAAAACAATGAAAGGAAAAAATCTTAATTTTCCGGCAATTATAAATTCAGTTTGTTCTGCAAAAAATTATTTGCTTGTAAATAAAGGAAGTTTTCGTGTGCGGTTTCAAAATGAAAATCAGTTTACAAAAGTTGATAAAAATTTAACACGCCGCGCCGAAGATTATGTTTTACAAAATTCAAAATTAAAATTGGATAGACTTTCGCCAACAAATGAAGTTTGGTTTTCAATAAGACGCGAAGGTTTTGCTTTTTGCGGCGAATTGATTTCAAAGCGGGAAATTACAGAAAAAAATCTTAATAAAGGTGAACTTAGGCCGGAAATTGCTTATTTAATTTGCTGCTTTGCACAAGTAAAACCCGAAGATACAATTTTGGAGCCGTTTTGCGGATACGGTTCTATCCCGGTGCAGCTTGCCAAAAAATTCCGCTTTGAAATGCTTTATGTAAGCGACCTTGATAAAGAGCGTGCGAGCTTTACAGCCGCGCGCAAACAACTTTCGGCCCCAAATATTTTGTGCCGCGCCGCAAACGTACTCGAGCTCTCTCACATTCAAGACAACTCTGTGAGCCTTGTAATTACCGACCCGCCTTGGGGTTACTACGAAGACCTGCCCGATATTGAAGGTTTTTACAAACAAATGTTCGCTTCATTTGACCGTGTGCTCAAAGAGGGCGGTCGCGGCGTAATCCTTTCTGCACGCAAAGAAGAACTTGAACGGGCAGTCGCAGAAACTGGCTTTAAAATCAAAAAAAGCCTTCATACCCTTGTAAATGGTAAGAAGGCTGGTGTTTATTATATTGAACGTGCTGAACGCGCACAGTAAGCGGCGCCATGTGTTTTTTTGTTGCGGCGATTTTTTGCCGCTAGTTTTGCGCTTTTTTAATTTTGTGGTGCAAGATACATTGGCATAAGGCTTCTGTTGTTCATTGAATCAATTACATCAGAAGGAACACCAAGTGCAGCTGCGGTTTTTGCCTTTTCAATTTCCTTTGCATTGCCAGTCATAATATCAAAAATAGACTGTCTTTTTTTAGGCTTTTTGTAAGTTTGAACTTTGATTCCAGGTTTTTCAAGTTCATTTTCGGCCAAATCGCAAAGCATATCTTCCCAAGAGCCAATTCCGTCAATAAGTCTGTGCTCAAGAGCCTGTTTTGCTGTGTAAAGTCTTCCGTCTGCAAGTTTGCAAACAGTATCATATTTGATTTTTCGGCTGTTAGAAACAATTGTAACAAACTGATCGTAGCATTCATCGCAAATTGATTGCATAATTGCTTTTTGCTCAGCTGTAAACGGTTCGTTATAATTCATCATATTTTTATTTTTGCCAGAATAAATTGTTGTGGACTTAATTCCTAATTTGTTGAATAAACCTGTTAAATCGTATGATTCGGCCATAATTACGCCAATGCAGCCTGTAAGTGTGTTGCGGTTAGCATAGATTTTATTTGCGGCGCACGAAATATAATATCCGCCAGAAGCTGCCATTGGACCTTGATAAACATAAACTGGCTTTCCGCTTGTGCGGTAATCTTCCAAAGCAAGATAAACTTCATCAGCCTGATAAACAGCGCCGCCTGGAGTATTAATAAAGATTGCAAGCGCAACATTTTTTGAATTATTTTTAAGAGATTCAATATTCGACAAAATCCATTTTTGACTGTAATAATAATTTTCAGCCTGGATTGTTCCTTCGATATAAAGCGCTGCAATAAATTCATTTCGATAATTTTTTGCCGTGTTTATATCATAATTTCTTGAATTTTCGGCAATTCTATAGCTCATATTCCTTTCGGAATACTCATTATTACTTTTTGGAAAAAGAATATTGTAAACAGAATAAATTCCAACTCCTATAATCAATAATATAAAAACAATGATTCCTGATTTTACTGTTTTTTTCATTTTGAAAGATCCTCCGGTTTAATTCTTCCAGCTTCAATAGCTTCTTTCATAAGTGCGTGATATGCATTTACATAAGTCATATTCATATAAGGCACAAGCCAAAAATTTGCAATAAAAAGAGTAAAAATCGAAAGAAAAGCCCAGCCAATAAAGCTAAGACCTAATACAAAAAGGTCTACTTTGTGGTCTTTTGTGATTTCAATACTGATTTTCATTGCCTTTGGAATAGAAACGTCTCTATATTCTGCAATAATGTAAAACATTTGCGAATATGCATAAGATTTTATGATGATAACTACACAGGTTGCAACTAAAATCAAAAACATAAAAAGATAATTTAGCGAAGACTCTTGTGTATATAAAACGATAATTAAACCAATTCCAACAAAGGCCCAAATAAAAATCCAAAGAAAATACCACAAATAAGCTAAAATTGCGCGAGCCCAGTTATTCAAGCCTTCAAAAAACGTTGAAAAACTGATTGGCTCTGGCGAACGCGACATTTTGAGAAAAACACTAATAACTGCAATTTCAAGAACAATGCTTACTAGAAGTTGAATAATCATAGTAAGCGTTGATGTTGCGTTTGATGTTATATCTTTGTATTGAAGTACAATTTCTGAAAAAGACATTGTGCTGTAATTTGACAATAAATCTGATTTATAAACTGCGATATATTCAGGTATAGAAAATAATTCTGAAATAATTGTAACAAGGATTGTAATAAGAACTGGAACTGCCCATCGACCTGATAATTGTGTTCTCGCGAATTTTTTGTACTTTTTTCTCTCGAACATAAGTAAGTCTCCTGATTTAATTTATTAGCACCTATAACGATAATACGAAATCAATGATATTTCAATGATTTTTTGCTATAATATTGCTATGAAATTTATTTGCGGCCCAATGGCAACTATTTCGCATCCGGCTTTTAGAATTCTTGTAGAAAAATTTGGCGGTTGTGATGAATATTTTACAGAAATGATTAACGCGGGCACTTTGCTTACCGGCGGCCCTTTTGAAAAATACTATATAAATCCAGCTCCGGTTCCTCAAAAATTAGTGTGGCAGCTTACCGGGCGCACAGCAACCAAAATGGAAGCTGCTGCAAAGCAACTGGTTGAACTTCCTGGAATTGGCCTTGATATTAATATGGGCTGTTCTGCTCCAGATATTTACCGTTATGGTGCTGGAATTGCATGGCTTCTTAAGCCAATTGAAGAAACAAGGCAAATGGTTCAGGCG
>JAGCVK010000006.1 GCA_017962415.1 Treponema sp. | reverse complement strand
TAAAACAGCTGCTAAAAATCTTCGCAAAGAAGGACGTATCCCTGCCGTTGTTTACAACTCAAAAGGCGAGGCTACATCTGTTGAAGTTAGCGAAGTAGAATTCAACAAAATCTGGAGAACTATCACTCCAACAACTTCTATCACTCTTAAGGTAGACGGAAAAGAAACTCTCGCTTTGATTAAGGACGTTGAATACAACATTCGTAATGACAAAGTTCTTCATGCTGATTTCTTTGCACCTGATGCTAACGAAAAACTCGTTATGAAAATCAAAGTTCACTATACTGGAACTCCTGCTGGTGTTCTTAAGGGTGGTTTCAAGAAAGAACGCAATAACGAAATCAAAATCAAGGCTTGTATCGCTGACCTTCCAGAAACAATCTCTGCTGATATTTCAGGAATCAACGTTAGTGAAGCTCTTCGCGTAAAGGATCTTAAACTTGAAAAGAATGTTGAAGTTCTTACAAGTTCTGAACTTCCTCTCGTAACTGTTTCACCAGCTCGTGGCTAATTTTGGCTCAAAAGCAAGCTGTGCTTGCTGATACTCGCAAAATTGCAAATTTTGGTGTATAATAAAGACTGTTCTGTTTTTTGCAGAACGGTCTTTTTTTTATGTGCGATTTTGAAAAAAAAGTTTTATATGCTTTGAGAGATTGCGGCGTTAATCTTTGTGATTATTTTTCTCATACTGCGCAATCTTCGGCTCTTTCAAAAATTGTGTCTCATACACCGCCGCGACTTGGCGTTGCTGTTTCTGGCGGCGCAGATTCTGTTTCGCTGCTTTTGTCGCTAAGCGAAATTTTGTTTGAGTTGAAAAAGAAAACTCTTGAGTGTGGTGAGGAGAAAAGTTGTGGCTCACACGATGTTTCGACGCCATCTTCGAAAAATACCGGCTCACAAGCCGCCGCCGCTTCTTTCACTCTTTATGTAATTTCCGTAAATCATAATATTCGGCCGGCTGAGGAGAGCGGCGGCGACGCGGACTTTGTTTTTGAAGTGTGCGAAAATCTTCGCCGCCGCGGCCTCGATGTTGTTTGCAATGTCGTTGAACTGGAGCGAGGCGCTGTAGACGCGTATGCGAAGGAGCGCGGCTGTGGAACGGAAGCTGCGGCGCGGGATTTGCGGTACGCAGCGTTCGAGCGCTTTATCGCAGAGCAAAACTTAGGTTTTCTTTGCCTGGCACATAATCGCAACGATCAGCTCGAAACGCTTTTAATGCGCTTTTTGCAGGGAAGTACGGCAGAGGCGGCGGCTGGTATTAAGGCGCGGCGCGGTTTGTATATTCGGCCGCTTCTTTGCGTGGAACGCAGCGAAATCGAGGCTTATGTGGCAAGTCGCGGTTTTAGCTGGCGAACTGATAAAACGAATTATGAGACGGATTATTTGCGCAATAAAATCCGCTTAAATCTTGTTCCTTTTTTGAATCAAGAATTTCCTTTTTGGCAAACTGGCGTTCTTTCTGGCGCAGAAAAATCCTACGAAGATTCTCTTGTGATTCAAAAATTTGTTGAAGATTTTCCTCTTTTTGTTTCTAAAAATCCTGAAACTTCTTCTATCGAAGTAAAAATTCCTTTGGAGTCTTTTATTTCTTCGCCTGCTGCAATTCAACGGCGAGTTCTTCTTTCTGCTTGTAATAAAATTGGCGAAACTTCTCGTATTCCAAATCATTTTTTATCTGATGTTATTAATTGCTTAAATGATTCTTTTTCAAATTCGTCTGATTCTGATTTTTCTAAATCTCTAAAAACTCTTTCTTTTTCAAAGCATTTTGCTTCTGTTGATATTATCATCGAAAAAAATAATCTTTTTGTAAAAAAACATAAACAAAACAATACGGATTGCGTTTTTTTTGATATAATAGAAGAAAGCGGAAATTTTTCGTTTCCTTTTGGAAATCTGAATGTTTTTAATTTAAGAGAATCTAAAGGCGAAAAAAAAGTTTCGGTTTGTATTTCAGAAATTAGCATTGCGGACGATATTTCGCTTCCGTTTTGTGTCAGAAGTGTTCAGCCTGGAGATTTGATTCTTTGCGCGGACGGTTCTGAAAAAAAAGTTTCTGATATTCTTTCTGACTGGCATATTGAAAGCGAAAAGAAACTTCTTGTTCCGGTCATTCAATTGCTTGGTGAAACTAATCAGCCGATTAAAGCTGTTCTTGCTAGATTTTTAGGTTATAAGGATTGGATTGTAAAGTTATGAAAAAGTGCGTTTTTTTGTTCCTTTGTTTGTTTTGTGTTTTTGGTTCGGCCTTTGCTCAAAAATCTGCCGGAACTGCAAATAAAAATACGGCGCTTCGCTGTTTAAAACTTGCCGAAAATTGTCTTGTTGCAAAAGACTGGAAAAATGCTTTGAGCCAGGCTGAACTCGGCCTTTCTTATGATGATTCTATTTCTGATCTTTATTATGTAAAAGCCGCAGCAACTTTAAATCTTGGCGGAACTAAAGCTCAATCGCTTCGTTTTATTTCTTCGGCTTTTGAACGAAATAATTGGGCTGGCTACACAAAAAACGGCGCCCGCATTTTTATTGCTGATCTTCTTTCTGATACTGGCCTTTATGATCAGTCTCTTTCTATTCTTGATTCTGATCCTTTTATTTATTCTGCTGATGCTGAATTTATCCGAATTAAAAATTATTATCGGCTTGGAACCAGCGAATCTGTAAATAATGCTCGCCTTCGTTTAAACAGCGATCGTCGCGTTTATCCTCAAGATTCCCGTTTTCCTGAATTGTTTTTTATGTTTGAATCTCTTTTTAGAAACGAAGCTGAAAAAAATGGCATTTCCTACGAAATTCCTGAAATTGTTTCAACTATCGCCGATGCTTATATTTTCAAACTTCCTGATTATTCTGATAAAAATCCTCAAATGGAATTGCTTGCTGCCGGCTTTGCTCGTGATGAAGAAAAACTTCGCCTCATAAAATCAATCGAAGCCAAACACAAAAACATAAACGCTTTGCTTGCTGTTTCTGCGTTGCGTGCCGGTATTTATTCTGATCAGCAGGCGTTTGATATGTTCTTTAGCGCTGTTGGTAAGCAAATTCCTCTTGAACTTTTGGAATCTTTTATTTCGCTTCTTTCTGATGAAGCTGTAATTCAGCAGGCTGCCGAGCTTTTGGCAGATTTTTCTGGAACTATTTTTATTGATGATAATCTTGATCTTCAGTACGAGTTTACTGTTATTTATGAAAAAGGCCGCCCGCTTTCTATTAATTATGATTCTAATAATGATGGCGAAGTCGAACTTTATTGTTCCTGCGATTTTGGCTCTCCGGTTTTTATTTCTTTTAATTCCCGCAAAACTCAGTTTTTCTACGACACTTTCCCGTCTGTTTCAAAAATCGCTTATACTGAAAACAATCTTGTGTTCAATTTTCAGCATAATGATTTAACTTTTTCGCCTTTTGATTTTGTAATCGATAATACTTTTTCTCGCATTGGTGCAGATTTTTACATTCCGTACATTGCTCATGAAGTTGCAATTACGCTTCCGCAGGAAGCAATCAAAAGTGCTTCTAGCTTTGAACTTCCGATTACTGAGCGCGACGATGCCCGTATTGTTTATTCTCTTTCTGGCGGCGAACTTGTTTTTGCTGAGTTTTTTGAGCAAAACAAGCGCTATGCTTATTGTCAGTTTAACGACGAAACTTCTATTACCCGTTATGTTGATTATGATAACAATGGTATTTTTGAAACTACAGAGCTTTATACTGAAATTCCTTTTGGCCAGCAAGGTCTTGATACTGATGAAAACCGGCAGATTGTTTCAAAGGCTTTCAACTTTATTGACGGCCGTTCAAATCTTTATTTGCGGAAAATTCAAATTGATGATAATTCTAATACTTTCTGCGAATTTTCTGAAGAATATCTTGAATATAACGGAAAAATCACAGTTTGGGATAATGATGATAATGGAATCCCCGATTGTCAGTATATCCGCTATCCGCAAAAGCCTGGCGAATCTTTAGTCGAAGAAACTTTATATTTTGATGATAATGGGCTTCAAAAGCTTTCTCTTACAACTTATGACGGTGTTCCTGTAAAACTGAACTCTGAAGGTTCTGAAGTTATGGTTTACGCTGGCAATACTGAAAATCTTTATTGGATTGAAACTAAAGGTAGCGCAGATGCGGAAGCTGCTGTTTTAAAATTTGTTGCTTCTGGAATTACGCAGGGCGCAATTTCTATTTTTGATTTTGAAAATCAGCGAATTTCTGTAATCAAAGTTGAATCAAATCTTTATTGCCGTTATGTTCCGGCAAATACACTTCCACTTGTAAATGAGGCTTCAAAATAATATGTTTTTTTCTAAAAAAAAGTTTTTTTATTCTCTTGCGATTTTTTGTACTTGTTTTTTGAATTTTTCGTGTCATTCAATCCGGCAGCCTTCTTCTGTAGCGCAGCCTATTAATTATAGCGACGAAGATATTGTTCAAAACGAAATTAAACGCATTGAATCTTTTTTGGAAAACGAGCCTGTTAGAGCTTTGTGGCGAGCAAGCCTTTTGAATCGCAGCGAAGTTACTGAAAAATGTTTTCAAAAGGTTGCTTCGCTTTTGGATTCTGCAATAAATGAAGGAAACTATCTTGATGCAAAAAAGTATTATAAATCTTTAAAAGCTGTAAATCCAAATTGGGAATATTCTGCTTATAAAGGCGAAGATTTATATTTAGCTGATGTTCCAGCCCTTTCCGGTAAAAATAAAAAGGCACCTTCTAAAATTTCTGAATGCATGAAAGCTACTGTCACTATTTGGGTTGATCGTGGCATTACTGTAAGAAATGGCGCGGGCTACGCCGAAGCGTCTATTGGTTCGGGATTTTTTATTGATGAGCGTGGTTATATTATTACAAATCATCATGTAATTGATTCTATGGTGAATCCAAAGTACGAAGGTTTTTCGCGTCTTTACATTAAACTTTTAGACGATAATATCACAAAGATTCCTGCAAAAGTTGTTGGTTACGACAAACTTCTTGACCTTGCTCTTTTAAAAGTTGAAATTACTCCTGAGTTTGTTTTAAATCTTGGCTCGAGCAATGACCTTGAAATTGGCGATAAAATTTCTGCAATTGGAACTCCGGCCGGTTTGGAAGGAACTATTACATCTGGCATTATTTCTTCGTTTGACCGTAAACTTCTTGCGCTTGGAAACGTTTTTCAGATTGATGCGGCGGTAAATTCTGGAAATTCTGGCGGCCCTTTAATCGATCAAAATATGAAAGTTCAGGCTATTGTTTATGCTGGCGCTTTGCAGCTTCAGGGCTTGAATTTTGCAATTCCTGTTGAATACTTAAAGCAGATTCTTCCATATTTGTATGGTCGCGGTGAAATCGTTCACTCTTGGATTGGCTGTTTTGGAAATACTAAACGCAACGGCTCAAAGCGTGTTGGTCTTGAAGTTCAGTATGTTCTTCCTGGCGGCTCTGGTTTTATGGCAGGCCTTTGTGCTGGTGATGTGATTACAAGTTTAGATAACAAACCTGTTTCTTCTCTAGAAGATTTTAATTTTCTTATGATGAGTTATGAAGCTGAGTCTATTCTCGAATGTAAATATTTATCTGAAAATGATGAAGAAAAAACTTGCCTTATTTATCTCGAAAAACGTCCTGAATATCCTTCGCTTACTGTTTTTGAATCTGATTTAATAAATACATCTTTTGTTCCACTTTTTGGAATGAAGCTTGTTTCTTCATCGACAACAAACAAAAATTCCTATACAATAGAAAAAATTATTCCGGGCAGTGCCGCTGATGATTTGAGTTTTTCTGAAAATGATACTGTCACAGTTCTTGATGTTGTTATTGATCAGAAAAATGAGGCAATTATCACACCGCTTTCCACTAAGCGTAAGAAAAAGGCCTTTCTTGATGTTGTGATTAATCTTGCAGCTGGATTTGATAGCCCTTACTATTTTTAATCTTTGGAGCTTTTTAAAATGACTGAAATGAAATACAAGCGCAACTTCTGTATTGTTGCTCACATTGATCACGGAAAATCAACGCTTTCTGACCGTTTGATTCAAAAGGCAAAAATTATTGATGACCGCAAAATGATGAATCAGATTCTCGACAATATGGATATTGAACGCGAACGCGGAATCACAATTAAAAGCCAGGCTGTTACAATTCCTTATCATGCAAAAGACGGTCACGATTATGAATTAAACTTTGTTGATACTCCGGGCCACGTTGACTTTTCTTACGAAGTTTCGCGCGCAATTGCTTCTTGTGAAGGTGCTCTTTTGTTGATTGACGCAACTCAGGGCGTTGAAAGCCAGACTGTTTCAAATATGTATATGGCGCTCGAACACGATCTTACAATGGTTCCTGTAATCAACAAAATTGACCTTGCTTCAGCTGATATTCCTTCCTGCAAAAATCAGATTGATAATGAGCTTGGCCTTGATTCTGCAGACGCTATGTGCGTTTCTGCCAAAACTGGTGAAGGAATTGATGAGCTTTTAGAGGCAATTGTAACAAAGTTTCCGGCTCCTACTGGAGACCCAAACGGTAAACTTGCGGCCTTGATTTTTGACTGTCATTATGATGTTTACCGCGGAGTTGTTGTTCACGTTCGCGTAATGGAAGGAAAACTCAAAACCGGCGACCTTATCAAAATGATGAGCACAAATACGCAATACAAAGTAGAGCAGTGCGGAATCTTTAAAATCAATTATGAAGAAACCGGCGTTCTCGAAGCAGGAGACGTTGGCTATATTATTTCAGGCCTTAAAACTGTAAGCGATGTAAAAGTCGGCGATACAATTACTTCTGTAGAAAACGGCGTGAGTGAGCCGCTTCCAGGTTTTAAGGAAGTAAAGCCGGTTGTTTATTCTTCAATTTATCCAATGGATTCAAATGATTATGAAGAGCTTAAAGATAGCATGGAAAAACTTAAGCTCAACGATGCAAGTTTGGTTTACGAAAAAGATAATTCGCTTGCACTTGGCAACGGTTTCCGCTGCGGCTTTTTAGGGCTTCTTCATCTTGAAATTATTCAAGAGCGACTTGAGCGCGACTTCGATCAGGCTGTAATCTTTACAGCTCCTAGCGTACGCTATCTTCTTCACCTTCAAAATGGCGAAGATATGTATATTGATAATCCGTCTGAATATCCGCAGGGAAGAATTAAAGATGCCGAAGAACCTTATATTAAGGCTTCGATAATTACGCCTTCTGAGTTTCTTGGTTCAATTATGGCGCTTTGTACAGAAAAGCGTGGCGTTCAGACTAATATGCAATATTTGGACACAAAGCGCGTTGAACTTACTTACGAAATGCCTTTGAGCGAAGTTCTTTTTGATTTTTATGATCGCCTTAAAAGTTATAGCCGCGGTTATGCTTCTTTTGATTATGAAGTTACAGGTTATCGTGCAACAGACCTTGTAAAAGTTGATATTCTTTTGAATGGAAAAATTGTCGACGCACTTTCGCTTTTGACTTTCCGCCAGAATGCTGTTGACCGCGCCCGCAAAGTTTGTGAACGCCTTAAGAACGAGATTTCACGTCAGCAGTTTAAGGTTGCAATTCAGGGGGCAATCGGCGGCCAGATTATTGCCCGCGAAACTGTAAATCCTGTTCGTAAAGACGTTCTTGCAAAGTGTTATGGCGGTGATATTACGCGTAAACGAAAACTTCTTGAAAAACAGAAAGAAGGTAAAAAGCGTATGAAGATGATTGGTGATGTTTAGTTGCCGCAGAGCGCGTTCTTAGCC
>JAGCVK010000005.1 GCA_017962415.1 Treponema sp. | reverse complement strand
GCTATCAATAACATTGATGAAGTTATTCAGATTATCAAGAGCTCTGAAAATACAGAAGACGCAAAACTCAAACTCGAAAAGAGATTCAACTTTGATGATGAGCAGGCACAGGCAATTGTTGATATGCAGCTCAAGCGCCTCACACACTTGCTCATTGAAGATCTTCAGAAAGAGATTAAAGAACTTCAGGCACTCATTGATTACCTCGAAGGACTTCTCGCAGATCACAACAAGATTCTCGGTCTTATCAAAGACGAGACTCGCAGCCTTGCAGCAAAGTATGGTGATGACCGCCGTACAGAAATTGTTGCAAGCGAAGTTGAACAAATCAATGTTGAAGATATGATTAAAGATGAGGACATGGTTGTTATGATTTCCCGCATGGGTTACATCAAACGTGTTCCAGCTGATAAGTATAAGAAGCAGGGTAGGGGAGGAACCGGAAGTAACGGTACCAACCTTCTTGATGACGACTACGTTAATCAGTTGTTCATCGGTTCTACAAAGGAACATCTGTTATTCATAACTAACTTAGGCCGTGCTTACTGGATGAAGATTCATGAAATTCCTGAAAGCGAAAAGGCAGCACGTGGTGCTCATATCAAGGGACTTCTTCAGGTTGGACCAGATGAAGAAATTACAACTGTAGTTTCACTCAAAGAGTTCTCAGAAGATTTGCTCCTGTTTATGACAACTGCACAGGGTGTTGTAAAGAAAGTTCGTTCTACAGAATTCGCAAATGCTAAGACACGCGGTATTATCGGTATAAAATTGAATGACGGTGATAAGCTCATTAGTGCAATTCCTACTACAGGCGATTGTGAAGTTATGTTGATTTCTCGTCGTGGTAAGGCTCTCAGAATTACAGAAGATTCTGTTCGTTTAATGGGTCGCGCAAGCTGCGGTATTAAGGGAATGAAATTAAGCGAAGGCGATGAAATTGCTGCAGCTGTTAAAGTTGAAAAAGATGCAAATATGATTCTTCTAACAGAAAAAGGAGTTGGAAAGAGAATTTCTTTTGACCTTTATTCTGTACACGGACGAGGAACTGGCGGACAGAGAATCTTTGGTAACACAGAATCTAAGGGTGAAATTATTGGAGCCCTTAATGTAAAAGATTCTGATGAAGTTGTTTGTATGACAAGTCAGGGAAAAACTTTGCGCTTTAAGGCAACTGATATTAAAGAGCAGGGCACAGGAGCTTCTGGTGTAAATGTAGTTCGTATTACTGAACCAGATTATCTTGTTGGGCTCGATAAAGTTCAGGATAAGGACGAAGAAGAAAAATACAAAAAATGATTTTTGCAAAATATCAAAAACACTAAATATGGTGTTATTTGAGTATAAAGAAATGAAACAGCGGTATTTTTAACAAACTAACGATAGGTAGTTAAAATAATTGTTGACAAATGATTCTTTATGTTTAATAATATAAATAGGGAATGAGCTATTACTAAAACGGAATTAGTTCAAGGGGATATACATCAGGCAGAAAGGCTGATCGCAAAAATGCGGTCAGCCTTTTTTTGTTCAAATAAGAATTGAGATTTATGGTTTTGCTAATTGTCTAAATACTGAAATTTGGTCATGTTTCACGTGAAACTTACAACTATTAGTTATCCACATTATCAACAAGTTATCCACATTTTTTTGTGAATATGTGGATAACTTTGTTAGTTAAGTGGATTAGTTTTTATTGGAGTAGGGTAGAGGAGTGTAGATAAAACTTTAATGTTCCACGTGAAACACGATGTTTAATTTAAAAACCAATTTAATAATTATAAAATTATTAAGAACATTTACAAAAACTAACTTATAGAAAAATCCGCAGAAATATTAATTGCCTGAAATGTGTTCCACGTGAAACATAAAATAATTGCGGAAAAAGAAAGTCAGAACAAATTGTGTGTTATACAAAAAAAAATCAAAAGAGAGTTTTATTTTGCGCGCACCAATATTTATATCTATTGTTTCACGTGGAACACGGTCTGAAACAACTTTTTGTAAAAAAGTTGTTTTGCAATGTTTTTTAGCATTTTTAATAAACTCAAATTTTGTCAAATAATTTTTATGTTCCACGTGAAACATAATCAATAAAATAGCACTAAGGCAGCTTTTAATATAAAAACGGCTTTTTACATAAATTTCTTAAAATCAAAGAAACTGCCGCTTTGTACCAAAGAAAAAATGACCGTTCGTTAGTAAGTATAAAAAACTAATAAACGGTCGTATGAAATATAAAATTATTAATGGTCGGTTGTTAGTCTGTCGTTTAATTTTCAAAATCACAAAAAAAATCCACGCAAATTGTTTTTGCGTGGATTTCAAGTTTTTAGCACATTTTACATATAAAACAGCCAAACTTTGCAGCTTTTTTTCATTTATAAGAATATTAAAGTTCTATAACTTTTTTTCTCTTAATTCAAAACGGCCTTTTCGCCAATCTGCGTATCCGGTAACAGAATAGCCGGCTTTATCATATAGTTTTCTGGAATAGGGATTTTCTGTAAAACAATCCAGTCTTATAGAATCATAACCTTGCGATTTACAAAGGTTTTCTATGTATTCTAAAGTTTTTGTAGCAATTCCTTTATTTTGATAAGCTGGATTTACACATAATCTGTGAATTACATTAAATTTTGAATCAGGAAACTGCCATAAGCCATTTTTATATTCTTCGTCGCATTCTTCACTTAATACAAAGCAAACGGCAATTTTTTCGTCTTGTTTTCCAATGTACATAAGATTTTTAGAAATATCTTCAGAAAGAATCTGTTTGTCTGGATATATATTATCCCATTGGTGAATATTATCATTTTCCATTGCTATAATAGCATTTGAATAAACAGAAAATACATTTTCCAAATCATCAATGGTTGCTTTACAATATTTCAATTTTGAACTCCTTAAAAGAGGCGCTTCCGCCAATAGTTTTTGTAGAATAACAGAAAAGCGCGAATCTTACACCAACAAACTGATCTAGTGTATATCGCAGCTTTATAGGCGAACCAAAATCTTCAAACCTGTTTGAAGATTCATCATAATAACTGAACAAAACATTTTCTTTATTATGCTCGAGGCAAAAAGTTGCTTTTAATCTGATTTGTTTAGAATCGATTTGCTTTTCTGCAATTATGTTTGGTTCGTCATCATCATAAACTCCCATACTCCATTGAGAATACGGAATTTTGTGTTCTGCGGCGATTAAATAAAAATTGCCTTGTTTTTTTGTGATACCAATAAATCCGTATTCACCTTCGAGTGCGCAAAGGCCTGTAATGTCACCGTTGTTTAGCTTTGAAGGATTAACTGTTACGCTGCCGGCGCAGTTTTCTGTAAATGTTCGCTGGGTTAATGTATTTGCTGCTTGAACAGGATTTTTGCAAAGTTTTTGAGTTTTTACGCTAAAAAGGGTAGGTTCAAGTTTTACGAGTTTTTTATTTGGAATGTGATTCCATTGCCAAGCGGGATTTGTAAAATCATTGCTGTAAAGTGGTTTATATTGATAATCAGGGCGATTATCTTCAACTGTGATTTTTAATGGAGCGGTTCCGTTTGTTCCAAAAACTGGAAAGTCGTTTTCAAACTTTACTGGAACTAAAACGGGAATTCTTCCCAATGCTCCATGATCTTGAAATAGTATTCCAAACCATTCGCCGTTATTTGATTGAACAATTCCGCCTTGCGCAACTCCGCTGTTCCAGCCTGCTAAATCAGAACAAAGAACATCTTTGCCGATGTACGGTCCTTCGATTTTGTCTGCAACAAAACAGGCCTGTGTTCGCATTTGGCCTTTTGGCATATGAATCAAAAAAATATAATATTTGTTGTTGATTTTATAAAAATGACTTCCTTCGTAGCCAAGAATTATTTTTTCCGGATTATCACAAATTATCACTTTATTTATGCCGTTTTTTTTAGGAGCAGATAAATCAGATTCTAATTCTGTGAGTGTGATATTTGTGTTTCCGCTCACGCAGTAAACGCGGTCGTCATCATCAAAAAGAATCGACATATCGTGAAAAAAGCCGCTTATATTTGTTTTGTGCCACGTTCCTTCAATTTTATCAGCTGAATACAAATACGTTTTGTGAGTGTCATTTGCAACAAAACTAACATAAAATTTTTTGTTATGATAACGAAGACTTGCAGCCCACATTCCGCGACCATAAATGCCTTTATTGTCTTTTAGGGTTTGGCCGGAAGTTTGTTCAAGTTCATCAAAAACATAAGCGGCGTGTTCCCAGTTCACAAGATTATATGAACGTAATATTTCGCAGCCTGGCATAAAATGCATTGTTGTACTTACCATATAATAAGTATCGCCAACGCGAATTACATCTGGGTCGGGAAAGTCTGCTGGAATTATATACGCTGACGAGGTTTTCATAAAACTTCCTTTTTAGCTAACTTCCGTTAGTTAGTCAATTTTTAAACAGATTTCTTTTAGCTGAGGAATATTTTCTGCAATGAAGTTGGCGCCGGCGGTTTCTAGTTCCTGCCGGCTTCCGTAGCCAAAAAGAACTCCGCAAGATTTTAGGCCGACTTTTTTTGCTCCAAGAATATCGTGCTTGCGGTCTCCAATCATCAGGATTTTTGATTTGTCTGCAATGTGATTTCGTTCGATTGCGTAAGAAATTACTTCGTCTTTTTTGCTTCTGGTTTCGTCGATATTGCTTCCGCAAACATTTTCAAAATATTTTGAAAGTCCAAAATGTTCTATAATTTTTACAGAATATTCTTCTGGTTTTGAAGTTGCAACAACAAGTGTTTTTCCAGCGGCTTTTAGATTTTCCAAAAGTTCGGGAATTCCTTTGTAAACTGAATTTTCGAGCAAGCCTGTTTTTGCAAAATATTCGCGATATTTTTTTACGCCCTCTTGAGCTTTAGCTTCATCAAAATCAAATTGAGTTTTAAAAGTTTCGATAAGTGGCGGGCCAATAAACGAGCAGAGTTTTTCGTAAGAAGGAATTTCAATGCCAAAACTTTTTAAAGCATATTTAAATGAATTTGTAATGCCGAGCGCAGGATCGGTTAGCGTTCCGTCTAAATCAAAAAAAAGATAATCAAACATAATCAATTATAGAAATTGTGTATTTTTGGGTCAACCGTTTTTTTGAATTATTATTATATCAAAATTTTTTTGTAACTATTTGGGCATAGTGTTTTTTTAAATTTTACATACAAACTTAGTTTTTCAAAAAGAAAAGTTTCAAATTATTTAAAAAAGTAAAAATTAAATATTATGGAGATTTTTATGATTTTACAAAAACTATGTTCAAAAGCACTAGTTTCAGCAATTATGATTTTGGGCGCAACCTTGTTAGCAGGTTGTAGTAATACTTATAATTCTGCAGACACGAATTATGAACAGCCGGCTAATGAAATTAGTATCAATGACAATCAAAACATTGACAATGAAAAAACTAGCAATGAAAAAGCTAACAAAGAAAATGCTGGTAATGAAAATGCTACCGAAAAAAATACTAACGACGAAAATGCAGACAATTCAGCTAATGCAAATAATGAAAATGATGCAAATGTCGTTAGCCAGGAAACTGCCATTGAAAAAAAACTTCCAGTATTAATAGACCATGAATATCAGTTTACATTAAACGGAATGAGTGAGCTTTCTGGAATTTGTCTTTCTGAAGATGGCGAAGTAATTTGGGGCGCAGATGATGATGGTACCCTTTATGAAATTCAGTTGGCCAATATGATTTCTAAAACTAATGATTCAAAATATGAAATAGCAGTCAACAATAAAACAAAGGTTTATTCAATTTCTGCAGATGACCATTTATATACTGCAAAAATCGTTCCAAAGAAAAACAGACATGGAACCCCAAATGGTCTTGGAATGGAAGGAATGGCAATGGATTCCGAAGGAAATCTTTACGTTGGACTTGAGCAGGAAAATAAGGCAATTTTGAAAATCAAAAAAAATGATGCAGGCTATGTATTTGAAGATGGCGAATCTGACAGCCCAAAAAAAATGATTAGCTTTAGTTCAAATAAATATGGAAATAATGGAATTGAAGGAATTACCTGGTTTAGAAGAAATAACGAACAGGGCTTTTATCTTGGAACACAAAAAAATGTTTTGCTGTTTCAATATGATATGAATGGAAATAAACTTAGAGACGAAAAATCTCTTCTTACTGCAGATGGTTGGGAAAACGAAACTTTCATAAATGACAGCGATTTAATTATTAGTGAAATTGCTGGCCTTGATTATGATGAAGAAAATGACTGGCTTTGGGTAATTGATTCTGAAACCTTTAAGATTTATCTTTTCAACGGCGATGGATCTAAACTTCTTACTTTTTATGATATCAGCGATATGATTGAAAATCCAAAGAAAAAAACTCAAAACAATCCAGAAGGGCTTTGTATTGATAAAAAACGCGGATGCATTTGGGTTTGCGAAGATAAAGATAATTCAGTTTTGCACAGATACAATTTTGAAAATCTTTAATTCCAAAATAAGTTGAATTAGATTTTGATTTGAAAAAGAAGGTCGCCAGCTGCGTGCAGGCGACCTTTTTTTTGCAATTATCGTTTTGCCTTAAGCCTTGTATTCAAAAAAACTATATAAAACTTGTTGCCAAAAATCTTAAGAGAATATATATTATTGAAACTGATTTTTCTACGAAAACGTTATATTTTCAATTGTTTGCTTCTTTATAGAAAATTCAGTAAATAAAGTAAACAGATTCAAGCCGAAACGAATCTACTGCATTGTTTGACAACCCGGACTTTTTGAATTTGAAAATCAAAGAGAGAATATCAAAAAAAGTTACCTGCAAGTTTGCGGGAAAGGCAATGTATGAGGTTTAAGTTTTTAATTCTGCTGGTATTATTGTCTCTAATATCATGCAAAACAAAAGTTGTTGAATCGGAGCAGACAGAATCATCGGAGAAAACTGAAGCGCCTGAGTTTATCGGAAAGCAAATTGAACAGTTCGCTTTTCCTCTTCCTAATGAATACAGACAAAACATTAGTTCGCTGCAAGGGCTTAGAGCCGGAAACGGAATCTATTCAACTAATTATCACAATGCAGTTGATTTTGTAGTTCCTGTTAGAACAAAAGTTTTTGCAGCAAAAAGTGGCGTAGTTGCAAACTGTTATCCAAGTTACGATAATGGTTCAATTTGGAAAGGTCACCCGGTTTATGGCGGAATGATTGAATTGCGGCACAATGACGGAACGCGCTCTTTGTATGCGCATTTGATTCGCACAGATGTTCGCGAAGGCGAGTGGGTGGAAAAAGGCCAGATTATTGGTGCAACTGGCGGAAAAAAAGATTTGCGCGGAAGCGGAGTTTCTACTGGTCCACATTTGCATTTTGCGATTTATGTTGATGTGCTGGATATGCTTGATTAAAATTTTAGCCGATGGTTTTAAGCCACCGGCTTTTTTTATGATTTTTTGATTATAAGTATGAAGCAGCGCGCGCAAAGGATTGTAGCCGCGCCGCAGGCGTTCCGAAACGAAGTGTAGGAATGGAGCGCGGTTAGCGCGGAACGGCGGAAAGCCTGGTTTTTGCGCCAGCAAAAATGCGCCAAAAAAAATCGAAAAATTACAATTTATAGCTTTCCAAAAAACTTTTTGACAATTTATTGCTAACGGTTTGTCTTGTAAGTAAAGTTTCTTTTGCGCAGGCAAGTCCGTAATGAATGCAGCGCTTTACGGGTTCATTGTCCAAAAATCCCATTAAAAAGCCAGAAGCAAATGCGTCGCCGGCGCCAATTGTGTCGACAATTTGTGATGTATTGTACGGCGGTTCATTCCAGGTTTCTTTGCCAATTCTAACCATAACGCCTTGCTCTCCAAAAGTGATTATAAAATTTTTGTAACCAAGTGCTTGAAACTTACGAGCGGTAGTTAAATCTGGAAGCACTTCTGATTCGCCCAAAATTGCAGCGGCTTCGTATTGGTTGCAACCGAATAAATCAATTAAAGGCGCGTACTGCATTGTTTTTTTTGCAATGTCTGGAGCGGTTGCATTTTGAAAAACAAAAATTTCTGGGTGCGATTTTTTGTAAGCATAAAAGCCGGCCAAAGTTTCTTCTGAAAGATTGGAATCCATAACAATTGCTGAAATCTGATTTTCTTCAATTACTTTTTCAACTTGTTTTGTGAAAGAAATTTCTTTTAACACTTGAGTTGAATAAACACAAGTTGCGCTTTTTCCCCGACTTGCCATTACAGAAAAAAGCGCTGTTTTTCGTTCCGGGCTTTCTGCGAGCAAAGTTGTATTTACGCCTTCGGCTTCGAGCCCGTTTCGTAAATATTCACCAAAAATGTCTTTTCCGACAACCGAATGGATAAAAGTGTTCATACCAAGATGCTTAAGATTAATTGCCATTCCGCGACCAACTCCGCCAGGAACCAATTCAATAGAACCTTCGCGATATGCTTCGGTATCATCTACTTCGGCAGAGTAGGCTTTAATATCAACTGATACATTGCCAACACATAAAATGTTTTTCATCTATCGAACCTCATTTATACAGCGGTCTATAATATAAAAGATACAAAAAGAATACAATAAATCAAACTAAGAAAAATTCAGCAGCAAAAACAACCGCGCAGCAGGCACAGGCAACAGGAAAAAGGCCTGCGCCAAAGTATGAAAGTGCAATTCCAACAACAAGCGCAATAATTCCTGCAATTGGAGATTGTGTTGCTTCAACAATAGCCGGAAATGTCATTACCGCAAGCGTAATATATGGAACATAATATAAAAATGATTTTATAAAGCGATTTTTGATTGGCTTACGAATTAGTGTAAGCGGCAGCACGCGGATTAAATAAGAAACAATAAACGCTGTAAAAATAGAAAGATAAATGTAAGCTGTCATTTTGATTTTTCCTCAGACAAACTATCGTTAGTTAGTGATTCTTCAACTTCTGGAATTGGTTTGATTAATGCAACAGCAGATGAAATTACGATTGTAAGAATAATTGTGCGTGTTCCGCCAGAAAGGGTTTTTATGTAAGGCAAAACAGAACAAGCGTAACTTGCTGCAAAGCTGATTAAAACAGAAATCATAATAACAAGATTCTTTTTTGCCGGCGGAACAATTATTGCAAGGAACATTCCATAAAGAGCAACAGAAAGTGCGCTTACCACGCGGATTGGCAAAAAGTTTCCGGCAAGAATTCCAAGTGAAGTTCCAATGCACCAAAGTGGAATACCAGTAAAAAAAGCGCCGTAACTGTAAACCGGATTTATTTTTCCTGGCCGTGCAATTGTGATTCCAAAAAGCTCGTCGGTTACGCCAAAGCCTAAAAGTAAGCGGTGAATAAAAGGTGTTTTAGAATCAAAACGCTGGGTTAGGGCGCAGCTCATAAGCAAGTAGCGGGCGTTTACAATCAATGTAATTAAGGCAATTTCAAAAAAAGAGGCAGCCTGCTGAATAGAAGTAAAAAGTGCATATTCTCCAGCGGAAGCTACGCATAATAAACTTGCAATAAAGCCTTGAAAAGGTGTGAGGCTGGCATTTCGTGCAACAATTCCCAAAGAAAAAGAAACTGCAAAGTAGCCAAGACCAATAGGAAGCCCGTCGCGCATTCCTTCTAAAAATACTTTGTTTTTCATAATCACCAGTTAAAAAAATAATGGGCTGCCTTTACAGCAACCCGTTCATTTTAGCGATTTTTTAAGCGTTTGCCAAACCCTTAAGTTCGTAAAGCATTTTTGGCAGTTCGGTTTGCATATTTTCGTTTGTGAACTGGCAGGTTCCAACTTTTTCGTGGCCGCCGCCGCCATATTTTAGCATAAGGCTTCCAACGTTTACTTTGCTGGTTTTGTTTAAAATGCTGTAGCCAACAGCCGCAGAACAACCTTGTCCGCCGCGTCCGCTTACAATCCATGCAGAAATATTTTGCTGCGGATACATACTATAAATCATAAAACGGTTGCCGGTGTAAATTGGATCAACGCCGCGCAAATCAGAAATAATAAGATTGCCGTCTGTAACTGTGTGCGCTTTTACCATTTCTTTAAATTTTTCGGTTTGTTCATTGTAAACTTCAATTCGCTCTTTTACATCTGGCATAGAAAGAATTTCTTCTGTTGATTTATCGCGACAGGCAACCATAAGTTTTTCCATAAGCTGATAATTTGATACAGTAAATTGGCGCCAGCGGCCAAGACCTGTGCGAGGATCCATTAAAAAGCCAACAAGAATCCAGCCTTTAGGATTTTGTATTTCATCAATTGTTAGATTTCCTGAATCAACTTTATCAACAGCAACCATTAAATCATCAAAATTAGGAAATTTTTGTTTACCGCCATAATATTCGTAAATAATTCGTGCACATGAAGGAGTAATGCGGCTTTCACCTTTGTATTTGCCTTTAAGCTGATTTCGCTCAAATTCGCTAGAATGATGATCGAACCAAAGCCCGCAGCCTTCTACAAAAGGAACATTTGCAAGACAGTCATTGCTATCAATAGGAACAAGTCCGTCTTGTAAATCTTTTGGATGTGCAAACTGCCAGTGATCAATTATACCAGCTTCGAGCAAAAGGGCTCCGCAAGCAAGACCATCAAAATCAGAACGTGTTACAAGTCTCATACCCATTATTTTATCCCTCTGAATTAATTTTGCACTTTTATTTTAACTTAGCTTTTTAAAAAAAGATATTTTTAAATTTACTTTTCTATTATTCAACCTTGTGTTATAGTAGGGAAAAAGATTTTGATTTTATTTTTGCCCTTGTGGGTTTATAGGATTTTTTATGAAATACGAAATGCAGGAAATGCCAAAAGCGGGAGATACAGTTGTAGTTGGAATGTCTGGCGGAGTTGATTCAACCCTTACCGCGCTTTTGCTTTTACAAAGAGGTTGCAAAGTAATTGGTGCTACAATGTCGCTTTGGGACGGAAGTTTGCCTGAAATTCATACAGGAACAAAAACTCGAGAAGCTTGCTTTGGGCCAGGCGAAGAAGAAAATATAGAAGAATGCAAGCGATTTTGTGAAACACACGGAATTGAATATTATGTTATTGATGTAAAAGAAACTTACAAAAAAGAAATACTTGAATATTTTAAGAGCGAATATAGAAGCGGCCGAACACCAAATCCGTGTATTCGTTGTAATATGATGATAAAATTTGGCGCGCTCTTAAAAGGCATTGAAAATCTTGGAATTAAGTATGATTATTTTTGTACCGGCCATTATGCAAAAATCGTGCGCCCAGTTGAAGGACTTTTTGGAACAGATAAGCGTCCTTGTATGATTGCAGGTGCCGAAGATGTTTCAAAAGATCAGACATATTTTTTGTATCGCGTTTCTTCGGAAACACTAGAAAAGGTTAGATTTCCTCTTGCAGTTATGAAAAAAGCTGATGTTTTTGCACTTGCAAAAGAGGCCGGCCTTGAAGCTGTAAATCGTGAAGAAAGCCAGGATTTTATTGGCGAAGAATATTTTGATGTTTTGTTTGCAGATAAGCCTTCGGTTCCGGGCGATATAATTGATTTGGACGGCCATGTGCTTGGTCGCCATCGCGGAATTGAGCATTACACAGTTGGACAGAGGCGCGGACTTGGTGTTGCTGTAAATTACCCGGTTTATGTTCATTCAATTGATGCAAAAAATAATGTGGTTGTGCTTGCTCCAAACGAAGCATTAAATTCAAATGCTCTTATAGCTGATGATTTTGTTTGGCCGGCAGGTGTTGAGCCAACAGAAGATTTTGAAGCTATGGTAAAAATAAGATTGGCGAGCAAGCCCGTTGCGGCTCATATCCAAAAATACGTTTGCGATGAAGAAGAAGCTGCAAAGTATCGCGGCCAGGCTTGGAAGATTACTTTTGCCGAGCCGCAACGGGCGGTTGCTCCAGGCCAGTCGGCAGTTCTTTATAAGGACGGCGTAATTGTAGGCGGCGGAGTGATTTATAAGACCACAAATAATTAAATGTGTTATGCGGTGGTTTTGCTCCATTCGACAAGCTCAGGAGCTGCAACCACCGTATCTACAATTTAAGTAATTTTTCGGCATTCTTGTGCAGAATCATTTCGCGCTCTTCATCGGCTAAATCTAAGCGATTAAAGCGTTCAAGTTCTTCCTGGTGATCCCACATTGGAAAATCTGAGCCAAAGAGAAATTTTTCTACACCGTGTTTTTTAATCATTTCGTTTACTTTTTCTACAGGAAGCCATTCTAGCGTACTCGAAGTATCAAAATAAATATCTTGGCCAACAAGATACTTCATAGATTCTTCCCATTCTGTGTAGCCGCCAAAATGTGCTGCAATCAAAGTGAGTTTTGGGTGCTTTTTGTGTAGA
The DNA here is from genome assembly GCA_017962415.1 of Treponema sp. Classification (GTDB taxonomy): domain Bacteria; phylum Spirochaetota; class Spirochaetia; order Treponematales; family Treponemataceae; genus Treponema_D. Next base: position 5,361 of record JAGCVK010000005.1, on the reverse strand, counting down.
TTTAAAATGCGCGCCGGGCCAGAAAAATCATAGCGATAATCGCCGGCATGTATAATCAAAGGCAGTTCCAAGTCCGTCATCAAATCATAAACCGAATCCATTCGGCCGGCGTCAATCTGAAATTTCTGAAAATCCGAATGAAGCTTAATTCCCCGCAGCCCCGCTTGTTTTATGCGGCGAAGCTCCGTCTCATAATTATCATAATCAGGGTGCATAGTTCCAAAGCCAATAAATTCCGAATGTTCCTGGCATTGTTCAATAGTAAAATTATTTGAAGGTTCAACCTGCATTGGTTTTGTTGCAACCGGCAAAATTAAATATTTTGAAACGCCGATTTTCGAGCCGCTTTCAATTAGTTCTTCCGGGCTTCCGTGATACTTCATTGGATAGTTATAAAAATCTCCAACACTTTTACTGGCTTTTTCGGCAATTTTTGAAGGATAAATGTGGCAATGGAAATCAATTATCATAATGCCAAAAGAATACAGTTTTTATTCTGTTAAGTAAATCTGAAATTCCGGATATTCTTCTATAAAAGCATTTGCAGCAATTAGATAATTTTCCCAAGTTGAATAAAAAAGCGGAATAATTCCCGGAATCATAACCAAATCGCTGACATTTATATAATCATATTTGATATTATTTTCATCAAAAAAATCTGTGATTTTATTCACATTGTTATATAAAACATAAGCAACAAAAGTTGAGCAAACAAAATCATTTTCGTTTCGCCATTCGTCGCCTTGAATTTTTTTATTTTGTGCACGTTTTGGATAAACAACTGAGCCAAATGCCTTTTTTTCTTTTGCGGTAAAGAATTTGCGTTTTATGCAAAACATTGCAATTTTAAAATTCAAATATGATTTATATTTTATATCTGTGCTGTCGGCATAATTTTCTACAAATTTCTTCGCATTTTCGTATTCTTCCGGCGAAACTTTGATTGCGTAAGTTATTTGCTCTGATCTTGCCGGATCGCAGTTTTTCATATATTTGTTATCTTGCGGATAAAGGCAGGCTTCTTGGGCAAGCTGATATTTTCCGCCAGATGTTAATCCATAAAAATTATCATCGAGTGAAAAATTAATTGAAGCATGACTTAGTTCCGGTGTTTCATCAACTTGTGTTGCGTTTAAGCCGCCTTTTAGAATATTTGCAACGTAAAAAGGATTTTTGTATTCCGGATTGTAAAGTCTGATAAAAATGTATTTTGATTCTTCTTGGTTTGGCGATAAATCGAGTTCGCGCGTAATTACATATTTATCTTCTTGCGGAATTGTTTGCCGCTCAAGTGTAGAAGTGGTTTTACACGAAAAAAGAGAAAATAAAATTGTTATTTTTAATAAAATTGCAAAAAAGTATTTTTTGATTTGTTTAAACATTAATTTCGAGAGTTTTTCCAGTTGGTTGATATTGATAATACCGAACACCAGCCGCATTCATTAAGCGTTTTGAAGCTTCTACAGAAGGCGTTCCGTCGTATTTGTTCTCTCCGAAAATAACTGTTTTAATTCCTGATTGTATAATTGCTTTTGCACATTCGTTGCACGGAAAAAGTGTAACGTAGATTTTGCAGTTTTCAAGCGAGCCGCCTCTGTAATTCAGAATTGCGTTTAGCTCGCTGTGGGTAACGTAAGCGTATTTTGTTTCTAAAGAATTACCTTCGCGCGCCCAAGGAAATTCATCATCAGAACAGCCGCGTGGTAACCCGTTGTAGCCCATTGAAAGAATCTTATTATCCTGATCTACAATGCAGGCTCCAACTTGTGAATTTGGGTCTTTGGAACGTAAACTCGCAAGTTTTGCAACTCCCATAAAATATTCGTCCCAAGAAATGTAATCTGTGCGCTTTTGAATAATTTTACCCATTGATTTACCCTCAAGTCCTTTGTTACATTATGTCAAAAATTTAAAAAACAAACAATAAAAATCATAAAATAAGAAAAGAATCATAAACTGCAAATAAAACAAAATTATAATTTGACAAATGCCAAAAGTTTCTATAATCTTAAATTTAAATAGTAATTCATTTAATAAATGAGGTTTGGAGGAGATTAAATGGAAGTAAAGTTTTATTATTGCAAGTTTTGTGGAAAAATTATTGTTCTTGTAAAAGATTCTGGTGTTCCAACTGTTTGCTGCGGCGAAAAAATGGAAGAATTGATTCCTGGAAAAACTGATGCAGCTTTGGAAAAGCACGTTCCGGTTTTAAATATCGAAGGAAATAAAGTAACTGTAAGCGTTGGTTCTGTAGCGCACCCAATGTTGCCTGAGCATTTTATTGAATGGATTGTTCTTGTAACTGATAAAGGTATTCAAAAGAAAAGTCTAAATCCTGGTGAAGAGCCAAAAGCCGAATTTGCGCTGCTTGAAGGCGAAAAGATTTTGGGCGCTTACGAATATTGTAATCTTCATAAACTTTGGAAATGCTAATCAAACAATATTAAACGCAATTTTTGATTATTTGATTATATAGAAAATAGAAAAGGAATGTCCAAAAAGTATTCAGACAAGCTTAATAATTGTATGCTCTGAACTTAATGGACATTCCTTTTTTTTGCACTTTTTATTTTTGATTTTTAGAAAGGAATTTTTTAAAAAAAGTGCATTCTTCTTTTGTACAAAGGTCGGCGTCCTGCAAATAAGGGTCTAAATGGAACACATGCTGCAGCGGATTTTCTGGTGTTCCGTAACAATGAAATTCGTAATTTGCGCCGGCTTTTTCCATTGCGTCAATTAAATATTGATTTTGAGGAAAATAAAAATCGCCTTTGCAAGTCATTATAAAAGCGGGCGGAAAATCTTTTGTGATGTGCAAAGTTGCATCTACAAGATTAAGTTCTTCGGCCGTTCCGTGTTGTGGAAGATAGCCTTTTATTAAAATATTGTATTTTCGCCCGTCGATTGGAGCTTTAAATTTATACTTTCCGCAATTTAAGGCAACTGCACGAAGCGTTAGTTTTTTTGGTTTAATAAACGGAAAGTTTTTTGCGTAATTTTGATTAGAAAGCGCCGCAGAATAAAGCGAAAGAAGATGACTTCCAGCAGAATCGCCAACGGCAAAAACGTTTAAAGTGTCTAAGCCAAATTGTTCTGCATGATTACAAATCCATTGAAAAACCTTTTCTGTATCTTCCAGCGAAGACGGAAAAATACTTTCTGGAGCAAGCCTATAGGAAAAATTAACAACGGCAAAACCTTTTTGGGCAAGCCGCATACAATAAAATTGATAAGCGTTTTTATCGCCATAAACCCAGCCGCCGCCGTGAACACTTACAATTACTGGCAATTTTTGCGAGGTTGGAACAAATTTTGGGCGATAAACGTCAAGGAGTTGCCAATCAGGCCATTGTGTATCATTTCCATAAGTAATATCATCAAAGCGAATAATATCTTTTGGTGTTGTTTGCTCTGAATCTCGTTTTACGTCCATTGAATGAAAGGTTTTACGAACAACATTTGCAACAATTTGATTAATAAAATGACCCAATTTCGACTCCCTTAAAAACTTATTTATTTCCTAAAGTAAAAATTGCAGGATTGTTGTAATCTTCGCGGAAATAATATGTAATTTTATTATCAGTTGGCTCATAAATGATACTCCAAACTGTTTTGAGAGTATCATCTTTATCATACTGACTATATCTTGTTTCGTTGAGAACAGCACGAACTTGTTCGTGAGTCATGTTCCATTGTGCTGCTTCACCAGTGTTTTGTGCAATTTCATAACGATCTGCTGTATGAGTTTCGTCGTTTTGTACAGGTTTATTTGCAAAATTTCCAATGTAATGGTTTGTAACAACTTTTGTTTTAGTAGATATCATTTTGTTATTGATGTACTCAACAACAACAGCATTTCCTGATGTATCGGCCATTGCAAAATGGTAAGCAGTATTAAAAACTGAATGCATATTAATGTTATTTTTCAGTAACTCCAAAGCTGTATCAACAGAATCGGCATGATCAAGAAGGTAGCGAACGGCAACAGAAGTTATAGCAGCGTGTGCATCATCTTTAGTTTGAGCGGTTGGTTCTTCATCGCCAGCTTCAAGAATTGAAATATAGAAGCCTTGAGAATTCATACCATCCATTGGAGCAAAGATTGAACCAATGGCAACTGCGTTGTTTGCGTTTGCCAAATCAGAATTATCATAAATTGGAGCCCAATTTTCAAAATCGGCTAAGAAAATTGGAAAACAGGTTGAGATTGATTCGTATCCGTCAGTTGGGTATGTATGTACGATTAAAATTGAATCCTTTGGTGTAGTATAATCAAAATTGCGACCGAAAATTTGTCCGCCTTGTGGGGCGTTGCGTGCTGAAGCAATTGAAGTACAAGCGGCTTTCATTTCCTGAGTGGTAAATTCAACGCCGTTTGCTTTTGCAGTAATCCAAGCTGGTATATTTTCTGATAAATAATCCTTTAATTCATCTAAGGTTGTTATGTTTTTGTTTATTACAGCGTTTAAGTTATAATCACCATTATAGTCGAAAGAATAAACGCCTTTAAAATTGTCTAAAGCTGTTAGCGAATAAAATGGAGATTCGGTTGGAAATTCATCATTTAGTGAAGAATTTTTTGTTTTGTTTTTTACTGTTTTATTATTTGCTGTGCCGTTAGAACAAGAGGCGAGGGCAAAGAATAACGAAAGAGTAGCAAGAGTTGCTGAAATTTTTTTTAATTTTTTCATAAATTTTTTTCCTTTATTGTTTTTAAACTATAACAGACGATTGTGCGATTTGGTAACTATTTTATTTGATTTTTTTGAAATTGGGGAAAAACATTTCAAAAAACGCTATCTGGCAGACGCATATTAATTACAGGATTTTTTAAAACTACTAGAATATTATTGAAAACTCTGATATTATTTACTCTCAGTATGAAAACTGAGCAAATGAAAGACATAACGATTCTCAAAACTGTTTTGTGTGGTTTTCATTTTTATTTGTGATTTCTAAGGCGGAATTCTTTTGAATTCCGCTTTTTTTTTGCGTTAGGGATTGTAGGGGCGGCGAAGCCGGCCACCGCAAGCGACCGAGCGAAGCGAGGGAGTGCGGAGGCTGAAGCGATAGCGGAACCCCGAAAAGCCCGACCACTCGCGAAACGAAGTGGAGCGAGTGGGAACGCCCCATAGATTCCGAAATAAATTTGGAATGACAACATTGTTTTTTATAGGAGTTATATAGATTATGAAACGAGAAGACATCAACAAAGTTTTGATTATTGGTTCGGGACCGATTGTTATTGGTCAGGCTTGTGAGTTTGACTATTCGGGAACTCAGGCTTGTAAGGCTTTGCGCGAACAGGGATACAAGATTGTATTGGTAAACTCTAACCCGGCTACTATTATGACTGACCCG
>JAGCVK010000081.1 GCA_017962415.1 Treponema sp. | reverse complement strand
GTTCCAGCTCTTCTGTTGTAAAGATATCTGCTTTTTTTGAATTACGTGCAAAGCGAGGGAAGGGGGGGGGGTACAATGCCCGTACAACCAAAGAACGGTGCTTCTTTATAAACATAATTGAGTGTTTCTAAAAAGGCATTCTTCCAGCTTCCCTTGTGCTTTGTATCAGCTCTAAGAAAATTGTCTACAGCCGTTACTGTAAGGTTTTTGAGTTCAAGTTCTCCAAACTGTTTCACAATTACATTTATGGACGCTTATGGCGCATGCAGGTTTCTATGGTGATGCTTTTACCATGCTGCTCTAAACGCTCAATGTGATTGCTGCCTGGAATGAACATATCTTTGCAAATGTCTTTGATTAATACAACCTTTCTATAAAGGTCTGGAAGCGTTTGTATGTAGGCATAAGCATCTGCTCTGTTGTGACAGACGGGAATTACATGTTGCTTTTTAATTCCTGTAGATGGATCTATAAAAGAATAATACCAACGATAAACGGATTTGTTTCCAGACTTTACAGAACGTCTTAATACGTTGTAGTGCATAAAAATAACCTCCCTGGTTTGAAAATGCATAATCCAAAGCGTCGTGGTGACATTAAAAAACATGAAAGGTTATGAAAGATGTGTAATTCCTTATTTTATAAGGAGTTAGAAATCGGGCAAACTGGATTTGAACCCGCCTAAAATCGAAGAACCGTTAAAAACAAAGCGCTTGAGCGGTTTGTTTAGGTTCATCGAAAAAGAGGCGTTTTCTGTAGAATTCTTTATTCTACTTGGTTCCGGCCCGTTCTTTTGAAATCGGGCAAACTGGATTTGAACCAGCGACCTAAACGTCCCGAACGTCGCGCGCTACCAGCTGCGCTATTGCCCGTTTTAGATAAAAAAAAGCATTCCGACTTGCGGAAGGCTTAGCGCGAGCGGCGGGGCTCGAACCCGCGATCTCCGGCGTGACAGGCCAGCGCGATAACCAGCTTCGCTACGCCCGCTTGATGTTTGATATATTATACAAATGATCGATTTGTGTCAATAACAAGAATCAATTTTTTTTAAAATTTTTTAATTTTTTTTACGCAAAATATTGCGGGTATTTTTTACGAATTTCATCTTCCTGTGTGTAATGGCGTGTAAGATGTTTTTCGATTGCTTTTTTTGCAGCAAGACTGTCGCGTTTTTTGAAGGCTTCTAAAATCTCTTTGTGTTCCTTTAAAATGCTTTCTGGATTAAACGAATGAAGGTGAAGCTCTCTGATTCTGTCATAGTGAATATTAATCAGGCGAACCATATAATAGCATTGCATTCTATTTGTGATTTTATACATCATCTCATGGAATGCGTTGTCTATTTCCATTAGTTTGTCCAAACTGTTTTTGCTGCAGTAGAATTCAAGAAGTGTAATGTTTTCTTCAAGATTCTGAATATCTGCATCAGTTGCCTGTTTACAAGCCTGTTCAGTTACGGCCGATTCAATTGTAGATCTTACAAAAATTGCTTCATCAACAAGAGCCATATCAATTAAACTTACATGGCTTCCGCGCTGTGGGAGAATCTCAATTATTTTTGTAGACGACAGTTCCTGCATTGCTTCGTGTACAGGTGTTCTGGAAAGATGAAGTTCGTTTGCAATGTCCTGTTCGCTAATCATACTTCCAGGAGCAAGCTCAAGGTTGATGATATTTTCCTTAATAACCCTAAAAGCAAAGTCTCTGTTTGATTCTTTTTCTAATTTTACTGTGTTTTTCATACACTACCTTAATTATAATTCTTCTATAATAGTTGACTAAAAAAATGTAGTCAATTGGCATTTTTGGATATATAATTTAAATAAATTATTGCCATTCTTATGAAAAATCAAGAATCTCCTTGACTTTTTATGGAATTGCTTTATCATACTAATAGGAACAAGCGTACTAGTATGCAAGTATGTTTGTAAAATTATATCACGCAATTCTGGATTTGGGAAAGAAAATGTCAAAAAAAAGAGAAAATTTTTCGACAACAGATTTGGTTTCTGCTACTAAGGCTAGAAATTTCTTGAAGTATCTTCGTAAGTATTGGCAGCTTTATGCACTGTTGCTGATTCCTGTATTGTATTACATAATTTTCCGTTATGTACCAATGGCTGGAAATATTATTGCTTTCCGTCGTTATCGTGCCGGCCACAGTATTTTTGGAGATGAGTGGAGCGGTTTAAAATATTTCAAGCAGTTTATTGGTGATAAGACTTTCTGGCGTGCATTCAGAAATACGCTTACACTTAATTTTTCATATCTTATTGTTCGATTCCCTCTTACATTGATTTTTGCACTTCTTATTAATGAAATTAAAACTGTGTGGTGGAAGAAATTTGTTCAGACTGTTTCTTATCTTCCGCACTTTATTTCTATGGTAATCGTAACTGGAATGATTCGCGAATTGATTTCAACTAATGGCCCGTTGAATCAGCTTATTGCGCATTTGGGCGGCGAAAGGGTTTCGTTTATTGCATTCCCACAATATTTCAGCACAATCTTTGTTGTTTCAGGTGTTTGGCAGTCGCTTGGTTGGGGAACTATTCTTTATCTTGCTGCAATTGCCGGAATAAATCCTTCGCTTTATGAAGCTGCCGAAGTTGACGGCGCAAATCATTTTCAGCGTGTATGGCATGTAACAATTCCTTGTATTCTTCCAACAATTACAACTCTTTTGATTCTTGATATTGGTGGACTTGTTGGTTCGGGTGGAGCTTTTGAAAAAGTTTTCCTTTTGTACAATCCTATGACTTACGAAAAGGCTGATATTGTGTCTACGTTCGTATTCCGTCTTGGTCTTGAATCTGGTAACTACAGTTATGCAACTGCGGTAGGTTTATTTGAATCTTTATTGAACCTTACACTTTTGACAGCTGCAAACAAAATCTCAAAGAAACTTACCGGTTCTGGTTTGTGGTAATGGAGGCTTGAAATGTCAGAGAAAACTGGAATTAAAGTAAAAGAATCCACAGGTTATGTAGTTTTTAAATGGTTCAATATTTTTGTAATGATTTTTGTGTGCGCAGTAACATTGTATCCTTTTTTGTATCTTGTAGCACAGTCATTTTCTTCTGAAGAAGCTATTACACTTGGAAAGGTAAATCTTGTTCCTGTTGGCTTCAATTTTATGACTTATAAATCAGTTTTGGAAAAAGGCGAATTTATGCATTCGTACGGAAATACTCTTATATATTCTGTACTTGGAACCTTTCTTTCGCTTGTTTTAAGCTGCTGTATGGCATATCCCCTTTCAAAAAAGGAGTTAAAGGGGTATAAGTTTATTACAAAATTTGTTATCTTTACTATGTACTTTGGTGGCGGATTGATTCCAAACTACGTTTTGATGAGAAGACTTCATCTTATTAATCATGTAGCCGGATTTATTATGCCATCATTGCTCAGTACATACTACATTATTCTTATGAAGTCATTCTTCTCTGAAACACCTCGTTCGCTTGAGGAAGCTGGAGAACTTGACGGTCTTAGTCCGATTGGTATTTTTGTTCGTATCGTTTTGCCACTTTCCATGCCAATTATTGCTACTATGATTTTGTTTAATGCTGTAGGATACTGGAACAACTGGTATAATGCATTCCTTTATCTCGATAAAAAGGAAATGTGGCCGGTTGCATATTATTTGAGGACTATTATTTCAGGTGCATCTACATCTGCGGATCCTGGAGAGGCTAGTGCAGAGAAAATGCAAATTGCTGCAAATATTAAGTCTTGTTCGATGGTGCTTATGACATTACCGATTATCTGCGTGTATCCGTTTATATCAAAGTATTACGTGGAAGGCTTAATGCTTGGTGGTGTAAAAGAGTAGTCCAAAAAAAAAGCTAAATAGTTTTTTATCAATAAGGAGGATAAAACTATGAAAAAAATTGTAACTGCTGCAATTGCGATTGCTTGTGCAGGAGCTATTTTCACATCTTGTTCTGGATCAAACCCAGCTGCTTCTGGTAGTTCTTCTACTGCATCGGTTGCTGTAGGTTATTCTTATGGTGAAGAAAAAACTTTCCATTCTGATGATCCTGTAACTTATACAATGTCATTTAGTGATGCTGCATGGTATGCAATGCAAGATGAGTGGAAAACAGAAGGTATTTTCAAAGAAATTGAAAATATGACAAACGTTCATCTTAACATCACTTCTTATGATAGCAATGATTACAATCAGAAAGTAAATCTTGCAATCAACTCTGGCTCAGCAGCTTATATCATTCCAAAAGTATATAGCGAAGACCAGTATGTAGCTGGAGGCGGTGTTGTACCAGTTTCTGACTATACACAGTATATGCCTAACTTTACAGCTTTCGTAAACAAGTACAATATGAATCCTGATTTGGATACAATCCGCCAGAATGATGGTAAGTTCTATCGTCTTCCTGGTATGCATCAGGCTGCTCTTCAGGACTATACAATTATGGTTCGTGAAGATATTTTTGAAGCTGCCGGATATAAAGTTCGCGAGCTTGAAAAAGACTGGACTTGGGAAACTTTGCATGACGTTCTTGTTGGTGTAAAAAAATATATGGTTTCAAAAGGAATGTGCAAAGAGTCTGATTATATTTGGTCTGATGTTTGGTGCGGTGAATCTGGAAAAGGAAACGGTGGAAACCTTCTTAAGTTGATGGGCGCATCTTACAATGTTCTTTCAGGTTGGGCAATTTCTGGTTCAAACGGTGGTATCAAATTCGACTGGAAAAAGAGAGAATTCTATTCTTCTTCTATCAGCGAAGATTATAAGAAGCTGATTACAGTTGCAAATAGCTTTGTAAAAGATGGACTTTTGGATCCTGAAACATTTACACAGAATGATGAAGTTGCTCATAACAAATTCTATAGCGGAAAAACAGTTTTGATGTCTACAAACCGTGGACAGATGGCTAACGATATTCTTGGTGTTCAGAAGATTCTTGGAAATAAGGCAAAGTGTTATGTAACAGCATATCCTTCTGGAACAACAAAGAATCTTGCAGAAACTTCACGTCTTGAATGTGGTGTTATGCTTTCACAGAAAGCTCGCGAAGAACTTGGCGAAGCTGGATTTATCAAACTTGTTCGCTTTGTAGACTGGTTGTTCTATTCTAAAGAAGCTTATTCACTCATTAAGTGGGGACCTGAAGGAAAAACTTGGGAATGGAAAACTGTAAACGGTGCAAAAGTTAAGAGCTTGCTTCCTGGTTATAAGTGTGGTGGTCTTGGTCTTTCTGGTGCAGAATCTGATGTTGATATTCGTCTTAAGTGGGGATTTGCTGGTGGTAACTTCTTCTATGGTCACTCAACAGCTGAATCAACAGATAACTTTACTCCAGATGTTCAGGATCTTTATGCACGCTATGGAAAATATAAGACTGTAGCTACTGTAGATCCAAAGGCAAAACCAACTGAAGATCAGCGCGAACAGTTGAATCTTTGGGCTGTTCCTCTTATCGATAATATCAATGCATGGACATTGAAGTTTGTAACAGGTCAGAAAGATATTAATAATGATTGGAATGAATATCTTTCAAGCTGCAAGAACTTGAATGTAGATAAGATTGTAAATCTTACAAATGAGATTTACAAAAATCAGAAATAAATGAAAAAGCCGCTTGTTTTTAAGCGGCTTGGCTATAAAATTATTATTATGCACATATCTTTTCCTCTTGTAAGATATGTGCCTTTTTTTTTTATGCAATTTTTGCGAAGCAAAAACGCGCCAATAAAACAATGTTGTTTGCGTTATTATTTGAGTAGCACTTTACACAAATCAAAAATGCGACAATAAAATTATACTTGAGAATTTCTTCGTTGTTTTGGCGTAATTCCTCTGATTTTTTTGTAAGTGCGTATAAAGTGACTTGCGTCTGTAAAACCTGTTTCCTGGCTAATATAATCCAAAGTTTTGTCTGTATAAAGTAAAAGAGTATCGGCTTTACAAATTCGAATAAATTCAATGTATTCTTTGCAGGTTTTTCCAAATTGCATTTTGAATTGCTTTGCGAAATTTGAATAGCACATTCCGCATTTTGAAGCAAGTTCTTCTATGTTGATGTTCTCAGCGGAGTGTTTATCAATATATTCAAGAACTGAAAAATCTTTGGTTGAAAACTGGTCGAAAGTTGTTTTTGATGAAAATTTAAATCCGTGTCTAAGCCAAATTCTAATAACTTCAGTAACAATCAAACTAATCATAGAGGCAACTTTGATGTCATAACCAAACTGGCGATTTTCGGTTTCCCAAATGCAATATTCAAAATACATTTTTACAGGATTAAAGCGTAAATCGCGCGCAGTAAGAAGATTCGTTGCTTCAACATCAGAATATGCCTTATCTAAAAGTTTTGGAAGTTTTGGCGAACCTGGCGTTGTGTTTGAAAGAATCATATCATCAAATTTAATTACATGAAAAAAAGGTTTTTCAGGATATTCTTCTTTTACAGGATAATCAAGAAATGCATGAATCTGCTTTGGGTGAAAAATTACCATATCACCGGGATTCATAGTGAATTGCTTGCCGTCTACTTCTGCAAATAGAACGCCGCTTACAAGATAAACCATTTCTGTAAAATAATGCCAATGAGGTTTTACATATTTCCAGTCGCCGGAAAAAGCCTGAAAGGGAGCGTTGAGGCTGTCGCTGTATTCAAATAAATCGTCCATAAGATTTCCTTGTGTCTAGCGTTTTTTGAGCGTAGAGATTTGTACAATTTCTTATACTTTTTTATAGCACGGATTTTATACTAATTCTAGGGCAAAAGACTTTAATAACAAATAGTTTTTTGTTATTTCGGTGATATTTCGTTGTGATGTTGTGAAAATTATATCTAAATGGTAAAATAAATTATGAATGTAAATGATTTTCGCGCCAAAGCTTATGCAAATAAAAGTCAAAATGCAGAAAATGATGAAAAAGCTGCAAAAAATGAATCAAAAAAAGATTTAGAAATTCAAAAGAATTTTAAGAAAACTGTTTTTGAAAAAGACATTCATGCAGAAGAACAAACACAAAAAAGACCTTCTTCTTCTCAGGCGCTTGAAAACTCCGTCTCATACCTTAAAAACGGCGGGCTTTTAAAAGTTCCCGTTGAGCAATCTGGTGCCGACGGGCGCGACTCGGTGTACAGGAGAGTCGCTAAGTTCCTTCTTTTAATTGGCGAAGACGAAGCGGCGAAAATCCTTCCGCACCTTTCAGAGCCGCAAATTGAAAAGATAATTCCAGAAATTGCTTCGATTCGCACCGTTAGCAAAGAAGAAGCGGCCGTAATCTTAGAAGAATTCAATGGCCTTTTAAACAAAGCTCGCCAGGAAGGCGGCGTAGAAACCGCGCGGGAAATGCTCGAAAAGGCTTATGGAAAAAAACGTGCCGACGAGCTTCTTAAAAGGGCAATGCCGCTTGAAGGAAAAGTTCCGTTTGCCTATCTTAATGATGCGGACAATGAGCGCGTTTACCTTTTAATCAAAGATGAAAATCCTGGCGTTCAATGTATGGTGCTTTCGCATCTCGAGCCAAAAAAAGCCGCAAAAATCATAAATCTTATGAATGCCGAAGAAAAAAAAGAAGTTGTAATGCGTCTTGCAAAAATGGAGCCGGTTAGCCCTGAAGTTTTGCGCCGCGTTGATCAGGCAATGCACGAAAAGTCGTTGAATCAGACCGTTGAGAAAGCTGAAAATATTGACGGCCGAAATGCGCTTGCGCAGATTCTTAAGAAAATGGACGCGGGCACGGAAAATGATATTTTATCTTACCTTTCTGAAGATGATCCTGATTTAGGGCAGGATTTGCGAAGCCGGCTTTTTACAATGGACGATGTTGTAAAATCCGACGATCGTTTTATTCAGGAAAAACTTCGCGAAATGTCTGAAACTGATATTGCATATCTTATTGCTGCAAAACCAGATGATTTCCGCGAAAAAATTCTGAGCAATATTTCTGCTGGCCGCCGCGCCGAAGTTCATGCTCAGGAAGATATATTAAAACCAATGAGGCGCTCGGATTGCGAACGAATAACGTCAGAGTTCTTTAGCAAGCTGCGCCGCGCATTTGAAGAGGGACATCTTATTATACAGGACAGAAACGACGACGTGTTTGTGTAAAACAACTTTTAAGTTTTGCAGCAGAGAAATTTTTAATACACGACGAACGAAAATAGAGGTTTTTTAATGTTCAATTTTACTGATTCTTCAAATATCGGAAAGGCTTACAAGGATTTTGTTCTTGTTTCGATTGATCAGCTTCCCGATTATAAGGCTGTTGGCGTTTATCTTCGCCATAAAATTACCGGGCTTGAAGTTTATCATATCATAAAAGACGATAAGGAAAATATGTTTGCTTATGCATTTCGCACGCTCGATAAAACTTCGCGCGGCGTTGCGCATATTATGGAGCATTCGGTGCTTTGCGGAAGCGAAAAATATCCGCTCAAAGAACCTTTTATTACTCTTGCCGGCACCAGCTTGAATACGTTTTTGAATGCGCTCACTTATCCTGATAAAACCGTTTATCCTGGAGCTTCAGTTGTGCGCGCAGATTATTTTAATATGATGGACGTTTATGGAGATGCGGTTTTCTTTCCAAAACTGGATCATGCAACTTTTATTCAGGAAGGTCACAGACTCGAGCTTGATGAAAATAATAAACTTAGCATTCAAGGCGTTGTTTATAACGAAATGAAAGGAAATTATTCTTCTTTTCAGCCAATTGCTTTTAGCGATCTTGTTAGCGCAATGTTTCCAAATAGCTATCCGGCTTTTGATTCAGGCGGAGATCCGCTTCATATTCCAGAATTAACTTATCAGGAATTTTTGGATTTTCATCAAAGATTTTATAGCCCGGATAATTGTCTTTTGTGTTTGTACGGCGATATTCCAACTTCGCAGCAGCTTGATTTTATTGATGAAAAATTCATCAGCCGGCTTGTAAAAAAATATGATTGCCGACAAGGCGGTGCAATTTGCAATATCGATACAAATTCAAAACTGCCTTTAATAAAAAATGAAATCCGTGAGCTTCAAAAATTGAACTTTGTAAAAGAATCCGCTTCTTTTAAGACATTTGCGCCAGAAACCGGTTCTACCGGAAGTCTTGTTACAATGAACTGGTATGCAGGCAAAGCTGATATGGAAAAACTGTTTTTGTCAGAGGCTTTGTGCGGAAACGACAGTTCGCCGCTTTCTCGTGCGCTAAAAGACTCAAAACTTGGCGATGATGTTCAATTCCAGAGTTTTGGACAATTCCGCGAAGAGTTTTATACAGTTGGCCTTTGGGGCGTAAAAAAAGGCAACGAAGATAAAGTTTTCAATTTGATTCAAAAAACGCTAAAAGAACTTTACGAAAAAGGTATTTCACAAGAAGATATTGATTCTGCAATTATGGGCATTGATTTTGCTTTGCGTGAAGTAAATCGATATTGGGGACCGTTTGCGCTTCAGATTATGGAAAAAGCGCTGAAAGGCTGGTGCAATGGAGACGCTTGTTCTTCACAATTAAGTCCAATCACAAATTTTGAAAAAGTAAAAGAAAAAATCAGAAGCGATAAAGATTTTACAAAAAAACTCATCAAAAAATATTTTATTGATAATGATGTTTGTGTACGCTTTGTTTCAGAACCGTCATCGCAATATTTCAAGCAGCGCGAAACTGCCGAAGCGGCGCTCATCTCTCGCCTGGAAAAAAATCTCGACAAAGTTCAGCTCAAAAAAGATTTAGACGAGCTTCACGCATATCAGCAGAGAATCGAAACTCCAGAAGAAACGGCTTGCATTCCAACAACAAAAATCAGCGAGCTCGAGCGAAAAATCGACATTCCTGAAACAAAACTTGAGTTTGTAAACGGCGCCGACGGAAGCAAAGTTCCGCTTTTTGTGAGCCAGGAAGAAACAAACGGCATTTTCTACATTGATGTTTTGTTCCCGTTTGACAGGCTCGAGCCGGAATATTTGCAGCACATTCCTTTTCTTGCAGATGTAATTACAAATCTTGGCTGGAATGGAAAAGGCTGGGACAAGTGTATTGCAGAATCTTCTTGCGTTATGGGAGACGTTTGGGGAAAGACTTGTTGCGGAAGTGTCTGCAATGTTCCTCAATGCCTTGCAGAAGCCGAGCAGTACAAAGAGTATAATTTTTGTGGCCGCAACTGGATTGGCCTGATTTGTAAAGCGCTTAGCAGTCGCGCAGATGAAGCTCTTAAACTTTTGGCAGAAATAATTACAAAAATGGATTTTAAAGATGTTCATCATCTTGAAACTTTAATGGGCGAGCTCAAAGCCGAAAAGAAAAACGGTTTGATTTCTTCTGGCCGCGAATACGCTCAAAAGCGGGCTCGTGCAGGCTGGAGCGCAAATCTTGCTTTGAATGAAATAATGTGGGGCGTAAGCCAGCTTGAAACTGTTTCTGGCTACAAAAAACTTGGCGCAAAAAAACTTCTTCAAAAGTTTGAATATATGTACCACGAATGTGTAAAAGCCGGCGGAATTATTCACGTTACAGCTGACGAAGATACATTAAAACAGCTTCGCCCTTTGCTTGAAGTTTTTGCAAAAGAAGCTGGAATCACTAAACTACTTCCGGGCCACAAATACACAATGGACGAACTGAAGCCTTATATCAGCAATTTTGAAGCAAGCCAAAGCGAACAGCCGCAGATTCTCAAAGTTGAAAGTCAAACCGGCTACGCAGCTGCAATTACACCAGCTTCTGATTATCTTACAAAAGAAGCTGCTGCCGAAAATATTTTTGCTTCGTGGGTTTCAAATCATACGCTTTGGGATAAAATCAGAACTACAGGCGGAGCTTATGGTGCTTCTTGCTGGATTGATAATATGGAAAAACAGGTTGTAATGACAACTTACCGAGATCCAACGCCGGCAAAGTCTTTAGACGTTTATCTTGATTCGCTCAAAGAGCTTTGCCGAACGCCAATTCCAAAAGAAGAAGTTGAAAAAACAATTGTTTCCTGCTATGGAAATGCGATTGTTCCAGCTTGCCCAAAAGACCGTGGCGCACGCAGTTTTGAAGGTATGCTTTATGGAAATCCGCAAAAGTTTAAACAGCTTCGCGTAGATAATCTGCTTGGTGTTACAGAAGATGATGTTGAAAAAGCAGCCGACAGACTTTACGAATCATCTGTGAAACGCTGTTCAAAAGCAGTTTTCTGCAACAAATCTAATGATTTTGCTGGAAAAATTATAAAACTTCCGTTATAATTAACTAGATTAGATTCCATAAAGTATAGGAGTTGATTGTTTATGGATAAAAAAACAAAACAGTGCATAAACATGCTTAGAGATTTAGTTTCTGATGTTCAAGGTGCGCCATTTCCTGGCGGAGAACTTAAGGGAGAATTGTATGAAATCTGGTATGAGCATGCACAGCGCGCAGCCGTTGAGTGTTTTGAATATCTTAACGACAATTTTCCTGAGGAACAAAAGGAATTGAACAAATCAATTGATAAATTGTTCAAATAACAGTTTTGCCTAAAATATAAAAAAGTATCTTGATTTTTATAATAAAAAGCTGTCGGAGAAAGAGCTACTTCAGACGGCTTTTTTTATGCTTTGACATTAAGATTTTTTTCTAAAATGTCGAAAATAAAAGAGTATAAAGGTTGAATTAATATGAAATCAGGAACTAAATTAGCTAATGATTATAAATTTGGAATGACCGGTGCTAAAAAGAAAATCGGCATAAATAACTGGCGATTTGTCTTTAATGCCATTAATACGGTTACCGGTTCAGAACAAATGTTCTATATAGAATTTGAAATGCTCAATTCCTGGGTGTCTCAAGATGAAGTTCTTTTGGGCTACAAACCAAGAGTAAAAATTTCTGCAGATGATTTACAGTACGCTCTTGCGGGCACAGATTCTGCAAAATCAATAAATACAGAAGATATTGTTCAGCCTTCATATTGTGCTGTTAGAATTGGCACTTTTGGAAGTGACGGAAAACAGCTTTGCAGTTATTATCCTGTAAAAAATGTTTCTTTTAATCTTAAGCCTTTTGAAATCATTGTTGATAATAAATATTTTAATGAAAATAAAATCGGCGGTTTTTTAAATATTTCTGAAGCTGATAATAGCGCGCACCCGGAATATCTTTGTGATTTTGGATATGCAAAATGGGAGCTTACTTACAAGATTAAAAAGAATTATAAAATCGGCTACAAATCAGATTCTTTCCGCTGGTTTCCGCTTGGTCTTCAAACTGAATTTTCTGGAAACATTCATTTTAATGGCAAAGAATATGCAGTTGATCCACGCCGCTGTAGAGGTTATACAGAACGCTTTTGGGGAAAATCTATACCGGAACCTTATTTTCATGTTTCGGCTGCAAACTGCACAAGTGTGATTTCAGGAAAAACCCTTTTAGATTCTTCGTTTGCAATTACAGGAATTTTTGATAATAGAGTTTCTTTTGTTGGAAATTTTGAAGATATTGATATTGATTTTTGCGCCGATGCCGGAAAAAGACAGTTTTCTGTTGTTTGGGATTGTTCTCAAATGCCCGAAGCTGAAAATCCAGAAGAAAATCTTTTGCATTGGTCTGTAAGCATAAACAGCAAACTTTGGGTAATTGATGTTGATGTTTTCTGCAAAATCAAAGAGCTTAATAATCGAACGCTGGAATTGCCAGAAGGCAACCGAAAGATTTTGAGTTTGCTTGAAGGCGGAACTGGAACTGGCGAAATCAAACTTTATAAAAGAAACGGAAATACTCTCGAGCAGATTGAACACGCAACTCTCGCAAAGGTTTTGTGTGAATTTGGTCACATCGAAGAAGGCGAGTTTTAATTCAAAAATATCGCAATCAATATTTTTGAATTAATGCATTTTTGCTTCCCAAAAAGTGCTAAATCAAACAGTTTCGTAAGCGCCATTTTTTGATATGCGTTTTAATTTTTCTTGATTTTCATCATTTTCGTTATTATTTTATAATTGAAGGTGATGTTTATGAATTACGAAAATTTTACAATCAAAACACAGGAAGCTTTGCAAGAGGCTTCTTCAATTGCCAACAAAAATGATAACTCCGAAATTGGAACTGAACACGTTCTTATGGCTCTTTTAGAGCAGCAAGACGGGCTTATTGCTCCTATTGTAGAACGAATCGGTGTTCCTGCTATAGAACTTATAAAAAAACTCAGAGAATTAATTTCTTCAAATCCTAGAGTTTCCGGCGCTGTGCAGCTTTATTTTTCTGGTCCTATGCAAAAGGTTCTTGCAAAGGCCGAAAAAGAAATGAGCGCTTTGCACGATCAGTATCTTTCTACAGAACATATTCTGCTTGCAATGAGCGAAGCAGATGATAAAACTGGCGATTTACTTCGCAAATATGGAATAAATCATAAAGCTGTTTTTGAAGCCTTAAAATCAGTTCGAGGAAATCAGACAGTTGATTCAAATGATCCTGAAGCAAAAACGCGCAGCCTTGAAAAATATTGCCGCGATCTTACAGCCGCAGCCCGCCAGGATAAAATTGACCCGGTAATTGGCCGCGATGAAGAAATTCGCCGCGTTATGCAGGTTCTTTGCCGACGCACAAAAAATAACCCTGTTATTATCGGCGAACCTGGCGTTGGTAAAACTGCAATTGTAGAAGGCCTTGCCCGCCGAATTGCAAGCGGTGATGTTCCAGAAAGCCTGAAAAATAAAAGACTTTTAGCGCTTGATTTGGGTTCTCTCGTTGCCGGAGCAAAATTCCGCGGCGAGTTTGAAGAGCGTCTTAAGGCTTTGATTACAGAAGTTACCAAGAGTGAAGGTCAGATAATCTTATTTATTGATGAATTGCATACACTTGTTGGAGCTGGAGCGTCTGAAGGCAGTATGGACGCAAGTAATCTTTTAAAGCCTGCACTTGCACGCGGTGAACTTAGAGCCATTGGTGCTACAACCCTTGATGAATATCGCAAATACATTGAAAAAGATGCTGCGCTTGAACGACGTTTTCAGCAGGTTTATTGTGCCGAGCCAACAGTAGAAGATACAATTGCGATTTTGCGCGGTCTTCGAGAGAAGTACGAAATTCATCATGGTGTTAGAATAGAAGATGAAGCTCTTGTTGCAGCGGCAACGCTTAGTAATCGTTATATAACTTCGCGATTTTTACCTGATAAAGCAATTGACCTTGTAGATGAAGCGGCAAGCCGCTTGAAAATGGAAATTGAAAGCCAGCCGACAGAACTAGATCAGGTTGAACGCAAAATGCTTCAGTTGCAAATTGAAAAGCAGTCTTTGAGTAAAGAATCAGACAGCGCAAGTAAAGAGCGTCTTGCTAAACTCGAAAAAGAGCTTTCTGAAATTACAGGCAAACGAGATGCGATGAAACTTCAATGGCAAAATGAAAAGGACAGCATCGATAAATCTCGAAAAATCAAAGAGCAGCTCGAGCAGGCTCGCTTTGAAGAAGAAAAGTTTACCCGCGAAGGTAATCTTGAAAAAGCTGCTGAATTGAAATATAGCACAATTCCGGCCATGCAAAAAGAACTGGAAGTTGCCCTTGCAGCCGAAAAAGAGCGCGCAGAAGGCGGCCGTGAATCTTTATTGCGCCAGAGCGTTACTGAAGAAGATATTGCGAAGGTTGTAAGCTCCTGGAGCGGAATTCCGGTTAGCAAAATGATGACCGGCGAAAAGCAAAAATATCTTGAGCTTGAAAATGTTTTGCACCGCCGCGTTGTTGGTCAGAATGAAGCTGTAAATGTTGTAAGCGATGCAATCCGCCGTAACCGAAGTGGTTTGAACGATCCAAATCGTCCGCTTGGAAGTTTTATGTTCATTGGCCCAACAGGAGTTGGAAAAACCGAACTTGCAAAAACGCTTGCAGATTTTTTGTTCAACGATGAAAAGGCACTTACACGAATTGATATGAGTGAGTATATGGAAAAATTTAGTGTCACTCGTCTTATTGGAGCGCCACCAGGATACGTTGGATATGATGAAGGTGGCCAGCTTACAGAAGCCGTTCGCCGCCGACCTTACAGCGTAATTTTGTTTGATGAAGTTGAAAAAGCTCACCCAGACGTTTTTAATGTACTTTTGCAGGTGCTTGATGACGGCCGCCTTACAGACGGGCAGGGCCGCGTTGTAGACTTTAAGAATACAATTATCATAATGACAAGCAATCTTGGCAGCGATTTGATTCTTGAAGCGGCAAATCAAAATGGCGATTCTCAGGGAGATAACTCACTTGATTCAGTAAAAGACAAAATTAACGTGCTTTTGCGCCAGACGTTCCGGCCGGAATTTTTGAATCGAATTGATGAAATTGTGATGTTCCAGCAACTTGGAAAAGAGCACATTGCTTCTATTATAAAACTTCAGCTTGAGCGTGTTCAAAGCCGCCTTAGCGACAGAAAAATTACGCTGGATTTTGAGCAGAGTGCAATGGACTTCCTTTGTGAAAAAGGTTACGATCCTGCAATGGGAGCAAGACCTGTAAAGCGTGCAATTCAAACTTATGTTGAAAATACGCTTGCCCGCGAGCTTTTGGCCGGAAACATAAAAGAAGGCGATTCAATCAAAATCAGCTCAAAAGACGACAAGTTGATTTTTACAAATTAGATTTTTTATCTTGTAAAAAAAAGATACAAATAAGAAAACGCCTGCGCGGTGGAAAAGTGTACTTCAAAAAAAGTCTTCAACTTTTGAGGTTCACTTTACATTTGCGCAGGCGTTCTTTTTTTTGTGAGCAATTTCTGCAAAGCAAAAATGCGTTAATCAAAAAATGGCGTAAAAGTCATTATTTGATTTAATCAATCCAAATATTTTGTTCACAAGCAAATTCTTTTTGTGCTTCAAGTTTGTTCATTCCAATTTTGTTTTCCCAAATATGATCTGTGTTTTCAGAATCAGGAAGCCCGTGCCAAGGTTCAATACATACAAACTGCGGAGTGCCAGCTGTGTTTTGCCAAATCATAATGTAAGGAAAGCCTTTTGTTCCGATTTTGATTGTTGTACCATTTTTCTTGTTTTTGAGTCCAACCCAAGAACTTTCGTTGTTCAAAAAAAGGTGTCCGTTGCCAAAGCCTGAATCTGTAACAGGAACAAATCCGTTGTCTTGCTCGCAATAAGGTTTTGTAACAAGTGATTTTTTGTCCAGGCCTGCGGCAAGGTATCCGTTCTCATTGCAAACAACGGCCGTGAGAGCGTCTTTCTTTTCAAATTCAACTACAAAATCGTTTGCATTTGCGCCGTTAAAATCAAAAGCCGCGTGAGTTCCAATGCCAAAATAAAAAGGCTTTGTACCAGTATTTTTTACAGACATTTTCCAGTTAATGCCTTTTTCTGTAAGTTTATATTCTGTTCTAAGGCAAAAATCGAATGGAAAGCGAAAAAGCGTATCATCACTTTGAGTGAGTTCAAAAACAGCACTATCGTCTGTTTTTTCAATCAACTTGTGCTCAAGGTCTCGTGCAAATCCGTGATTTTTTGTATATTCGCACTTTTTTCCTTCAATCATAAAGTAGCCGTCAAGGCAGCGCGCTACAAATGGAAAAAGAATCGGCGCATGGTTTTTCCAAACCGATTGGTCGCCATGCCAGATTACGTCCATTTTGTCGGATTTACGAATAAGGTTCTGAAGTTCAGCACCTTTTGTGTCAATTTCTGCACAAAAGGCAGTATTTTCAATTTTGATTATCATAAGCCAATTATAGACCTTCTCTTCTTTTTTCTCAATATTTGTGATATTATACTGTATGCTTTCATATCAGCACATTTTTCACGCAGGAAATCATGCAGATCTTTTAAAACATTCTGTTTTGCTGCAAGTTCTTAATTCTTTAAATAAAAAAGACAAGCCTTATACTTTTTTTGATACTCACAGCGGAAGTGGTTTTTATGATTTAACTGATTCACGAAGTATAAAAACTGGCGAAGCGCAAAAAGGTATTTCGCGTTTTTTTGAAAATCAAAATAATCAAAATGATAATTGTAAAAACACTTCAAATATTCCAGAAGCTTTTAAAGCTTATATTGATTTTGTAAAACCGTATATCGAAAAACTTTGTTATCCAGGCTCGCCTGAAATTGAGCGAAGGCTTATGCGCAAAAATGATGTTCTGATTCTTTCTGAATTACATCATACGGAATTTGAAAATCTTCGCGCAAATATGAAAACTCCTGTTTTTAAAAATGAAGCTGAGCCTGCAATTCAAGTTCATAATCGCAATGGCTGGGAAATGTTAAAGGCTCTTACTCCGCCGCAAACAAAGCGCGGAGCAGTTTTAATTGATCCAAGTTACGAAGAAAAAGAAGATTATTCTCTTGCGGCGCAAACGATTATTGCGGTTCACAAAAAATGGTCGAACGGAATTATTATGCTTTGGTATCCGCTGCTTGCTCATCGCGAGGGCGAAATTGAAGCTATGCTCGACCAGATTTGCGAAAGCGCGCGCGCCTTAAATCAAAATATTGAAATTGCAGATTTGCGGCTTGAAGTTTTTGATAAATCTTTGCATAAAGAAGTTTCTTTGCAGGAATTTCGCGAAAGTAATGGAAAAAATCCGCCGCGACTTTATGGCAGCGGAATGCTTGTTTTAAATGCGCCTTGGAAACTTCAAGAAGAAACTCAAAAAACTATTGAATTTATTAATAGTGCATTCTAAGGCCCGCTTCAAACGGAAAATTAATCAGATAATTATTTTTTTGTACCAAATCATTTGTGGACTTTATATAAGTTGGCGCAATATTTTGCTGAACATAAAATTCTAAAAAATGATCATAAAAAAGCCAGTTCATTCCAACAAAAGCTCTTGCGCTCACTTCAAAATTAAAGTCTTGAAAATCGTAAGTTTGAATTGAGCCTGAAAAGCCAAGTCCGCTGAAAAAATTCCAGGTGTTTTGCAGTTGATTTTCGATTAACCAATAATCACAAAAGCCTTTGATTCCGTACGAAAAATCTGTTAGTGTTTGTCCTGCTTCAAAGCCAAAGCCTACAACAAGCGGAAGCCGGCCAGACTTTATTGTTCCTGTCAAAACTGTGGTTAGTTTGTGAGACGGAACTTCATCTTTATTTATCAAAACTCCGGGCACAATTCCTGCTTGAATTCCAGCTCCAGTTGAAAATCCTTTTGAGATAAAAACAAAAATTACAACAAAAAAAGTACAAATAGTTTTTGTGTGAAATTTCATAATTATTCCTGTTTGCGTTTATTTTTTGCGAAAAAAATCTGAAATCTTTTGAAAAAGATGTTTAAAGAAAAGAAAAATCTTATAGAAAATATTTGGATTTCTGAGCCGCTGCAAGCGTTTGTAGCCTTCCATAAGTTCAGAATCGGTAAATTCTTTTCGCTGATTATTTTCTTCGATTTCCATTTCGAGCTGGTCTACTTCAGAAATATTATCGAGGATATTTGCGTTTATGCTTGTCCAGCCAAGTTGTGTTGCAGCCTGAAGTCTTCGTTCTCCAGCAATCAGCTCGTAACGGCTGTTTAATGTAATTGGATTTAAAAGGCCGTAAGTACGAAGACTGTCTTTTAAATCTTCAAGATTTCCAAGATCTTTTCGCACTCGTTTTTTGATTTTTATATCTTTAATCTGTACAAGCATAAGAGTAACTCCCGTTTAGTTATTGAGCAATTTTATTCCATCAAATCGCTATAGTCAACTTTTGAAGAAGTATTTCCCTTTTTAGTTTTGCTATCTTCTTCAGTTTCGTCTTCCTCATCATCTGAAGATTCTCCTGTAGCAAGAGGAGCTTTCAAATCATAAGAAAGTGGAGTTTTATCGATATTTGTAAGATTCATTCTTTGTCCAGACTTGTACATTTCTCGTTCAAGACGAATTAGTGAAATTACTGAATTTGATGAAGTTGAATGAATAGGACAAATTTCTGTTGGCTGAGTTCCTTCCAAATACCATTGTGTTGTAGAATGTTCACAAGATTCTGTAAGAATCTGGCCGCTATCTGCACAGACTGTACATTGAATTACGCCGTCCAAAGGTTTTACCCAGTTTTTGTAAGGTAAATCAGCATGAACTTTATCAAAATATTCACCCCAGGCAAAACCGGCAAGAGTTGCACCTGTGATGTTCAAACCAAGTGATTGACCTGGCTTATCAAATCCAAACCAGAAAGCTGCTGCATAATAAGGTGTAATACCGCAAGTCCATGCATCGGCCCAGTTCTGTGTTGTACCAGTTTTACCGCCGGCTGGCATTGTGTAGCGGTTGCCATTTGCATCACGGTAATCAAAGTGCCATTTTTGGGCTCCCAAAGTACCGCCGTTATTTACTGTCTGCTCAAGCAGCTTTATCATTACAAAAGAAGTCTGCGGTGAAATAACTTGAATTGAATCACCTTTTGCAGACTGAGCTTTTCGGATGTCAAGTTCTGGTGTTAAAATTACGTTTCCGTTTTTATCTTCAACGGTGCGAATTGCCATTGGTGTAATTTCTTTTCCGCCATTTGCAAAAATAGCGTAAGCGCGAGCCATTTCAATTGGGCGAACAGAACAAACACCAAGTCCAAGCGGATATACTGGAACAAAACTGCGGGATTCCAGTTCGTTTTTAGGAATTCCCAAAAGTGCTGATGCACGATTAATTGCAGCGTCAAATCCAATTCCGTCCAAAATCTTGAGCGACGGAACGTTCATAGAACGTGTAAGTGCGTACCAAAGCGAAACGTTTCCTTCCCATTCACCTTTAAAGTTGAGCGGAATGTAAGGTTTTCCGTCTGCGGTATGGAATACAACCATACTGTCGGAAATTTGTGTTGTTGCAGTAAATTTTCGTGAATCAATTGCAGCTGAATAATAAAGCGGCTTGAATGTAGAACCCGGCTGAACTTTTGCCTGAGTTGCACGGATAAACTGATTATCAGAATCAAATTTGCTTCCGCCAACAAGGGCATCAATATAGCCGTTTGAATGATCGAGGGCAATCATTGTACCTTCGATAGTTGTTTTTTCTTCATTTTGCTTTGCAAGCGCAGTTGCGCGGTTTACAATATTAACTTTAAGTCTTTCAGTTCCTGTCATAAGAGAAACAATGTCCAAAACAGGATTTATCTGTGATACATAAGTGTTGTTTGCAACAATTTCAGTTCGCTGTTCGCTTACTTTGAGTTCAGGAATATCAAAAAGAAGTGCAAGCATTTCTGTCATTGGAACATAAATGTTTGTTGCAACTCCGGTTTTAGAAGAATGCTCTCGTTTGTAGCGGCGGTTTGCGTCTTCTATATATTTTTCCATTACTTCCTGCGCAATCTGCTGATGTGCAAGATTTAAGGTTGTATTTACTGTAAAACCAGAAGTATAAATATCATCTGAACCGTAAATCATACCAGAAAGTTCGCGGCGAACATATTCCGAAAACCACGGAGCTTTATCGTCGCGCATCATATAAGCAGAAGTTGAAGTTCTTGTATAATCAAAATTTGCCCAATAATCTTCAAATGATTCATCGGCCTGCGCTTTTGTGATAAAGCCTGCACTTACCATTGAATTAAGAACCGTTTTTTGGCGTTCCATTGCGCGGTTTGGATGATCAAAAGGATTATAAAAAGCCGGGTTTGAAAGCTGAATAACAAGAATTGCAGCTTCAGCAGGAGTGATTTCTGTTGCTCCATGCCCAAAATAGTATTTTGATGCAGCGTTTACACCGTAAGTTCCGCCACCAAAGTAGATTTTATTAAGATAAAGTTCAAGAATCTCATTTTTTGAATAGCGGCGTTCCATTTGAATAGCCCACCACAATTCCTTTATTTTTCGTCCGATTTTTTTATCAGAACGGTCGCAGTAAAGGCTACCTGCAATCTGCTGGGTGAGGGTAGAACCACCACCAAGAGAGCGTCGGGTAATAATTCCAACTACACCACGAAGAATTGCTTTAAGATTAAAACCGCTGTGCGAGAAAAATACACGGTCTTCGCGGGTAATCAAAGCATCAATCATTTGCTGTGGAAGATTTTGGTATGCAATAATTTCGCGCTTTTCGTCCGAAGAAAATTCGGTGATAATTTCGCCGTTTATATCCAGCAATTTTGTTGGTAACGCGGTTTCAAAATCAGTTATATATTCAGAATTGATAATATTTCGAGTTTCAGAGACAGACCAGCCAAGAAAAAGTCCCAAAAGAAGCGAGCCCAGAAAAAACAAAGAAACGATTAGAATTCCAGGTTTCTTAATTTTTAAAGCCTTAGATATGTTAGTTGCAATTTCAGATTTTATATTTAAAATGTCCATCATATTATACCTATTATAGTTGAAAAAAACGAAATAGTGAATAGTTATAAATTGTTTCCAATTTTGGAATCCTTGTTAAACAAAAAAGGCTCGGAATAGATTTCCGAGCCATGCCCATCAGGCAATCGGGAACATGGGTGGGAGGGGAAAATGTTCCCGATATATTTATTATCGACCTTAGGCCTCAAAATCTTTAATTCAAATAATTTTTTTTTAAGAATTTTGATGTTTTGATGATTTTTTGGATAAAAAAGAAAGATGCAAATTTACTAATCTTCTGTAATCTGCAAATCAAGAGAAAAGTTTGCCGTGTAAGAGCGGCCTTTTATTGCCGAAATTGAACGAACAATTTCATAATCACCAATGCTGAATTTGATTTTATGTTCGCCTTCTGAAATCACAAATTCTTTACCAATTGTGTTGCATTTAAAATCATCGAGAATAACTTTTGTGCCTTCTGGTGCAAGAATCAAAAGTGTTGGTTCAAGGCTCTTCATTTCAACAGTAAGATTTGTGGTTTTTGCTAAATCAATTCGCACAGTTCTAACTTCGTTTCTATATGATTCAGAGATAATTGAAATATTATGAATTCCGGTTTCGAGAAGAATTTTTTTGTCGGCCGGCAAATTAGTCATTTTTTCATCAATAAAAATAGTGCAAGGCGCAAGTTTTTCTTCTGGCGGAATAAGATTGAATGTGAGTTGGCCTTTATTTGTAAGAATTGGCTTTACAGTAATTGGTATTATTGAATTAAGAGTTTCTTCTGGAACGCCTTTCATAACCGGCTGAAGCCGAACAAAAATCACATTGTTAGAAGGTGTTACAATTGTATCAACTTTTGTAGTGTAATTATTTGATTTTATGGAATTTTCTTTTTTTAGAGGAATCTGCAAAACCCAAGAAAGCTTTCCGGGAAGTGTTCGCACATAAACTCTTGTTCCGCTGTAATCAATTTGTGAAGGTTTTGGCGTTGGGCTAATGCTTGGATAAATTGAACAGGCAACTGAATCCATCCAGGAAGCAACAGCTTCGGGAATATCAAATTTTAATTCAAGCCCTTCTATAAAAGTCTGATCTGACGGAAGTGTAATTGCTAAGGCTTCGTTAATTCCAAGTTTTGCAGTTCCTTCAGAATCAACTTTTTGCGCAATAGAAACTTCGTGCACACGGCTAACCCTGAAACTTTCTGCATTGAGCATAAAAAGTCCGCAGTTTAGAAAGAGTGAAATTAGAGCTATTTTAGCGTTAGAAGTTTTTTTCATCAGTTTTCTATTTTTAGCCTCGTGCGCGGGTCTTCTGCTTTGCCGCCTTGTCTTATTTCAAAATGAAGATGAGGCCCAGTTGCCATTCCTGTCTGGCCAACCAGTCCAATAATATCTCCTTTTTTGACGTATTGATATCTGTCTACTGAAATCTTAGAAAGATGAGCGTAAACACTCGTCATTTTTCCCTGATCGTGGCTCAAAATTATATAGTTTCCAAATTCCGGGTCGTTTTGAATAGAAGCGTAAACGGCTCCATCTTTAATGGCATAAACGGGCGTTCCTTCGGGAGCCGCAAGGTCAATGCCATTATGATTTTTCATTTCTCCAGAGAATGGATTTTTTCGTTTTCCGAATTCAGAAGATACCCAGAAGCTGTTGTTATCTAATGGAAGCCGGAGCGCAGAATCAAGAAAATATGCTCTTTCTGTTGGGGTAAAACGTGCGCTGCGTAAGAACAGATACTCTCTACCATTAATCTTATAATAAATCTTTTCTTTTGTTAAGGATTTTGTGCTCCAATTTTCCTGTAAAAGCACTTCTAATGAGTTAATTCCGCGATCAATTGGAACAAAAAGTCCGTTTTCAACCGGAATTATAAGAGTTCGGCCTTTTATATTATCCTGCGCGTTTTCAATTTGATTTAAAGTGGCAAGCGTTTCTTGATTTATGCAGGTGCGGCCGGCTAAGCCCTGAAACGTAAAATTTTCATTATTTGTGTACAAAAAGAACATTATTTCAGGTTCTTTTCCTGCACTTATTTTTTTGCTGTTTGATTCAACTATGTTATTAAAATCTTTAAAAATGACATTTGCCCGTGAAGGTAAAATACTTTCGATTACAGGCAGATTTTCTTTATCAATGACAATAAAATCGTGTTCTTTTTCCTGACAAAAGGTTTAAAAAACAAAAAAGAGAAAAATCGAAAAAATGCTAAAAAAACGGGGCTTTCTGATAAAAGAGAGCCCCGTTTCGTAGTTTATTTTAATCAAACTATTCTTCAACAATTGCTTCTGCTGGACATTCAGCTGCACAAGTTCCGCAGCTAATGCATTTTTCAGCTTCGATAACGCGAACGCCGTCCTTTTCTGCAATTGCTCCTACCGGGCAGTCCGGTTCACAAGTTCCACAGTTAACACACTGGTCATTAATTTTAAATGCCATATTTGCTCCTATAAAATTTAAAATCTATCTAAAAATATACAGCAATAGGTTGAATTTCGCAACTGATATTTGAATAAATATCTATAGTAAAGTATAATTAAAGCTATGACGAAATCTAAAATAGCTTCATATATTGATCACACTCTGCTGGCTCCTCAGGCTGGAATTAAGCAGATTGTACTTTTATGTCAGGAAGCAAAGAGATATAATTTTGCTTCTGTTTGTGTTAATCCTATTTATGTTTCTTCTGCTGCCGAAGAACTTTCTGGTAGTGGAGTAAAAGTTTGTACTGTTGTTGGATTCCCTCTTGGGGCTACAACTACCAAAGACAAAATTAATGAATCAAAAAATGCAATTGCGAACGGCGCTGATGAAATTGATATGGTAATAAATATTGGCGCTGCAAAAGACGGACGTTTTTCTGAAGTTGGAACTGATATTCTTGGTGTTGTAAAGGCTTGTAAAACTGCCGGAAAAAAACTTGGAAAAAATATCATTGTAAAGACGATTTTGGAAACCTGCCTTCTCGATGATAATGCAATTGTAAACTGCTGTCTTTGTGCTAAAAAAGCCGGCGCTGATTTTGTAAAGACTTCTACTGGTTTTGCAACTCCAAAAGGTGTTGACGGAAATCCGCTGCCTAATGGTGCAAGCGAACATCATGTAAGTCTTATGCGAAAAACTGTTGGCGATGATATGGGTGTAAAGGCCTCTGGCGGAATTCGTTCGGCACGAACTGCAATTTCTATGCTTGAAGCTGGTGCAAACCGCATTGGAACTTCGAGCGGCGTAAGCATTCTCGAAAACTGGGACGAATCAGAAACTGTAAACAGTAAATACTAGCTTTTTGAAAAGTTTTGTTTGCTTTTTTTTGAGCAGTTTTTGTAAAACAAAAATGCGTCAATCAAACAATGTTTTTTACGATATTGTTTGATTATTTTTGAACTGGAAGTGAGAAGTACAATTTGTTGTCGCTCACTTCCATTTTTATTTCGCGGGCATCGTGCATAACTGAAATATAAGATTTTACAGTTGAATTAATGAGCATAAACTGGCTTAGCGAAAGTTTCATATCGTTTTTATCAGCAACATATTTTACAATTTCTTCTGCAGTCAGGCGTTTTTTTGTTTTTAGAGAATCAAGAATGCACATTCTTGTTGAAAGAATTGCGATTTTATTTAATTCAGCGGCTTCGTAAATATTTTTTTTCAAAAAATCACCGTGGCTTGGAATGCACCAGTCTACATCTTTTATCTCGCATAATTTGTCCAAAGATTCCATATATTCTACAGGATTTAAAATTAGCGGAATCCAATGCTCGATAATTTCGTTGCGCGGAAATATATTGTCGCCCGGAAATATCACCTTGCGCTCGTTTTTGTCTGATATTATTATGCAAAGCGTTTCGTAACTGTGGCCTGAAAGCGGTAAAAAAGAAATCGTTCTGGAATCTGAAAGTTTTATTACATCATTTTCTGAAATAAAACGGTCTACGCAAGTAGGCGAGGGCATAAAAAAAAGAGTGCGCAGTTCGTGCGGCGGAAATCCACCCCAAAGTGTTGAACCTTGAATTATTGGAGTTTCCATTGCTCCCTGTTCGTGCTTTGGTGCCCAAATCTGGCAGCCGGTTTGTTCGCGCAAAAAATTATGGGCTCCGCAATGATCTGCGTGCCCATGTGTTGTTAAAAGTGCTTTTAAGGTGAAAGATTGATTTTGCTGTTCAAAAAATGCTTTAAGAACATCAAGAACGTATTCTCCGTCGATTTCGGTGCAGCCCGAATCGACAAGAAAAACTTCGATAGAGGATTTTGTTTCATTTGTGATTACACCTACATTTGTTGAACCGGGAATTACAAAAACTCCCGAAGAAAGCTCAATAATTCTTGCAGAAAGGTTATCCAAATTGAAACTCCTCTATCTCCGATTATTTGCAAAAAATTAAAAAGGATTAGAAGTTTTTAGCCTTCTTGATTTCCTTGATTGTGTAATCATAATTATGCTCGTTGATTGTGAAACGAACATTATCGCCAACCTTTTTATCGAGAATAGCATTTCCAAATGGAGACATGTAAGAAATGATGTTGTTTTCAGGATCAGATTCCCATGGTCCAAGAATTGTGTATTCTTCGTCTTTGTTTTCTGCATTGTTGTGCAAAACTGCAATTGTAGCAAAAGAAACAACTGCTGTTGTGCTTGTTGTTGGGTCGAAAATAACAGCGCGGTTGAGTTCTTCCTGAAGTTTTGCAAGAGTGTGCTCGAGATACTGCTTGCGCTCTTTTGCAGCCTGATATTCTGCATTTTCCTTCAAGTCGCCCTTTGCCTTTGCATCAGCAAGGTCTTTCTTGTTAGTTTCAAGCTCAACATTCTTGATTCTTTCAATTTCAGCTTTCTTTTCTGCAAGTTTCTTAGTTGTAACAATGATTCCTTTTGGCTGAGAAGCTTTTTCTTCAGATACGCGGAATTTGAAATCCGGATATTTTTCAAGAATCTTGTTTCTTGCAGTTGATTTGTAAGTTGCATCAATATCAGCAACGTCATCAATAAGAGTGTACATCTTCTTTACAGTATCTTCATCTTTAGAGAACATGTACTTGAAGATTGTATCATCATCAAAAAGAAGCGCTGTTGCGTTCTTGTTGATTTTCTTATTTTCTGTTGAATTAACGTGGTTGTTAATTTCGCGGAATGTAAGTTCAATAATATTGATGAGAGTAATAAGCTGTTTTTCGTAAGGAATTTCAGCAGCCTTGAACCATTCTTCGTTCTGGCATTCTTTAAAGAAGAACAAAACTGTTTCGCGGTAATCTTTGAAGGCTTCGAAACTTGTTCTTGCAAGCTTTTGAACATCTGCTGTAAAGCCAGATTTGATGAGTTTTGTAATAAGGCTTTTGTCGAGTACAGTTGGGAAAAGTCTGATGTACTGAGCATTCCAGTCTGGAAGCATTCTGATGCACTCGAGGAAATCTGCCTTAAGGTGAGTATTTTTTGAATCCTTAAGATCTTTGTAAATTTCGCGAGGATCTTCAATGCGGCTGTAGATTTCTGCAAAAGTTTCTTTGATTGGGAATGCAAACTGAGAATCCTGTGCGCTAACGTAGCGAACAACAAGGTAAGATGCAAGAACCTGCTCAGAAACTCTTGAAATGTTCTTGAGGAAGCCTGTGAAGTAAGAATACATTTCGGCAAAGTTGTCGTTTGAGCGGTCCATTTCTTCGTTGTCAAAGAATTTCATAAAAATATCAACGCGGGCAAAGAACTGCTTTTGAGCTTTGAACTCGTTTACAAGTTTTTCTTCGCGAGAAATGTTTCCTTCGCGAACTGTGTACATTGAAATATCATTTGGATTTACGCCAAAAATAGGATTTGTGTCCAAAATCTTTTTAGCAGCTGTGTTCCAAGATGTCCATTCGCCAGAAGTAAGAAGACCAAGTTCTTTTTTGTCTTTTTCGCCCTTAGTCTGAACAGTTCTAACGAGTTCTGCTTTGATTGTTTTAAGGTCACAGTTGTTGTCGTAGCTCTTGATGATTGTTTTAAGAGCCCATTCTTTATCTTCTTTGATTTTTTTAGCAAGCGGAATTTTCTGATCGCCAACTTTTACATAATTGAGCGCTTTAAGAACCCAAATATGATTTTTAGCAAGCGGCTTAAGAGCTGTAACAGCCATCGAAAGTTTGATTTCGTGGATTCCGGCAGCTTTACCAAAGTTGATTGTAAGAGTGTCGTTTGCAAGGCTTACAATCTTACCAACGCCCCAGTTTCTGTGGAATACAAATCCGCCTTTGTCAAAAGCAATGTGTTTTTCAAAGTCGTTGATGGCTTCAAATACGTTTCTGTAGCTCTGAGAAAGGTTTGAAGAACGAATGTAATCTTCGAGGTGGCTGTGTGCAGCATATTTTCCGCGGAAACAGTCTGTGATTTCTTTTCTTGCCCATGAATCTTTTGGATCAATTTCAAGATTCTGCTTAAGAATCATAATTGCTGTGTTCCACTTTTTGTTGTCTTTATAGTAGTTGTAAAGTTCCTGCATAAGGGTTGTAGTTTTCATATCACCCATTTGCTTAGAAATCTTTCTGCGAAGATTCTGGAAAAAGTCGATTTCTTCTGGAATGAGAGCAACAAGTTTAGACCAGATTTCTTTGCATGAATTATAGTTATTTGCGTTAATGTAGCGGAGAATTGCCTTTTTGTAGTAGCTGATTGTGTTTTCAACATCGCCTTCTGCTTCAAAATGCTCAGCAAGAATTTTTGCAAGGTCAGCTTCTTCAAAATCAATGCGAACGATTTTTTCGTAAAGATCCCAAACTTTTGCACTTCCTTCTGCAAGATAGTTGTCTGCAAGTGTTCTAAGTGCAAATTTGTTGTTTTCATCATCTTCAAGAATGCTTTCGCAAAGGTAAGTTACAATGTTTTCTTTGTGATTCTTCTGGAAAATGTCTACCAGTGTTACGAGTGCAGAGTTATCCAAAGAACCGTTCTGAAGGTCAAGAATTCCGCAAATATAAAGAGCAATAATACTGTCTTTAGAGTGAGAAAGATGCTCCTGACAAACGGCCTGAACTTCTTTGATACAGCCTTCACTTTTTGCCTTTTCAACGATTTCTGCAAGTTCCTTAAGGTTGCCCTGTGTGTAGTTGCTGATAGTTGCACGGGTCCAAGTTTCTTCCTTCAGCATGTCCTGAATTGACTGCATTAAATCTGCCATTTTAATCTCCTTTTCTGGTTCTCTGTGTTATTTGATATACATTTCGTACACAGCAGAATCCAGTAGCTTAATACTTAGTAACACTTCATTAATCTTGGCTGGATTTTCCTTTGCCAAATCATAATGATCCATAAGCCAGAAATAACAATTGAGCATACGCGGAACAAGAATCTCGCTGTTGCAAGATGGATCCTTGATTTCATTTTCCATTGCGTAGATGTCTTTTTTTAGTCTGGCGACTTCCTGAGAAGTCAGCTCTCTCTTGATATTAAAAACTCCACTAAGAACTCCGTAAACTGGAATCCAATAGTGAAGGGCTTTTCCCGAATATCCTCTGCTTTTAGTCTTTTCAATAAGACATTTAATCAGTTCAGAATCAAGAAAATCCAAATCAATGCTGTCCGGGTCTGTAAAAAACGCTTCCCGATACAACACTTTTCCAAATTTATCTTCGCCGCAAAGTGAGTAACAGTCTGCGAGTTCTGCAAGCACCGAAGAAAGATTCGGATAAATATTGTTTGCTTCTGTCAAAAAGGCTCTTGCATTTTCAAAGTCTCCAAGTTTTTTGTAGCATATTCCAGCATTTTTGAAGACTTCGGCGCGCTGCAAAGGATCTCTTTCTTCCAGCAGTTTTTTATATTCTTCAAGCGCATTTGAAAAAAATCCCTGTTGAACAGCAAAAAGAGCCGGCGTATATTGCGTTGTTTCCCGCGAAATATAGTCCTGAAAATTCTTCCATTCCAAAAGAATGTTTTCGCTGCGTTCACAAGAATCTTCGATTCGCTTAAGTCGCTCAATGGAATCAATCCAGAAAATGCAGCACTTATTTGTGTAAATAAGTTCGCGGCTTTCCAAGTCATACTCAAAAAGAGAGCTTATGATTTTTTGTGCCTCAAGAGGATTTCCTTGCTTCAAAAGGTTCAGAACACCCTTAAGTTCTGCTTCAATCCGAATATCCATAGTGACTTATTATAATTTTATACAAGAACGGGGATATTAGTCAATAAAGTTTATGTGTTTTTGTAAAAATTGGGACAAGATTTATACAGCGAAAGTAATAATCTGTCAAGTAAAATTTTATGTAAAAATTACGATTTTTTTTTAGCCCTAAAACAAAGTGCAAAACGCCTTCCGCCGTTCGCTGGCGCTCAGCCTACGCACTCCCTCGCTCACTTCGTTCGCTCGGTCGCTTGCGTTGGCCGCCTTCGGCGCGGCTGCACGCTTGGGGCGCTGCATCGGCTCATAAAAAAAACTGCGTTGCAAAAAAGACATTTTTTTTAATTTGATTTACGGAACGGAGATAACATACAATCTGCATTGCTGGGTGCGAGCGCAAGCGAGTCAAAATACCACTGCCCAGCAGCCGCAGATTGTATGTTATCGCAGTGGAAGTAAATCAAATTATAACGTAAACACCTTAATTTGCAACGCAGTTTTTTGTTCTTGTCAACATAACAGCTTTTCTAATGCGAAAGTTCGTCAAAACTGCTTACTTAAAAATCATTATATTGTAAATTCCGAAATTGTTTGTTAAAATAAAGGCTAATATGAAAAACTCGATACTTGCACCTTCGCTGCTTTCGGCTGATTTTACTTGCCTTGCAAGCGAGATTGAAAAAATTGAAAACAATTGTGGTTCTGCAATTCATATTGATGTTATGGATGGGAAGTTTGTTCCAGAAATTACTTATGGAGAGCCTGTGATTCGCTCTATAAGAAAACTTACAAAGCTGCCTTTTGATGTTCATTTAATGACTCAAGAACCTGAATCGCATGTGGCTTCATTTGCAAAAGCAGGTGCAGACTGGATTACTTTTCATTACGAAGTAACGCCTCATTCGCACCGAACAATTCAGATGATTCATGATTATGGTAAAAAGGCCGGAGTTGCTATATGTCCGGGAACTCCAATATCCGTACTGTCGGAATTGCTGCCTTGTGCCGATATTATATTAGTGATGACTGTCAATCCAGGTTGGGGTGGACAGAAACTTATTCCTTCCTGTGTGGAGAAGGTAAAAGCCTTAAAGAAGTTTAGAGATGAAAACGGCTGCAATTTTAAGATTTCTGTAGACGGTGGCGTGAATAGCGAAACTTTGAAATCTGTTCTTGATGCAGGTACAGACATTGTTGTTTCCGGTTCAAGCTTCTTTAGTGGCAACCTTAAATGGAGTTTATAACTTTGGTGAAAGTGTTTAAGAAAGGAATAGCCGTTGCGTTTATGTTTGCTTCGGTTTTGATGTTTGCCAATGCTTCTGAATCGGCTTCTTCTGCTTTTGTTGAAGCCTGCAAGGCTTATACTCGCGGAGACTGGTCTGATGCAAAATTTATGCTAAAAAAGGCTGTTTCATATCAGGAAAATCTAAATCCAGATACATATTTTATGCTCATATCTTCAGAAGTTTACGATGGCGACAATAAAAATGCGCTGGACGACTGTAATTTCTTTTTAAAAAACTTTCCGGATTCATTGTACTTTGCCCGCGTTTCATATCAAAAAGGAAAGCTGCTTTATGCGCTCGGCGAGTACGAAAAATCAATTGTAGTTTTAAGTGATTTTTGTCATCGTTTTGAAGATGACGACCTTTACTCTTTTGCTTTATTTTATATTGGTGAATCTCTTTTTGCCGGCTATAAATATGATGAAGCTGCAGCTGTTTTTGAAAGAATTGTAACGGAATTTCCTGAATCTGCAAAAACTCCGGCAGCGCAATATCGGCTGGAAACAATTTTGCAGCGTGGCCGCGAAGAAAAACTTTTGTATCTTTTAAAACAAACTGGCGAAGAATATCTTTCTGCAAAAGAAGAATATGAACGCCAGCTAAAACTTTATAATTCTGAAGCTATTGATTCTACGCGCCAAAAACTTTCTTCGGCACAAAATAAAAATGAACTGCTCGAAAAGCAAATTGCAGAACTTGAAGCTCAAATTGCAGAATTAAAAAGCAGCCAGGAAGAATCTGAGCGCCTAATTCAGGAATTAAAAGAAGCTGGTGAAAGAGCTGGAGATCCTTTTGGTGATACTAAATATCAGGTAAAATTGCTCAAAGAAAAAGCACTTGAGGCACAAAAACTTTTGAATGAAAGAACTGCCGCTTCTAATACGGAGGAATAATGAAAAAAATTATTTATTCTGCACTTGCATTTTCGCTTTTACTCGCCTTTGCTTCTTGTAAATCTACAAAAGCTGCATCAGCTGGCGCTAAAGAAGCGGCTGCTCAATCTGATTTTTCTGAATGGAATAAAACTTCAAGAAAGAGTGTTTCTCAGAAAAACGGAAAAGTTCATCTTCGTGTAAAATCAAGAATCGGCTCATATACACTTTCTGTGATTAATTCAGAAGGAAAATCGGTTCCAGTTCTTTCAACTGCAAATGAATTTTCAGCAAATGCTTTTTACTTAAAAACTTCAAAAAAGGCTTATAATCTTGTAACAGACAGCGCAGTTCGTTCGTCTGCAAAGCGTTCTGGCGATGATATTCTTGTGCTTTATCAAATTCCTTCGGTTGCAGAAATTTATTTAAGATTTTCTTGTTTTGCTTCGCAGAAAAATGAAGAAGTTGATATGGTAAAAGTTACCGCGTCTGTAAAAAATATTGGAAAGAAAAACGAAGAATTTATTCTAAAAGCGGTTTTGGATACGGTTTTGGGCGAAGCTGCAAATTATCATTTTTATACTTATGATAATATTCCTATAAGATACGAAACTCTTTACAGAACTTTGGAAAATCAAAAGTGGTTTGTTTCTAAAAATGTAAACTCTGCAATGCAGCTTTTTTTTACGGGAGCCGATTGTACTGTTCCTGATGTAGTAGCTTTTGGAAATTATACAACGCTCGAAAAAAACACCTGGGAACCTGATATGCTCGGTTACCGTGCTTTTGATACAGTTCTTTCTTATAATAACTCTGCAGTTTGTGCAATCTGGAAGCCAATGAAACTTGCTCCAAACGCAGATGCAACCAGAATCTTTTATATTGCGCTTGCTTCTGATGGCGAAGCTGCTCACGGAGAGCGATTTATTTACAAAGAAAAAGATAGCGAAGCTGAAATTCAAGAAGCTTCTGATTCTGAACTTGAAAGTACAACTGAAAAAACTGACGATTCTGCAAAAGCTACTGTTGCTCCAATTTTAGCTGAAGAAATGCAGGCTTCT
This sequence comes from Treponema sp., assembly GCA_017962415.1. Lineage (GTDB taxonomy): Bacteria > Spirochaetota > Spirochaetia > Treponematales > Treponemataceae > Treponema_D. The sequence goes on along the minus strand of JAGCVK010000081.1, from coordinate 57,376 downwards.
GGTTCAGCTGAATCTGTAGAAGCTGTTCAGGCTGCGGAAGAAAATGCTGGCGAAATGGAATCGATTGACGAGCCGCTTAATGAGCCTGTGAATGAAAGTGTAAACGAGCCGCTTGCAGCTGCAGTTCCTCTTGGCGAAGAAGTTTCGGAAGTTTCTGATTCTGATTTTGATGAAGTTGAAGATGTTGCGCCAGAAGATAATTTACCGTCTTTAAATCTTGCAACAATTCCAAATGTTGATTTTAATGTAAGTAATATCACAAAAGATAAACTTTCACCTGAATATATTCAGTCGCTTATTGACAGAATTAGCGCTTTAGAAGAAGATTCTCCTTCGTTGAACCGGCAGGAACTTTTGGAATTGAATGCCGAACTTGATGCAATCTTAAATTATTTGAGGCAGTAGTTTTTTATGGCAAAAGATGCGCTGAGCCTTGCCTGGCAGGATATGAAAAGACGACATTTTGCAACTGCAATTAAGCGTCTTGAAGCTAAGGCTGAAATTTATGATGAAAATTTTGAATATTATCTGACTCTTGGTATTGCCTGCCTTTATGTAGGTGATATTGGAGCGGCTTCTTCATATTTTCAAATGGCTCGAAGAATCAAACTTACAGATACGCGGCTTTTGCTTGGCCAGGCTGCAATTTTTCTTAGACGCGGTGATACTGCGCGTGCTCTTCAGTATTACCTTGAAGTGCAGGAAAATGATCCGTTAAATAAAACTGCTGAATCTGCAATGGAATTTATTCGGGTTCACGGAAATTATGATACAATCTGCCGCTGGGTTGATACTGGCAGAATTGAGCAGTTTTATCCGCCGCTTGGCTCAAATCCAGATAAGATTGCAATTACTTGTGTTGTTGCGGCCGCTTTTGTTTTGGGAATGGTTTTTGCGTTTATATTTTTTCCAAAAGGTCAGCAGTTTACGGGGCCGCGCGCAGATCTTTCAAAACTTGAGCTTTCTGCGGAAGAAAAATCAGATGCAAAAGAAAAAGATTTGTCGACTCAATCTTATGCGTTCGTGCTTTCAAACAAAGAAATCAATAAACGCTATAATGATGCGTTGCAGTATTTTCAAAATCACAGAGACAATTCTGCTCAAATAGAAGTAAATATGATTTTGAATTCAGACGCTTCTGTTGCGGTAAAGAAAAAAGCCCGGCTTCTTATGGGTTATTTTGAAATTCCTGATTTTGATTCAATAACTGATGTTCCGGCTTTTTCTGATGTTGCTGCAAAACCTGCGGTTTATCTTGATTGCTGGGTAAATTGGGGCGGAAAAATTTCAAATGCTTTAACTTACGAAGATAATTCTTACAGCTGCGATCTTCTTGTGGGAGATGATTCGCTTGCGCGCTACGAGGGAACTGTAAAAGTTAGATTTGATTCAACTCCGGTTGTTGATGTAAGTAAGCCTGTTAGAATTCTTGGAAAAATTGTTCTTGAAGATGGCTCTGTAATACTTCGCGGGCGTGCTGTTTATCAAAGTGTGCATAATTAGCAAAAATATATTTTGATTCAAATTTTTGAAAAAAATGATTTTTTTTCGGAATTTTTGTCAAAAAACGTAAAGTTTAGCCCATATTATATGTGGGAGGAAGGTGGCTAAAATGGAAAATTCAGAAAAGATGAAAGCTCTGGAGGCGGCTCGTCTTCAGATTGAAAAGCAGTTTGGTCAGGGCGCAATTATGAAACTTGGCGACAAGGCCAACGCTGCGGGAATTGAAGTAATTCCGTCAGGCTCAATTCTTTTAGATGAAGCTCTTGGAATTGGCGGTTATCCGCGCGGCCGTGTAATTGAAATGTACGGCCCTGAAAGTTCTGGTAAAACAACTTTGGCATTGCATGCAATTGCAGAAACTCAGAAACTTGGCGGCGTTGCAGCCTTTGTTGATGCAGAACATGCGCTCGACCCGGTTTATGCAAAGAATCTTGGTGTTAATATTGATGAGCTTTGGGTAAGCCAGCCGGATACTGGAGAGCAGGCTCTTGAAATTACAGAAAATCTTGTTCGCAGCGGTGCTGTTGATATTATTGTAGTAGACTCTGTTGCGGCTCTTACTCCGGAAAAAGAAATTGAAGGCGAAATGGGTGATGCAGTTATGGGAATGCAGGCTCGTCTTATGAGCCAGGCTCTTCGTAAGCTTACTGCAATAATTGGAAAGTCAAATTGTATCGTAATTTTCATCAACCAGATTCGTATGAAAATTGGCGTAATGTTTGGTAATCCTGAAACTACAACTGGTGGCCAGGCGCTTAAGTTTTATTCATCAGTTCGTCTTGAAATCAGAAAAATTGAAACTATAGACGGAAAAGGTGATGAAGATGCAATTGGTAACCGTGTTCGCGTAAAGATTGTAAAAAATAAGGTTGCGCCACCATTTAGAAAGTGCGAACTTGATATTTACTTTGGAAAAGGTATTAATGCAAGTGCGAGTCTTTTGGATTCAGCTGTTAAGCATGGTATTGTTGACAAACGCGGCGCATGGTATACAATGGGCGAGGATAAAATCGGACAGGGTAAAGAAAATGTTGTTGCCTTTATTGAGCAAAATCCGCAGATTGCAGCAACCATCGAAGCTAAAGTTCGTGAACTTGTTTTTCCTGGCCAGGTAATCGAAAAGAAAGAGCCAAAGAAAAAGGCTTCGAAAGCTGAAGCTTCTGCTGCTGGAGAGGCAAGCCTTTTTGCTGAAGAAAAATAAACGGATTTTTTTTTGAGGAAAGATGAAACGTGTCTTACTTGGGCTTGGGTCCAACAAGTCATATAATGGTCTTGCTCCCCTGGAGCTCCTTGCTTTAGCCGGCAGGGAGCTTTCGCATCTTTTAAAGGACATTCGTTTTAGTTCTGTTTACAGAACGCGGGCAATGTATGTAGAAGATCAGGAAGATTTTTATAATGCGGCGGCTGTTGGTTATGTTTGTGATGATACAGATGCGTTTATTTTTCTTTCTTTAATAAATCAGATTGAAGCAAAATACGGCCGAAATCGCGACAAAGAAATTCGTTTTGGCCCTCGTTCGCTTGATATTGATATTGAATTATTCGGAGATGAGAAAATTGAAGCGCCAACACTTCAGATTCCGCATATCAGAATGCAAGAAAGAGCGTTTGTTTTAATACCTTCCATTGAAGTTTTAAATGATTCTGCCGATGAACTAATTAGGAAGAAATATGAAGAATGTCTTGCCAGATTAAAAAGTAACGGCGGGGCAGAAGGAATCATCAAATTACAAGCATATCCTAAGGCGGTGGAAAATGAATCAGAATGAAAATACTGGTAACGAAGGCGGAACAACTGTTGCAGTAAAACATGCTTACAAAGCAGGCGAGTTTGAAGGCCCGCTCGACCTTTTGTGGACTCTTATTCGCGAAAGTAAAGTTAATATTTACGATATTCCTATTGCGCAGATTACCGAACAGTATCTTGAATATCTTGATTATGCGGTTCAAACAGATTTGGGCGACCTTTCTGAATTTTATAGCTGGGCTGCAAAACTTATTTACATCAAAAGCCGTATGCTTTTGCCTGTTGAAGTTGCTTATGATGATGAAGATGAAGAAGATCCACGCCAGGAACTTGTAGACAAACTTATTGAATATCAGAAGTTTAAAAAACTTTCTTCGCTTATGGAAGACCAGGAAGATGATTCTGAATGGAACTTTGAGCGTAAAAAGATTCAGAGAGTGCTTCCTTTTGATGAATCTGATGCAATGTGGGAAGAAGTTGATACTTGGGAACTTTTGCAGCAGATGCAGGATATTTTCAAGTCAATGATGAAGCAGTATTCAAATGAAAAGATTTTGAATATGTACGAGGAAATTTCGGTTAACGAAAAAATTACTCTTATGAACGAATTGCTTGAAGATAAAAAAGAATGTCTTTTTACAGATTTGCTTACGCGGCCTGGAAATGAAATGGATATAATCTGCGCATTTATGGCAATTCTTGAAGCTGTAAAATTTAAGATGATCACCATCTTCCAAAATAAGCTGTTTGGTGATATAAAAATATGCGCACGGGAAGATAATTCTGGTTATGTTCCAAGCGAAGACGATTTAACATCAAATTAGCCTAAAATCGAAAATCTGTAATGGGCTGCGGCAGCTGGCTTACACATTTAGGATTATCGAAAGAACGGCTCAAAGGCAAGTTTTTCTTGCCGACAAGGATATTATGGATTTTAGCAAAGAGACCGCATTGGTCGAAACTATTTTGTTTTTGGAAAGTGAACCGCTTACGGTAAAAATGCTTTCTAACAAAGCACAGCTTTCAGAAGAAGTTGTTGAAAAGTGTATAGAAAAACTTAAGGAAAAATACGAATCAGAAGATTCTGGAATTGAACTTGTGATGATTACGGGCGGCTGGTGCCTTGCTCCAAAAAAAGAATTCTGGGACGTTCTGAAAGAATTTTACGGCTCAAAACGTGAAGGCCGGCTTTCAAAATCTGCAATGGAAACTCTTGCAATTATTGCGTATTCTCAGCCGATTACACGCGCCGAAATTGAACAGATTCGCGGCGTTGGTGTTGATAATATGATTCGCCTTTTGATAGACCGTAACTTAATCAAAGAAGTTGGTAAAAAAGAGGCTCCTGGCCGTCCAACGCTTTTTGGTACTACAAAAGAATTCTTAAAATTATTCCGCTTAAATTCTATTTCGGAATTGCCAAAGCTCGACGAAGATGAGCAGGAGAGGTTCGAACTTGCCCGCTAGTACAACTGGCCGAACTTCCGGCAATTCAGAAAAAAATGAAATCAGATTACAGGCTTTTCTTGCGCATTGCGGTGTTGCGAGCCGGCGCGCAAGTGAACAGATTATTCTTGATGGGCGCGTTTGTGTAAATGGGGCGGTTGTTACTGAGCTTGGCACGAAGGTGCGCGACGGCGACACAGTAACTGTAGACGGAAAAACTGTTCATCTCGAAAGCCGCAAATGTTATGTAATTTTAAATAAACCCGCTGGTTTTGTATGCTCTGCAAGTGACGAAAAAGGTCGCCAGGTTGCAGCAGATCTTCTCAAAGATTCTTATAAAGAACGTCTTTATAATGTTGGTCGCCTTGATATGTATTCTAAAGGTATGATTTTATTTACCAACGACGGCGATTTTGCTGCAAAACTTTCTCATCCTTCAAGTCAAATTGAAAAAGAATATATAGTAGAAACAAGTCAGGATATTCCAGATGATTTGCCGGCCAAACTTGAACACGGCGTTAGAATCGAAGGTGTTTTTTATAAGCCGCTTCGTGTTGAAAAACTAAAGTCGCGCAAGGTTCGCATTGTTTTGATTGAAGGCAAAAACCGCGAAATCCGCCGCCTTCTTGAAAGTCAGAATATTGGAACGCGTTCTCTTGTTCGGGTTAGAATTGGTAATGTAAATCTTGATGATTTAAAAACTGGCGAGCACCGCGACCTTACTTCAAAAGAAGTAAAAGGTTTGCTTGATTTGTGTAACTAATGGGAGGTTTAGTTATGTCAAAAAAACATTTTGTGTCTTTAGCAATCATTTTTATTTTGGGTTGTATGATTATGATTTTTGCTTCTGTTGCAAAAAAACATAGAACAAAAATTGAATGGAACGGAACAACTTACAGCATAGAAAATGTTAATTCTGTTGATGCAAAATTTGCAAGACCATACAACAAAGTTCTCGATAAACTTGGAGACGGATTTGTTGTTCTTTCATTTTTTGTGGCTTGTCTTTTGATTTTAATTTCTTTTGTTTCTGCAAAAGATAAATCTTATGCTTTTAAATCTGCGTTTTTTGATTCGTATACTTTTTGTGTTTGCATTTTTTATGCAAATGGCATTTACCGAATTTTAAAAACCCTTGCCGGAAGAATCAGGCCTTATATGTATTTTGTAAATCCAAGTGAAAAAGGAATTGCAAAAGGGGATTTTTATCGTTCATGGCCAAGCGGACATTCGGCAAATGTATTTATTGCTTTTGGATTTATGCTTGCGTGGTTTTCGCTTCGTAAAGCAGATTCAAAATTAAAAAAGCCGGTGCTTTCTGTTTCGTTTTTGATTTGTATTATTACAATGATTTTTAGAATGCTCAGCGGAAATCACTTTTTAACTGATGTCCTTTCTGGTGCTGCAATTGGCTTTGCAATCAGCTATTCAATGGCTGTTTTTTGTAATTCAATATATAAAAAAGCTAACTGATTTTTGGAGGATTTATGATTATTGCAATAGACGGCCCTGCCGGAACTGGAAAAAGTACAATTGCAAAAATGCTTGCTGAAAAACTTGATATTACTTTTTTGAACAGCGGCGGTTTTTACAGAACACTTACTATGGCAGTTCTTGATGCAGGAATTGATTATAAAGATGAAAAGCTAACGCTTGATTTTTGTAAAAAACAGAAAATTGAATATACAAAAGAAGGTCATTTTATTTTGAATGGAACGGATGTTACTTCACATCTTCATGATGACCGGATTACTGCAAATACTTCGCAGGTTAGTTCTATAGTAGAAGTTCGTCACCTTGTAAACGATCTTATGCGCGAAATCACAAAGTCGCTTAGCATTGTTTGCGAGGGCCGCGATATGACAACTGTTGTGTTCCCGAATGCAGAATACAAAGTTTATCTCGACGCTTCTTCCGAAGTTCGTGCTCAGCGCCGTTTTGATCAGGGTGTTAGCGATATGACTTTTGAAGAAATCAAAGCTGCAATTGAAAAACGCGATGAAATGGACAAAAACAAGAAAGAAGGCTCGTTAAAGATAGCAAAAGATGCATTATATATAGATACTTCTAACTTGACGATAGACAATGTTTGTGCGATAATATTAAAACAAATTTCATAAATTAAAGGTTTTAGAATGGAAGAAATGGAAGTGGAAAAGGAAGTATCCCAGAACTCCAAGGGAGACTTTCAGACACAATTAGAGGAGTCCCTGAAAGAATTCAATGCACCACAGGCTGGTCAGTTAGTAGAAGGAATCGTAGTTCAGATTACCAACGACTATGTTTATGTTGATATTGGAGACAAATCAGAGGGATTAATCCCTACAGAGGAGTTCGCAGACGATCTGCCGAAAGAAGGGGATAAGGTTCAACCGTTCTTGTCAGGACATAATGCAAATGGTCCTGTATTGTCAAAAAGAAAGGCTGATTCAAAGCGCTACATGAAGGAAATTCAGGCAGCCTGGAAAGATAAGACACCTGTTGACGGTGTGATTGTAAAGGTTGTAAAGAGTGGTTACGAAGTTGATCTTGGAATCGACCGTGCTGCATTCCTTCCTATCAGTCAGGCTGATGCCGATAAGATTGAAAAGCCAGAGTCTTTGATTGGTGTAAAATCAAAGTTCTATATTGAGCGTCTTTATTCAGACAACAAACTTAATCCTGTAGTAAATCGCCGTAAGTTCCTCGAAGAAGAAATTGATGAAAAGCGCGACGCTTTCTTCAATTCTGTACAGATTGGCGATACTGTAAAAGGTACTGTAAAGAGTTTTACAAGTTTTGGTGCATTCATTGATTTGGGTGGCTTTGATGGTCTTCTCCACATCAACGATATGTCTTGGGGCCACGTTGCTCGTCCAAAAGACTTTGTAAAGAAAGGTCAGGAAATCGAACTTAAGGTTATCCGCCTTGATCCAGCTGAAAAGAGAATCAATCTTTCTCTTAAGCACTTTGCAGAAGATCCTTGGATTCACTTTGAGGAAAAATATCATGTTAATGACATCGTAAAAGGTAAAGTTACAAAACTTACTGAATTCGGTGCATTTGTTGAACTTGAAGAAGGAATTGAAGGTCTTGTTCATATTTCTGAGTTCTCTTGGACAAAGAAAGTTAACAAGCCTGGTGATATGGTAACTGTTGGCCAGGAAGTTGAAGCTATGATTCTCGGCTATGACATTCAGGCTGGCCGTGTATCTTTGGGCTTTAAACAGGCTACAGAAAATCCTTGGGATTCAATTGCTGAAAAGTATCCTGTAGGAACAAAAATTAAGGGCAAAATTGTAAAGATTACAAATATCGGTGCATTTGTTGCTCTTGAAGATGGTATTGACGCTTTCTTGCATGCTGATGATATTTCTTGGACAAAGAAAGTTAAGCATCCAGGCAGCGAACTTACTGTTGACCAGGAAATCGAAGCTGTTGTTATTGAGTGCGATCCAGAAGCTCACAGAGTTAAGATTGGCATTAAACAGCTTTCTGATAATCCTTGGAAAGAATTTGCTGAAGAATACAAGCCGGGTTCTACTCTTGAAGGTGAAATTACTTCAATTACAGACTTCGGTATCTTTGTAAAGGCTCCTAACGGAATTGAAGGTCTTGTAAACAAAGCAAACCTCAGCGACGACAAGGAAGTTCCTTTTGAAGAAGCTGTTACTAAGTATAAAGTAGGCGACAAAATCAACGTATTCGTTGTAGACGTAAAAGTAGACAAGGAACAGGTTGCATTCTCTGTACGCGAGTACAAGAGAAAGCAGCAGAGAGACGAAATCTCTCAGTATATGTCTAGTTCAAACGACGACGGAGATGGCGCATACACACTGGGTGATATGATTAAGTCTCAGAAAAATGACTAAATAAATCGGTTGCCGGGCTGTTCTGTTTTTGAATGTCCGGCAATCTTGTAATTAAGCAATGGTATAAAAGCCATTGTTTAATTTTAATCAAAAAATAGCGTTTATTGCATTTTTTGTTTTTTATTGCGGGTGGGAATGGAAAAAAAAGTTACTCCTTTTGCAGGCCAAAGTAGTTTTGCAAAAGAAATTAATTCGCTGGTGCAAACGCTCTCAAAGAATAATGCTTCTGTGTTGTTGATTGGCGAGCGGGGAACGGGAAAACGTCTTATTGCGCAGCACATTCATTTTTCAGCCGCAAAAAATTTTGGTTATTTTTTTGAAATAAATTGCAGATCTTTTACAGAAGCGCAGGTTCTTGGGGCTTTTGAAACTGTAAGTAAACTAATTGCTTATAATCAACAAATAACACTTTTTGTTTGCTTTGCTGATTTGCTTTCGCAAACTCTTCAATCAGCCTTTCTTGAACTGATAAAAAAATCTACAGAAAAAGGACTTTGTTTGAAGCTTATTTCTTCTGTAGAAAAGCCGCTTGAAAATGCTGTTTCAGCTGGTAGTTTTCGTTCGGATTTATATTGCAGATTGAATTCTGTTGTATTAAATACAGTTCCGCTTCGTCAGCGAAAAGAAGATATAATTCCGATTGCAGAAACTTATTTAGCTTCGTTTGCCAAAAAATCAGGTTATGATTTTACATCTTTTTCTGATGGTGCAAAAAAGGCTATGCTTGAGCATTTCTGGCAGGGAAATGTTGATGAGCTTATAAATGCTGTGCAGCGGGCTTTTATTGTTGGTGAGCCACCTGTAATCGGTGAATCTGATCTGGCTTTAGTTTCCAAGACATTTGGTGCTGGCGAAACAATTGAAAAACTTACCGAAGATAAAAGTTTAAAAACGGCTATAGATTCCTTTAAGCGGGAATATCTTATTAAGATTCTTGAAGAAAATAACTGGAATCAAACTAAGACAGCCCAAATACTTGGAATACAGCGCACTTATGTGATAAGATTGATGAATGAACTGCAAATTCGCAGATAAAAAAAACTATTTTAAGGATATAAAAATGGCAGAATATGAAGAACAGACTGCAAGCTCAAAACTCAGTTCTTTTATCGAAAAAAATAGAAAGAATATAATTACTGTTTTTGTTATTCTTGTATGTCTTTTGGCTGGTTATATCGTTTTTGCCGCTTTGAATAATAAGGCAAAGGAAAAAAATCTTCAGGCTCTCGATGAGATTACTTATGAATTAACAAGCAAGAGCTCAGATCTTGAAGATTCTGAAGTTGAAGCAAGAATTGCAACTGCAATTGAAAAGGCTGCTCCTATTGCAAAAAAAGGTGGAATTGCTGGTGCTCGTGCAAATATGCTTTGTGCAGAACTTACTTTTAAGCAGGAAAAGTATGATGAAGCTGCTGCTTATTGGAAGGCTGCGGCTTCTAAGTCAAAAAAGACTTATCTTGCTCCAATAGCATATTTTAATCTTGCTGTTTGTTATGAAAATATTGGAAACAACGATTTGGCTGTGGAAAATTATAAACTTGCTGCAAATGACGAAAGTTTTGTAATGAGAACTCATGCTATGTTTAGTTATGGTCGAGTTCTTGAAACAAAAGGCGATTTTTCTGCTGCTGCTGAAGTTTATACAGAGCTGAATGATAAATTTGCAGGAAACTCTTGGGCAAATCTTGCAAAAACCAGATTGATTTCTCTCCAGAACGAGGGAAAAATCGAATAAACCATTCTGAAATTTGATATATATGAATAAGGCACACTTCAAGAAAAAAATTGTTTTTACTCTTATTCTTGTTGTGTGCCTTATTTTATTTAACTCGGGTTGTGGGTTAGATGTTGTTTATGTTCTTGAAGAACCAAAACTTGCGAATGATTATAATATGCCTGAATGTACTGAAAATAACAATGGAGAAAATATTGTTTTTTCATTTACAACAAATGAATCTGCGCGGCCAGACGGTGTAATGAAAGGAACAAACGTATATTATAGAATCTTTAAAAATTATACTGAAATGCAAAATTGTGTAGATTATCTTGTAAATTTATCTGATCCAACTAAAGATAATTATTTACAATCTGCATTGACAATGATTGATAGTAAAAAGTTTGTTCGCTTATGTAAGAATTCTTCTACTTCAGATTTTTTAATTCCTTATACTGGTTCTAATAGAACGGTAACAATTTGTCTTTTTGAGTTAAATAGTATTCAAGCTGAAATTAAAGTTGCAAATTCAGGTGAAGGTGTTCCAACCCGGAATATAAGTGGAGAGCAATTAGCTTTTACATTTCCGGAAAACTATGATTATGATAGCGATGTTGATATAGATATATCGTTTACTGGTAGTTCTGATTCTGATTTCAATAATAATTGGTATGCTTGCCTGTTTGCTGTTTCTGAAGGCAGAGATACGTCGTATGTTCCGCAATATAGCAATATTGTTTATTTAGGAGCTGTAAAATTACCGGTTACCTATTAGATAATCAAACTGTGTTTTAAAAGTTATTGTTTGATTTATACGTTGATACTTTATAAAGTGTTCAAAATAAAAAAAAGAGTTCCAAATTGGAACTCTTTTTTTTGACGCTTGGCAGAATCGAACTGTCGACCTACTGCTTAGAAGGCAGTTGCTCTATCCAGCTGAGCTAAAGCGCCGAAGTAGAAATAATATAGCATAAATGGCGGTTTGTTTCAAGGGGTTGCCTTGTGTTGCCTGCTGGTTTTATTTACGTTTTCTTTGAATCGTAATTATTTTTTTACGCCAAGCATTTCTTTCATTGTGCGCCAGCCCAGCATTGCACATTTTACGCGGGCAGGCATATGAGAAATATCCTGCAAAGCTGCAGCTTCGTCCAGGCTTTCTAAATCTTCGTCTGAAACTTCGCCTTTTATCATTCTATCAAAAATATCTGCAAGTGCGAGCGCTTCCTCTTTTGTTTTTCCAATTACTAAATCGGCCATCATATCAACTGAAGCCTGAGAGATTGCGCAGCCGCTTCCTGTAAAACTTGCGTCTGTTATAACATTGTTTTCGTCAAGTTTCATTTGCAAGGTAATCTGGTCGCCGCAGCTTGGGTTTACGCCTTCAAGACAGAAAGTCGGAGAATCCATATTTGATTTATGTGTTGGGTTAATGTTGTGTTCGTTTAAGATTTCTCGGTAAAGTTCTTTTGTGTCCATAATTTTAAATAATCTCCATATGTCGCTCGATAAATCTAGCTGTGTGTTAGGAATCCGCAAAGCAGAACGTTTGATTATCGATTTTTTTCATTCCGATATTTGTCCAAAAAATTTCTGCATTTGCGTTCTTTGCATCAAGATACACTTTTTTTGCACCTGTTTCAATCATCAGCCTTTCCATTGCGTAAGTGCCAATTCCTAGCTGGCGGTAATCTTTGTTGACTTCAAAAAGTTCAATCGAAAGAATATCGCCAATAATTCGGTAAATGCAAACCGCCTTTAAAAGCCCGTCTGAAGGTTTGTAATCGAAAATCATAAAATTACAGTCTTTTAAAAGAAAAGGAAATTCTCCGTTTGTTGTGTAAGATTTTAAAAGCGGAAAACTCTCCCAGCCTTCCAAAGCCATGTATGATTCAAAAATAAAAGAATCCAAAATTCTATAGCTTAAATTCATTGTAATTATTATAACATGGAATTTAAGCTATTTGCATAATAAAATCTTAAGAGCGTTTAGTCTTTATAGCCCGACCATTCGCGGAGTTTTGCGATTTTTTCCAGGAAGACATCAACTTCTTCTTCGGTGTTGTAAAAATAAAGACTTGCGCGGGCTGTTGCAGTTTGACCAAGATATTGGCCAAGCGGCTGTGCGCAATGGTGACCTGCGCGAATCGCAATATGTTCTTCGCTTAAAAGAGATGCAATATCGTGCGGGTGAACGCCGTCTACTGTAAATGTAACAATTCCGCAGCGCTTAGCGGCTTCTTTTGGCCCGATAATATTTATATGTGGAATTTTTTTGATTCCATTTAGCATTCGTTCTGTAAGTTGGCGGTCATGTTCTTCTATATTTTCAAGACCAATTGACTGAATGTAGCGGATTGCGGCTGCCATTCCTACTGCATCACCGGCGCTTACAGTTCCTGCTTCAAATTTGTGAGGAACTTCTGCCCATGTTGCAGTTTCTTTTGTAACGTATTCAATCATTTCGCCGCCGCGCAGGAAAGGTTCCATTTCTTCTAAAAGGGCGCGCTTTCCGTACAAGGCTCCAATTCCCATTGGACCGCAGAGTTTATGTGCGCTCATTGCAAAAAAGTCTGCGTCAATGTCTTGAACATCAACTTTCATATGTGGCGTAGATTGAGCTCCGTCTACAATCATAATTGCGCCGTTTTTGTGGGCAATTTGTGCAATTTCTTTTACAGGATTTGTAATTCCCAAAACGTTACTTACATGAACTACAGAAACTATTTTTGTGTTTGAATTGATTTTTGATTCAATTTCCTGGCGGCTGATTTCGCCAGTTTCTTTATCGCATTCCAAAAAAACAAGTTTTGCGCCAGTTTTTTTGCAAACCATCTGCCACGGAACAATATTTGAATGATGTTCCATAATTGTAACACAAACTTCGTCTCCTTTTTGAAGGCGGTTTAAGCCCCAGCTGTAGGCTACAAGATTTAGACTTTCAGAAGCGTTGCGGGTAAATACAATTTCGCTAGATTCCTTAGCATTGATGAATTTTGCAACAGTTTCGCGCGCATTTTCGTAGGCGAGAGTTGCACGTTCGCTGAGCGAATAAAGGCCTCTAAGTGGATTTGCATTTTCAGTTGCGTAAAAGTGTGTCATTGCATTTAGAACAATGAACGGACGCTGCGCTGTTGCAGCTGTATCAAAATAAATCAGGTCTTTATTTTCAACTGAAGATTTTTCGTCAATAGCTTTAAAAAATGGAAAGTCTTTTCTGTATTTGTTCATTATATATTACCTACCAAACCAATATGTAATTAGGAGCCATTCTATATGATTTTAAGATGTTTTGCAATAATGCTTAGTCTTCTCCAAATTCGCGGTTAAGCCAGCTGTCGATTTCCTGGCGAATTGCTTCGTCTGGAATTTTTGATGCTGTGGCTGTAATTTTTGCGCGTGTAAGAAGTGCTTCGGCTGTTTGCTGATCTATTCCGCGGCTATTCATATAGAAAAGCATTTCAGGAGAAAGTTTTCCGATTGTTGAACCGTGTTCCGCAGAAATATCATCTTCACCACAAAGAATTATTGGCGCGGCTTTTACAACGGCTGTAGGAGAGAGCAGGAGCGTTGTCTCCATTTCGTTTCCTTGTGAGCCGGAGCAGCCTGTTCGCATATCGATTGTACCGCGGTAAGTTTTTGTAGTTGCGTCTTTTACTGTACCGTCGGTTTTCATATTGCATTCGGTTTTCTTTCCGGTGTGAACAACTGTCTGGTTTAAGTCGATGTATTGTGAACCTTTGCAAATATATGCAGTATCAGATTCAAACTTAGACTGGTAACCTGAAAGTGTTGTGTGAAAACTTGCGTCTGTGTGTGCTCCGCCAAGTTCCACCTGAATAATACTTACTTTTGCGCGCTCTCCGCAAACTGTTTGGGTATCATCAATTTGATTTACTGCATTTTTGCAAAGCTGAACTTTTGTAAGTTGAACATTAGAATCATCTTCTGCGTAAATTTTTGTGATTACGCCCGAAAGTGAACTTTGCATATTTGAGCCGCCTTCATAAACAATGATGATTTTACATTTTACGCCAGCTTTTGCGTGAATAATATTGTGGGTTGTGCAATTTGAATCAGCGTTGATTCTGATAATTAAAGGCTTTGAATTGTCTCCAGCTTCGCTTTTTTCAAAAGTGTAGATTTTGCCTTCGGTGGCTGCGTCGGAAATAAGTTTTGCAGCTTCCTGTCCAATTGAAGATTCAGGTTGTGGAAGTTCTGTTTTGATTGTTTTTCCACTTGTTATAGAAATTCCATCTGGAACTTGAATTAGATTTCCATTGTTTTCTGAAAGCGAAAAATCGTAAGTTACGGTATCTTTATTTATTTTAAGCCAAGTCCAGGTTAAGTATGGAATTGGGTTTATATCTATGGTCTGTTCCATTACATTCTCCTAGTGGTAAACTCTAAAAATTGCTTTAAGTCTTCGCAATTTTTTTAGCGAGTTTGCTACATTGATCCTTTCATTTCCAATCTAATGAGATTATTCATCTCAACGGCGTACTCGAGCGGAAGCTCTTTACTTACCGGATTTGCAAAACCGCTTACAATCATACTGCGAGCTTCGTCTTCGCTAATGCCGCGCGACATTAAGTAGAAAATTGCGTCGTTTGAAATGCGGCCGATTTTTGCTTCGTGGCCTACGTCGCATTCGTCGGTTTTGATTACCATTGCAGGAATTGTGTCGCTGCGGCTTTGTGCGTCGAGCATAAGACTTTCGCAGCTTACACTTGTTTTACTGCCTTTTGCGTTTTTGTCGATATATACGGCTGAGCGGTAAATGCTTGCTCCGCCGCCTTTAGAAATTGATTTTGTAGAAATGAGACTTGAAGTTTCTGGCGCAAGATGTACCATTTTTGCACCTGTATCAAGATTCTGGCCTGCACCGGCAAAGGTAATTCCTGTGAATTCTGATTTTGCTCCGCGTCCTACAAGGTCGCTTTCTGGATACAAATAAGAAATATGCGAGCCGAACGAGCCCGAAACCCATTCTATGCTTGCGCCTTCTTCTACGCGGGCACGCTTTGTGTTGAGGTTGTACATATTCTTAGACCAGTTTTCGATTGTTGAATAGCGTAAGTGTGCGCCTTTTTTTACAAAAAGTTCAACGGCACCGGCGTGCAGATTTGCTTCGTTATATTTTGGAGCTGAACAACCTTCGATAAAGTGCAGGTCTGCTCCTTCGTCTACGATAATAAGTGTATGCTCAAACTGGCCGGCTCCGCGAGCGTTTAAACGGAAGTAAGACTGAAGCGGGAATGAAAGATGAACGCCTTTTGGAACATAAACAAAGGAACCACCAGACCAAACAGCTCCGTGCAATGCGGCAAACTTGTGGTCTTTTGGTGTAATAAGAGTCATAAAATATTCTTTTACCATTGGTCCCCATTCTGGAGATTTTAGGGCGTCTTCAAAACCAAGATAAACAACGCCTTGCTTTGCAACTTCATCTTGAACATTGTGGTAAACTAATTCTGAATCGTACTGTGCACCAACGCCTGCAAGACTTTTGCGTTCTGCTTCTGGAATTCCAAGCTTTTCAAAAGTGTCTTTAATGTCTTGAGGAACATCTTCCCATTTGCCGCTCATTTGAGTTTTTGGGCGAACGTAGGTTGCAATATTTTCAATGTGAAGCCCTTCGATTGAAGGTCCCCATTTTGGAACTCTTAAATAGTTATAGGTTTCGAGCGATTTTAGGCGGAATTCTCTCATCCATTCCGGGTCGCCTTTTTCTTCGGAGATTTTTTTTACGATTTCTGGAGTTAAACCTGATTCAAGACGGAATGTGTTTTCTTCTGTCTCTTCGTAGCGGAAGTCGTAAAACTCTCTGTTTATATCATCTATCTGTGTTTTAGTTTCCATAATTCGCGTTTAATATACCATACAACTAGGAAAATGAAAATAGATTATAAAAAATAGTACAGATCATCAAAATTATTTATTGTGTTTTCTAGCATAATGAGTTTTGATTTTATTGCAGCCGGTTATGTCTATAGAAATATCTGTATCATCATCGGGAGAAATTGTATAGACGGCAAGCTTATACTTTCTGCCTTTTTTGACGTAGAAAGTCCCATTCATAATAAGACCTGAACCAGAGAAAAATCTTACATCAAGAATTTCTTCGTTTAATTCGTTATCCGTTACATCAATAATGCCAACTCTTTTTTCTTCTGTAATTAAAAGATTTGAAAGTTGAAAAAGCGTAGTAGAAAAATTTATAACATTACTTGCTGCATAAAAGGATGTATCTGAATAAGACCAGCGGTAATTTGCTCGTGGCATAATTAATCCAAAATATGGTTCAGGTTCATATTGAACTTCTGCTTTTTTTATAGTGATGTTTACCACATCTTTTGTATCGAAAATAATGTTTGAAGTTGTAATTACAACACCGCTAATCAAAACTGCAAGCAAAGTTCTAAGTGTAATTTTCATTCTTTCGTTCATTTTCGTCTGCCTTTTTCAAACTGGAGAATTTTTTTGATAATCTGCATTTCGTCATAAAAAAAGCAGTTCGTCTGAATAGTTTTGCAGAAATGCTTGGCTTTCTTCTGACACGAAGTCCTTCCGGTGAAGTGACGTACATATTTCTTGTGTACTCGCTGTAAAGCGCAGGGGGAAGGCTTTCCCCTCCTATCCTAAAAACTCTTCAAATCCCTTTTCATTAATCTCTTTGAATAATGAACCGTCGCCGGTTTTTACAATGTGGCCTTTTACGAGAATGTGTGTGTGGTCTACGTTTAGGCCTTCGAGAATCTTTGTTGTGTGGGTGATGATTAGGAGCGAACCGTTTGTCATTTTGCGGTATTCTTCGATTCCTTTTGCAACAAAGCGGATTGCGTCTACGTCGAGGCCGGAATCTGTTTCGTCGAGAATGGCGAAGTCTGGCTTGAGCATAAGAAGCTGAAGAATTTCGCTCTTTTTGCGTTCACCGCCGGAAAAACCAACGTTGAGGTCGCGCTTTGCGTATTCGGGATTCATTGAAAGCAGTTCCATGCAGCGCTGAAGTTCTTTTTGGAAATGAAAGAGTTTTACGCGCTCGCCGTTTTTTTGCTGAATTGCTGAGCGAATAAAAGTTTCGAGGCTGATTCCTGGAACTTCGAGCGGGCTTTGGAAGCTCATAAACATTCCGGCCTTTGCTCGTTTGTCGGCAGAGTAGTTTGTGATATCTTCGCCTTTAAAAAGGATTTTTCCGCCGGTTATCTGGTAAACCGGATTTCCCATTAAAGCATTACCGAGCGAAGATTTTCCAGCTCCGTTTGGTCCCATTAAAACGTGAGTTTCGCCTTGTCCAATTTGTATATTTAGGTCGTTGAGAATCTTTTTTCCGTCTTCAAGACCAGCGTTTAAGTTTTGTACATCTAATAACATAGGTATAATATAGTAAAAAAACGCATAATCTACAACTGTTTTCTAAAGATTTTTGCCTAGCGATTCGGTGGATTGGAAGGGGGATTTTAAGGGGGAAAGCAACTTGTTGCGTCCCCCTTAGGAGAAGGGGTAGCGGACAAGACCGCAGGAGACGGTGGTTGAGCTTGCCGAAACTACCGGCTCCGAGGACTTGGGAGCGAGGGGAAGGCTTTCCCCACCTTTATAAATATCATTGACATTTTATTTAATTTTGTCGAAAATGTATCTATGAATAAATACAAGCATAAAATTAATTATTACGAAACGGACAAAATGGGGATAACTCATCATTCTAATTATATTAGATTTATGGAAGAGGCGCGCGTTGATTTTTTGGATCAGCTGGGCTGGAGTTTTATTAAGCTTGAAAATGAGGGAATGGCTTCGCCGGTGATGTCGGTTGAAGGCGTGTTTAAAAAGTCTACAACTTTCCCTCAGACAATTGAAATTGAAGTTTCGATTGAAAAACTTTCGGCTGCCAAACTTACTTTTGGATATGAATTTACTGTTGACGGCGAAGTGGTTTTTCTTGGAAAAAGTACGCATTGCTTTTTGGATACGCGCGGCGTTCCGGTTTTGATTGAAAAAAAATATCCTGATTTTTATGCTGATTTGAAAAAAATCGCTGAACAGAAAAAGTAGATTTTTGGAGCATTGAAATCATTAAGGATTTAAAATTATAAAGGGGCTTTGAATGGGGCGCGAAATTGAATTAAAGATTCCGCTTACGGACGCAGAGTATGAAAAGATTTTTTGTGTGATTTGTGGAAAAGCGCAGCTTAGCGGTGTGGAAGTTTGTTCTGAAAATGGCCGCGCTTTTGCTTTTGAACACATTTTAAAATCTGATTCGTATTTTTCGCGCTATAATTCCCGCGCTGAAAGTAAGGCTGCTGGCGAGCCTCAAGTGATTAGGATTCGAAGCGAGCAGCTTTTTGATGATAATGATGAAAAAAGCGGGCTCGCAGATTCAAAATCCTATTTTTGTATTAAACGAAAAACTATTGAAAACGGAATTGAGCTGAACCGCGAAGATGAAACTTTTGTGGAAAAGCCCGAAGTGATTCGCGACCTTTTGATTTTTTCTGGATATCATCAGTTTTTTGAAAAGAAAAAAGAAGCCTTTTCTGTTTTTTGTAAATCTGAAGTTTTGGAAAACTGCGTTTTTCATCTTGAATTGGAAAAAGTAAACGGCCTTAAATATATTGAAGTTGAAGTTACCGATGATTTTGATTTTGCGGAAAGCGGGATTTTGGACAACAGTTTTGCGGAAAGTTGTTCAGCCAAAAAATGTTTGTCGGCTTGTGATATTCGACTTGCGCTCGAAAAATTTGTTGCTCTTTTTGGCCTTGATTCTTCAAAAAAAGATTCGCGCAGCTGGATGGAAATTTTGAAAGGCGGCGCTTTATGAAAAAAGCTGAAAATGCAAAAAGCCGTTGCGTGATTGTTGCTGCCGGTGAAATTCGCGATTATGAGCGCGCAAAGAGTTTTTTGCGGAACGGCGATTTTTTTGTTTTTTGCGACGGTGGAATTTCGCACGCGGCGGGGCTTTGTGTTCAGCCTGATATTATTGTTGGTGATTTTGATTCTTGTAAAACTTCTGATTTAGCTAAATATGCTGGAACTGCAGAAAAGCCTGAAATTATAAAACTTCCGCGCGAAAAAGATGACACGGATACTTTTTTTGCTGTAAAACTTGCGCTTGAGCGCGGCTTTGAAGATTTCTTGATTCTTGGAGCAATGGGGGCTCGTTTTGATCATGCGCTCGGAAATGTTTCTATTCTTTTACATCTTCAACAGCTTGGAAAAAATGCTGTTCTCGAAGACGATTATTCGTTAATGCAGATTGTTGGAAAAAAGCCTATTTATATAGAAGATTCCTGTTCGTATTTTTCTGTGCTTACGATTGCGGGCAACGTTTCTGGTGTGAATATTAAAAATGCAAAATATCCGCTTGAAAATGCAGAGCTTTGCGCAGATTTTCAGCTTGGCATAAGCAACGAAGTTTTGCCCGGAAAAACTGCCGAAGTTTCTGTTGAAAACGGATATATTCTTTTGGTTATTATAAAATAAACTTCCTCACAGAGCTAAAGAGGGTACAAAGTCAACATAAATAATGGAAACTTTGATTTTTCTTTGTTTCTGTGTGGAAAATTTATTTATTGTAGGCGGCCGTAAGTGTAACCGCGGTCGCTTTTTATTGGAGCGGCTTTTAGTTCAAAATAGCAGACTGCGTTTTCTTTTAGCAAAAGGCTTACTTTATTTTTGCAGCGCTGAGTTTGAACAAAAGGTTGTGCGCTTGTTCTTAAAAGTTCAATTTCTTCTTTATCTGGATTTGAATGTTCTCCAAGCTCGTGCCAAACTTTTAGCGGATTACAAACTTCTTCATCTACAAGTTGGGTCAAAAGTACGTTTGGAAGTTTTTCAGCTGCATTTTTTGCAGCAGCTTGATTTTCATTTGGGAATTCCAAATCAATTTTGATTTCTTTGCCGCTCATTTGTGTATCAACATTCCATGCAATGCCGCGAAAACTTCCGTTTTTGCATTTTACAACTATGCATTCTGGAGTACGAAGCACGCATTTTTCATAGTTTTTAGTAAGATTTTTATAGAACACAAATGTCCAAAAAGTTGGCTTTGGAATCAAACCGTTTGCAACAAGGCCAAAACCGCCGTGAAATGGGGTAAAAGGAACGCCGGCTTCTTCAAAAATATCACCAAAAGTCCAGTATGAATAGGATTTATGATTATCACCAAAGGTTGAAAGCATAAGTGCAATGTAAGCGGCATTCAGATTTGTGTCGTGCACCGGCGCGTTTGGAATATACGAAGTGTTGAATTCTGTTACATTAATGTCCATTCCAGAAAATTCTTCAAAAGAATCAACAAGCCCGCGCGTAGATTCAAGCTGACCAAAGCATTGTTCTTTTTTGTGAAGTTTTGGGTAACCGTAATGTCCGGTGTGCGTTGGAAGTTCTGTTGTGTAATGGTGGCGGCTTACAAAATCAAGCGGACATTTTTTTTCGCGCACAAATTCCAAAAATGCTTTAATCCATTCTTTATCGCTTCCGCCGCAAACTGCAGGCCCGCCAACACGGAATCGTGGGTCAACTTCTTTTACAGCGCGTGAAGAAACATCATAAAGTCTAAAGTATTCTTTCATATCAGCATCTTTCCAAAAGCCTGAAAGATTAGGCTCATTCCAAACTTCAACTGGCCAATTTACAACTTCTTCTTTGCCGTAGCGTTCCATAAGATGAGTTAAAGTTGCTTTTATAAGATTTGCCCAGCGCTCGTAATTTTTTGGCGGAGTAGTGTGGCCTTTCCAGTAAAAAATAGTATTGTCGCCATTGGCAAGCTGTTTTGGCATAAAGCCAAGCTCAATAAAAGGTTTGATGTTCAGTTCCTGGTAAGAGTCCATTACCATATCGAGGTAAGTCCAGTTGTATTCAACTTGAACTTTAGATTCGTCCCAGCCTTCATGCGCGTGCGGCCCAAAGTCAGCAACGTTTTCCTGAAATTCGTGGTAAATCGCCATATCATCGTGAAAAAGTCCGTGCCCGCGAATATGCTCAAAACCAATTTTTTCCTGAACAAGTTTAAGCTGTTCAAAATATTGCTTTTGAAGCGCAAGCCCCATTCGGCCAGTTCCAATGCAGTAAAAAGCGTTATTATTAAAAGTAATATTTTCGTTTCCGGTGATTTTGTAGTTCACTTTTTATTCCTAAAACATAATTTCGTCATGCTGAACTTGTTTCAGCCTCTATAACATAGATCCCGAAACAAGTTCGGGCTGACGGCTTACTCGAATGGATATTTAAAATTCCAGTCGCGGCGAAGTGCGTCCATTACATCAATCAAATCTTGTGATTTTTTAAAGGTGTGAATATCAGATTCAGTTTTGCCTTTTAAAATACATTCGTTTGCGTGCGCGAACTCGTATTCGTAGCCGTTTACTGCAAAAGGAGAATCAATTTCGCGGATTAATTCGGCTTGCGAGCCTTTTTGATTTTGGTAAACGTAAACATTTGCTTTTTGCGCCATAAAAAAGTTTTGGATTGTAATAAAGCCTTTTGTGCCGTAAATTACTGCGTCGTGAGTTCCGGTTGTAGAAGGCGTGTCCATTGCACTTTGAAAACTTGTTACAATTCCGTTTTCAAAAGTAAGATTTACGCTGTTCCAGGCGTCAACACCTTTTAACATACGAACGGCGGAACTTTCTGCAACAACCGGCGAAAAATCTGTCATCATCATTGCAAAATAGATGTTGTAAATTCCAAGATCCAGAAGGGCGCCGCCAGCCTGATCGGGTGCATAGTTTCTGTCATTTGGATCGTAAGGATTGCGGTTGCAAAAGCGCGAATCTATGTTTTTGATTTGGCCGATTGTGCCCGCCGAGATTTCGGATTTTAGTTGGGAAAGGCACGGATTAAAAGCTGTCCACATTGCTTCCATAAAGAAAAGCTTTTTTTGGCGGGCGAGCGCGGTCATTTCATCAAGTTGAGCGCGGGAACAGCCTGCGGGCTTTTCACAAAGAACGTGTTTTCCAGCATTTAAAGCTGCAATTACACAATCTTTATGAAAAGCATGCGGATTTGCAACATAAATTGCATCAACTTCAGAATCCGAAAAAAGTTCTTCGTAAGTTCCGTACGCTTTTTCAAAATTCCATTTTTGAGCAAACTCAGTTGCTCTTTCAAGATTTCGGCTTGCAACGGCATATAAGCGAATTCCGCTTCCGTCAAAATTTCCAAGCTGATTGTTTTTTACGCCATTCATTGCCGCAGTCATTTTGTTAGCAATGCGGCCAGGTGCTAAAATTGCCCAATTTACTGTTTTTTTCATAGTTATTATTATACTTCAGTTTTTAACTAAAGGGTGAATAATTCTCTATTAAAATTGAATTTTCTGTTGGGCAATTTTCCAAATTATTATTTTATAATTTGAGATTCATCTAAAACGCTTGCAAAATATCCGCTTGAGCTGATTGGCTCGCCGCCGTTTGTAAGATGATTTGTATCTCCAAGCCGTTCAACGCGGAACCATGCTTGGCCTTTTATTCGCTCTTCGCTGTTTAAAATTGTTATTGAAGTTGGTGCAACATAAAAGCCTTGCCATAATTGCATTGGCGAAAGTCCTGTAAGATGAGCAATTATTGAAAACATAACTCCCAGGTGACAGAAAAATACAAGCGTAGTTTCTTCGTTATAATCATCTTTTATAGATTTTAAATGATATTTTTCTACAGGCTGATTCCAATTGTGATTTGGAACCGGATTTTTAACATCATAAAAATTATGATTATTTCGTTGATAACCGTATTGCGATAAAATATCATCAATTCCATTGCAAACAAACTTGTAGTATTTTTTGATTTTGCCGCTTTTCATAAAACGTGAAGAAGTCCACAAATCTTTATCAAAAAACTTTTTATCAGAAGTGAAAAACTCCGGAAGCAAATCCCAGCACATTACATTTTTGCCAATAAGATTTTTCTCCGGATAATTTTTGGTCATTTTTGTTTTTGCATCAAATTCCTTTAGCCATTCGCAAGTTGTGGCTTCGCGGCCAAGAGCTGCAAGGCTTGGAGCTGCAGTTGCTTTGGCGCGGCCAAGTGGAGACTGATAAAAAGCTGTTATGTTTTTCCAGGAGCAAACGCGTTTTGTTAAAAGTTCAACTTCGCGTTTTCCTTTTTGAGTAAGATTATCCTTTTCGTAATCCGGGTCGCCGTGTCGAATAAAAATTAAGCGCATAAAAAACTCCAGCGGTTAGCGGCTCATACGATAAATTTCGAGCATATCATCTTCGTGCAAAAGTTTGGCTGAACCCTTTGCGCCGCCAACTCCAATTGCACATTTGTGAGCCATCAATTTCAAATCTTCATCAGTTGCATTTACGCCAAGTTCGCGCAAGTTTGTTGGCATTTTGATTTCGCGGTAAAAATCTTCCATTGATTCAATGCCTTTGAGCGCGATTTCTTCGTCGCTGCCATTATTTGCAACGCCCATAACATTTAACGCAAATCGCTTAAATCTTGGAAGACAATTTTTGTAAACATAGCGTGCCCAACTTCCCCAAATGGCAGCGAGGCCGGCTCCGTGCGCAACATCATAAAGCCCGCCAAGCTCATGTTCAAGTTTGTGCGTCATCCAATCTCCGCCGTCATTTCCGCAGCCGGTAAGTCCGTTATGTGAAAGACTTCCAGCCCACATAACTTCCGCGCGGGCTTCGTAATTATTCGGGTCTTTTACAAGAAGCTTTGCATTTTCCTTTACAGTTCGCAAAAGTGCTTCTGCCATAGAATCTGTAATTTCCATATTTCCGCCATTTGTAAAATAGCGTTCCATTGTGTGCATCATAATATCTGTGCAGCCGCAGGCAGTCTGATAATCTGGCAGCGTCATTGTAAGTTCCGGATTCAAAATTGCAAAACGCGGTCGGCCAAAATCACTTGAATAACCGCGTTTAATAAGTCCTTCTTCTTTTGTGATAACCGAAGAATCGCTCATTTCACTTCCTGTTGCGGCAAGTGTCAAAATTACGCCGAGCGGAAGACAGCCGTTTGCCTTTCGTTTTCCGTCATAAAAATCCCAAACATCGCCGCCATTTGCAACGCCATAGCCGATTGCTTTTGCAGAGTCAATTGCACTTCCACCGCCAACTGCCAAAAGAAAATCAATTCCTTCTTTTTTGCAAAGTTCAATTCCTTGATAAACAAGGCTAAGATGTGGATTTGGAACAGCGCCGCCAAGTTTTACATAATTGATATTTGCTTTATCGAGCAAATCTGTTACGCGCTGCAAAAGGCCCGAGCGAATTACACTTCCGCCGCCGTAATGTATTAAAACTTTTTTTCCACCAAATTCCTGAATCAAATCTGCAACTTTTTCTTCTGTGTTTTTACCAAACAAAACCTTTGTTGGTGTAAAATATTTAAAATCGAACATATATTCTCCCATAAAGTCAAAAAGACCGTTGTTTTCTTGTGTAGTATCCTATACTGAAAACAACGGTCTTTTCAAGATATGAAATATGGCTTCCGCTTTAAAACTGTCGTGATTTTGAAAAGAAAAAAACTGCGTTGCAGCGAGCACGAAATAAACGATTCGCGTTTTTATATAAAAATCATCATTTTTACTGCGCTAAAAATGATGATTTTTTGTAGACTTGCATTAAGAATGGAGTTTTTAATTTGATTTGACGCATTTTTGCTTCGCAAAAAGTGCTTAATCAAATTATGTTAGTGCTTATTTGCAACGTTTTTACGGTTGCAAAATTTCGGAATTACAAACGTCCATTGCGTGGTTTATGTCTTTTCCGTTCCAGATTTCTATAGAAGCATTTCCAAGTGCGTCCCAGAATTTTGACATTTGCGGAACAAGCGGCATTGGAACTGCATATTCAAGCTGCTTGATAAAACCTTCCATATATGGACTGTCAACCTTAATATCAATTGCAGGCATTGCCTGTGTAAGATTAAAACGAAGTTTTTGCATTTCCGGAGTCAAAAGGAATTTTGCAAAATCGTTTGCTTCGTTTGGGTGCTGAGTGTGTGCGCAAACAAACATTCCGCGTGTTCCACTAAAAGAAACAGCCGGCGTACTTTCGCCTGGAAGAGCTGGAATTGGCGCAACACCGAATTTGATTCCGGCTTCTTCAAAACTGTTTACGCTCCAAAGTCCTGTAATACACATTGCTGCGTTTCCAGCCTGGAACATACCCGTACTTGTTGAATCGCCTAAATATTGTGTATCAAGATGATTCATAGCATTTCCGAGTTCCTGAAGCACTTTCATTCCTTCTTTTGCATCTCTTGTGTTCAAATTTGGGCTGTTGCCGTTTTCGCCGCTAGCTCCAAAAAGTCTGTTTCCATTTTTTGTTGCAAACATAATTGTATAATAAGCTCCAGTTACAGGCATTACAAAACCTTGTTTTCCCGGATTTTCTTGGTTGAAAACTTTTATCCAGTTGATAAGGTCGTTCCAGTTTTTTGGAACCTGCTGCTCTGAAATCAGATTCTTATTATAGAAAAGAGCGTAAGTTTCGGCACTTACAGGATAACCGTACATTGTTCCATTGTAAGTAAGCGCTTTTGAGCAGGCTCCCAAAACTTTTGATTTAATTTCTGCCGGATTTTCTGTTGGCAAAATGATATTTGCATTAACGCAAGTTGGAATTGTATCATTTGGAGCCGCAAATAAATCTGGGCCAAGTCCGTTTGGTGCATTTTCAATAGCTGATGTTGGTGCATTTGCAATATTCACATTAACATAAAGAATTTCAATGTTTGGGTGAAGTTTTGTGTATGCTTCGCCAGCTTTTCTTATAAATGCGTCTGGGCCTTCTGTTGATTCCCAAACTGTGAGTTTAATATTCTTGTTTTTCCATTCTGGAACAATTGAATTTTTTCCAGAACAGGAATTCAAAATCATCATAAAAAATGCTAAAAGCGCAATTTTGCTTGAAAGTTTGTAAACCTGTTTCATTTTTTGCCTTCCTTAAACAGTAAATCTGTCTACCTGTTCGCCAATTTCTGTGATTGAACTACCAACCTGGCCTGCAATTTCAGAAAGAGAAGAACCTGTTTCATTAATCTTTCTGGCGCCGGTAAGCATTTCGTCCATTCCAGACTTCATATAGAAAGTTGCGTTCTGAAGATTTTTGATTTCTGTTAAAATCAGGTTGCTTCCTTCTGTCATTTCTTTTACGGCAACTTTTACTTCCTGTGTACTGTCGTTCATTCCGTGCAAAGCATCACCAATTTGAACGGACCCCTGATTCTGTTCGTCCATTGCAACGGCAATTTCTTTTACAAGGCTGTCTGTAATTTTGATACTTTCGGAAACTGAAGTAAAGGCAAGTCGCGACTGGTTACAAGCCTGAACAAGATTATCAATTGTGCCAATAATCTTTTTAAGCTGTTCACCGATATTCTTTGACTGAATTGTAGAAGTTTCAGAAAGTTTTCTGATTTCGTCGGCAACGACACTAAAGCCCATTCCGTGTTCTCCTGCGTGTGCCGCTTCGATTGCAGCATTCATAGCAAGCAGGTTTGTCTGATATGCAATATTCTGAATTACAGAGTTTGCAGCTTTAAGTGTTGTAGATTCTTCTCTTAAAACAACAAGCTGATTATTTACATCATCTTGTTTTGAAATTCCGTCTTCTGCTTGATCTGAAAGTGTAACAAAGGAATCTGCCATTTTCTTTATAGAAGCATTTACCGAAGAAATATTTCCAATCATTTCTTCTACAGAAGAAGAAGCGTTTGAAACTTCGTTTGCCTGTCTTTCAATCATCTGCTCGAGAGCAATAATGTGAGTTGTAATCTGATTTACTGCGCCGGCTGTCTGCTCAACACTTGCAGTTTGCGTATTGATACTATTTCCAACGCTGTCAATATTTGCAAGAATTTCTGTAATCGAAGTTACTGTATCTTGAGTTCCGTTTGAAAGCATATCGCCAGTTTGAACAAGCGAGTCTTTGATTTTCTTCATTGTGGCAATAATATCCTGAAGTTTTGCAGTAAACGTATTGAATCCAATTACAACTTGACCAATTTCGTTGTTTGAAGTTTCTTCTATTCTCTGTGTTAAATCTGCGTGTCCAGAAGCAATTTCGTTGATTTTATTGCTGACATTCTTTAACGGTTTAAGTGATGAACCAAAAAGCATACCACTTATAATTCCGAACAAAACAAAAAGAATGTTCAAAAGTGTCATTCGGCCAAAAAGCGAATTCATTACGGCTCTGGCTTGTGTTCTGTCTTGAATTACACCCAAATACCATTGTCCGTTGTTAATTGGCATATATGAAAGATAGTATTCTTTTCTGCCTTCGCGGAAAATAGAGATCCCTTCTTTACCTTGAATCATTCGTTTTTCAGCAAGTGCAAGCTGTTCAAAAGCGCCGCCGGCCTTAGCTTCGGAAATAAATAAATCATTTTCAAGTTCGTCTTGGCCAACTGCGTAAGTTGCTCCTGCCATTTTTGCACCAGCCGGATTTATAATAAAACATCTTCCGTCGTAACTAAGTTCAACGGCTTCTGTAATTTTATTCAAAACATCAGATGAAACAACTCCTGCAAGAACGCCTTTTGATTTTCCCTTTGCGTCTAAAATTGGAGTACTTACAATGATGATCATACGGTTTGCGTAAGTGTCAAAATGAACGTCCGAAATTGCACCTTTTCCGGAAATGCTTTTTGAAAAATAAGAACTTCCGCCGTCCCAGAATTTATGGCCGTCTGTTGTTGTGAAATTTCCTGAGCTGTCTGAAATCTGGAATCTTAAAAAAGAATTTTCTTTTGCAAGTTCTTCTTTTAAGGTTTTAATTTGTGTGCTTGAATCAGCTGATTTAATTTCGCTTCTTCGTGAAATTGTTTCAACCTGCTTCAAAAGCTTTTGCATTTGCATGTCTACGATTTTTCCGGCATCTTTTCCGGCTGTAGTCATAGCTTTTGTTACCTGCTGTTCCTGAATATCATTAAAAAAGAACAAAGCGGTAATTGTAAGTGCAGTACAAATTGCAAATACCAGCAATGCAATGCTGAGACTAAAACGAACCACAAGACTCTTGTTTTTGGTTCTTGAATCGTCTTTCATAATACTTCCCCCGTTTGGATGGCTGTCTTTTTACTCAACAATTTTAAATGTAAGGGATTTTTTTGTGTTAGATTAGCTACGTTAGTATATCACAATCAAAAAAAATAGTTCAAGTCGAATAAAGGGGAATTATTAAAATATTTTTATAATAAAACGATTTCGTATCCCAAAATAAATAAAAATTTTTGTTTTATTTCAGGTTACGGGGCTGATTTTATCAAAAAATTAGTTTTGCGGCGTTGTTTGTTTTTGAACACGTTTTGCGAATCAAAAATGCGGCAAACAAAAAACGCCATTTATGACATTTTTTATTTATTCATTCAGATTTACTTTTCGCAAATAAAGAATCAGAACAATTATAAACGAAACCGTTTGCGCAATGCTGATTCTGATTGTTTGAAGCTGGTCGATTCCAGAATAGCTTACAACGTGCAAAATATTAATGAGCGTGTTGTTTACAAAATGTTCTGTCATTCCAGCGTAAATAGAGCCTGTTATTTTATAAAGCATTGCGTATTTTAAGCCAACCAAAGTTGAAGAGCCAATCAAAATTGCAAGATTTATAATCAGTTGATTTTTGTTGCTCAATCCATCAAAAAAACTTCTAGCCGGCGCAATACAATGCCACAAGCCAAACAAAATTGATGCAAAAACTGCCGAAGCGAAAAATGAATAACGGCGTTCAAAAAGTTTTTGCAAAAGTCCGCGGAAAATACCTTCTTCCATAATAACATTTATGATATTTCCGAGAATGCAGATTATAAAGAAAATCAGTTCGGTTTGATTTCCAAGATTTCCATTAACAGAATAACTTGTAACAAAAAATCCTAAGTAGTTAAAGCGGAAAGTATCTTTTAAAATTCTGATTTCGATTGCGTAAGAAAATGCAAAGCAGCAAAAACCAATCAAAAAGCCGCGTAAAATGTTTTTTACAGCTGATTTTTGCGAAAATCCTATTTCTGTTGGTTTGTAGCTGAACAACTTTGCTGTTACAAAAAGAATTATGATTCCAAGTGTTTTATGAATAAATGCTTCACCAAAAAACGTGCAATCAGTTCTTATAAAAAAATATTCAAAAAATCTAAAACCAAAACAAATAAAATAAATTAATGCCGCGCAAAGCCACGCGTTTTTTCTAGTTTCGTATCTTTCCATACTGATTTTAACACTTGCGCGTTAAAAAAATGTTACTTTTTGATAATTAAAGCAAACGCAGATTGGATATCATCTTTGTTTCGTAAATCAAATTACACGGTATTTATTTTTATAATGCGTTTGCTTTGTTTTAACACTTGAAACTCAATTATTTTTCTTCCATAATAAAGAGCGATATGAAGAAAATTGAGATTCTTGATTCGACATTGCGTGATGGTGCTCAGGGCGAAGGAATTAGTTTTTCGGTGCAGGATAAGCTGCATATTTGCCACGAGCTTGATGAGCTTGGCGTTACTTACATTGAGGCTGGGAATCCGGGATCGAATCCAAAAGATATGGAGTTTTTTAAGGCTGTTTCTGAAGTTCAGTTTAAAAATGCCCGCGTTTGTGCTTTTGGTTCTACAAGACGAAAAAATACCCGCTGCGAAGATGATTCTAATCTCAAGAGTTTGCTTGCGGCTGGAACTGAAACGGTTGTTATTTTTGGTAAATCCTGGACATTTCAGGTAACAGATATTTTACGAACAACTCCACAAGAAAATCTCAATATGATTCGTGAATCCTGCGAATTTTTGTGCGCAAACGGCCGCACAGTTATTTATGATGCAGAGCATTTTTTTACGGCTTACGAAGAAGATAAAGATTATGCAATAGAAACGCTGCGCGCGGCGGTAGAAGGCGGGGCGAAAGTGCTTTGTCTTTGTGAGACGAAAGGTGGTTTTATGATTGATGAATGCCGCCGCGCCGTTAACGAAGTTGTAAAACTTTTTGGAAAGAAAGTTACTGTTGGAATCCACACTCATAATGATTGCGGGCTTGCTGTTGCAAACTCGCTTGTTGCGGTAAAAGAAGGCGCTACTCATGTTCAAGGTGTTTTGCTTGGTTTTGGCGAACGCACCGGAAATGCAAATCTTTCTACTATTATACCGAATCTTCAATTAAAAATGGGCTACGATTGTATTCCGCCCGAAAGTATGAAAAATATTACGGCAATTTGCAAACGCGTTGCCGAACTTACTAATATCCGCGTAAATCCTCAGTCTCCTTATGTTGGTTCTGATGCTTTTGCTCATAAAGCTGGAATGCACATTGATGCGGTTCTAAAAAATCCTTTTGCGTATGAACATATTCAGCCCGAAGTTGTTGGAAATTCCCGCGTATTCCTTATGAGCGAAGTTGCAGGCCGCAGTATGATTTTGGAAAAAATCCGCCGTTTTGCTCCTCAAGTGCGCCGCAACGACCCGATTGTAACTGAGCTTATGACAAAAGTAAAAGAACTTGAATCTGCCGGCTACCAGTTTGAAGGTGCCGACGGCAGTTTTGAACTTTTGGTTCGCAAGCAGCTTGGTCAATATAAACCTTTCTTTAAACTTCATTATTATCAGACAACTGGTTCTAATCCGCGCCCGGAAGAGGGAGTTTGTTGCTGTGCCCAAATTAAAGTTGATGTTGGCGGTGAAATTGAAATTACTGCCGGCGAAGGTGACGGTCCTGTAAACGCGCTTGATATTGCGCTTCGTAAAGCTTTGGAAAAATTTTATCCTGTTGTTTCAAAATTTCGCCTTGTGGATTATAAAGTTCGTGTTTTGGATACAAAATCTGCAACGGCAGCCCGCGTTCGTGTAATTATTGAAAGTACCGACGGTCAATCCAGCTGGACAACTGTAGGTGTTTCTTCCGATGTTATTGAAGCTTCTTGGATTGCGCTTGTTGATTCTTTTGAATTAAAACTCAGCAAAAGTTGATTTTTGTAAAACTGATTTTTGCAAAGCTGCTTTATAAAAATCAGTTTTTTTTCGAAGCTGATTTTTTGTGCTTAAAAAAATCATAATAAATTCTAAATAACAATACTTTTATCAAATGACAAATCACAATTCCTGTGATAAAATTATAACTAACAATTATTTAAGGAAAATGCATGGGGTCATTTATTAAGAAAAACGGGCTGCTTTATTCAGAAGATTCAAAAATTGTTCTTGGGGTAGACGACACTTCAACCGATTTTACAGGAAGAGTTCCTTACGGAGCGCATAAAATTGATGATGATGTTTTTTCTAATTGCCCTTATGAATCAATTTCGCTTCCAGATTCTGTAACAGAACTTGGAAACTGTCTTTTTGAAAATTCAAAGGCTCTTGAAACTGTAAAGTTACCTGCAAATATTACTGAATTGCCGCCTTACCTTTTTTCTGGCTGCTCGGCGCTTTCAAAAGTGACTATGCCAAATACACTTTCCGGTTTTCCAGAAGGATTATTTAAGAACTGCGAATCTATGCCCGAAATTCCTTTTCGAGCTGGTATAAAAGTGCTTGCCGAAAGTGTTTTTGAAGGTTGCAGTTCTTTAAAAGCGCTTGTGATTCCAAATACTGTAACTCGTATTGAATCAAAAGCGGTTGCAAACTGTACTTCGCTTGAAAGTGTAGTTTTTCCTTCTATGCTTGAATATATTGCGCCCGATGCTTTTGAAGGCTGTACTTCTATTCACAATATCAGAATAGACGGCGAGGGCGGGCTTTTTTATGTTGGCGAAAATGATGGTTGTCTTTACGAGGCAGCTGATGAGGGCGATAAAATTGTTGTTCAGGCTTATAGCGTAAATGCTCAGCCAGTTTCTTTCTTTACCGAAAATGTTGATGAAGTTCCGGTAATGATTGCAGACGAAGATGATTTAGAAGAAGACGATACATTCAGTTCTGAAATTGGAGCTGGTGATGAAGAATTTGATATAGAAAAAGATACAACTGTAAAAGGAGATTCAAAAAATATGGAAGACAATGCTGTTGATTCAATGCTTGCTGATATTCTTGGCGAGGAAAAGGAGAGAAGTTCAATTTCTGAAGGCGTTGGTATTAGTGAACAGGAATCTGAAATCATTTCAGAAACAATGTCTGTAATGTCAGAATCAAATCAAAGTGCTGGACTTGGAATTACAGATACAGAACTTGAAAAACTTTTTGAAAAAAATGAAGAAGAAGAGCTTGCTTCACAGAAAAATCTTGATGATCCTGAAGTGCTTGATAGCAAATTGCAGATTCTTACTGATTCTGTAGAAAAGAGTACAATTATTGAATGCACGCCAACTGGTGAACTTGCAGAAGATCCGGAACTTTATGTTGTTGCAGAAAAACTTGCTCCAGATGAATTGGGAAATGATAATTTCAGCCGCAAACTTGTTGCCTGCTGTAAAACTTTTGCCCGCATTCAAGATTATAAAAAAATAATTTTGCTTTATGGGCTTCCTCTTGATAATGATGAATTTACTCCATTTTTCCGCAGCTTTATTTCAAAGAAAAATGTTTTACTTGCCTGCGAAGCTGAATCTCCTTCAAAACTTTCTGATTATGGAAAGAAAGTTTGCGAACTTGCAAGAATCAGTTTGAAGAAAGATGATCTTGCTGAACAGCGTCGTTCTGCTTCAATTAAAACAAAGGCTCTTGTAAAACTTGTAATTCGCGATAAATATGAGTAAAAAAACGCTGCCGTGCGTTGTTCAATTAAAGAGAGTTAAAAAAATTGCGAAAGCAATTATTAGTTCGTTCACATTTTTATTTTTGAGCATTTTTTTACGAATCAAAAATGCGTCTATCAAACAATTGCGTTCACTACATTGTTTGATATTATAAGAGGTACGTAGATTATGAAAAGTGATAACGCTAAAAAAGGTGTTGCCCGCGCGCCACACCGATCTTTGTTTTATGCAATGGGTTATACTAATGAAGAACTTGATCGCCCATTGGTTGGTGTTTGTTGTGCAAAAAACGAAATTATTCCGGGCCATATTGAACTTGACCGCATTGCCGAAGCTGTAAAAGCCGGCATTCGTATGGCTGGTGGAACTCCTGTAGAGTTTCCTGCAATTGGCGTTTGCGACGGTATTGCTATGGGCCACGAAGGAATGAAATATTCTCTTGTTACCCGCGAACTTATTGCCGACTCAATTGAATGTATGACAAAAGCACATCAGTTTGATGCTCTTGTTATGATTCCTAACTGCGATAAAATTGTTCCGGGAATGCTTATGGCTGCTGCCCGCCTTGACTTGCCTACTGTTTTTGTAAGTGGCGGCCCTATGATGCCTGGACATTTGCCTGGAACCGATGCTTCAAATCCTTATGCCGGAAGAAATCTTTCTTTAACTGATATGTTTGAAGCTGTTGGTGCTGTGGCAAGTGGTCGTATTACACAAGAGCAGCTTCGCGAAATGGAAACTGTTGCCTGCCCTGGTTGCGGTGCCTGCTCTGGAATGTTTACAGCAAATTCAATGAACTGTCTTACAGAATCTATTGGGCTTGGTCTTCCTGGAAACGGAACAATTCCTGCTGTTAGTGGCCGCCGTATTGCGCTTGCAAAAAAAGCCGGAATGAAAGTTATGGAAATGTTTGAACGCGGAATTACTGCTCGCTGTATGCTTACACAGAAAAACTTTGAAAATGCACTTGCTGCTGATATGGCACTTGGTTGTTCTAGTAATACTATGCTTCATCTTCCTGCAATTGCACACGAAGCCGGTTTGACTATTGATTTACATACTGTAAATGAGATTTCAAATCGCACTCCAAATCTTTGTCATCTTGCACCAGCCGGCCATACTTTTATGTGCGAGCTTGATGATGCTGGTGGAGTTCAGGCAGTTCTTGCAGAGCTTGCAAAGAAAAATCTTATTGATACTTCGCTTATGACTGTTACAGGAAAAACTGTTGCAGAAAATATTAAAGACGTAAAAAATCGTAATCCGGAAGTTTTGCGTCCAATTGAAAATCCTTTTAGCGATAATGGTGGACTTGCAATTTTGTTTGGAAATCTTGCGCCAAACGGAACTGTTGTAAAACGCTCTGCTTGTGCAAAAGAACTTATGAAACACACAGGCCCAGCTCGTGTATTCAACGATGAAAGTGAAGCAATGGACGCTGTTCAGAATCGCAAGATTAAAAGCGGCGACGTTGTTGTTATTCGCTATGAAGGTCCAAAAGGCGGACCTGGTATGCGCGAAATGCTCGCCGTAACTGCAGCACTTGCCGGTCAGGGGCTTGATAAGGAAGTTGCTTTAATTACAGACGGCCGCTTTAGTGGTGCAACACGAGGAGCTTCTTTGGGGCATTGTTCACCAGAAGCTGCTGTTGGCGGCCCAATTGCTCTTGTAAAAGAGGGTGATTTAATTACGCTCGATATAAACAATTATAAAATTACACTTGAAGTAAGTGATGAAGAACTTGAACGCCGCCGTGCTGCATGGAAAGCTCCGGAACCAAAAGTAAAAACCGGCTACCTTGCGCGCTATGCAAAACTTGTAAGTTCAGCTGATCGCGGTGCTATCTTAGAGTAGAAAAATAAAGCAAATAATATCGTAAACGCATAATTAGATAAAATCAGAAAGCCAGCTCATTTTTGGGCTGGCTTTTTTTTGCTTTTTTACGAATCAAAAATATGTTAATCAAAAAAGGATATTTTTGGAAGTTTTTTATTTGAACTTTTTTTTATAAAACCTATTGACAAAGTAGGTAAATAAAAATAATATACAGATAGTTACCTACTAGTTTGATAGGAAATAACAGTTTATCTTCAGGGGAAATTGAATGCCAAAATCTTTTTCAGAACTTACAAAAGAACATCCTTGTTTTGGCTCGCATGGGGCAACAACTGGTCGAATCCATCTTCCAGTATGTCCGGGCTGCAATATTACCTGCAAGTTTTGCGAACGTTCGATTAATGTTACGGAAAATCGGCCTGGAGTTACAGGTAAAGTTTTAAAGCCAGAAGAAGCTGTTGAAATTGTTGGAAAAGCACTTGAAATTAGTCCGGAAATAAAAGTTGCGGGCATTGCTGGGCCTGGCGATACGCTTGCAAGCGACAATGCTTTTAAGACATTCAGTTTGATAGGAAAGCAGTTTCCAAACATCATAAAATGTATGAGTACAAACGGGCTGCTGCTTTCTGAGCGTGCAGATGAAATAATTGCCGCTGGAATCGACAGTCTTACAGTAACCGTGAATGCTGTGGATCCTGAAATTGAAGCGCAGTTAAATGAATACATCATCTATCATGGAAAAAAAATTGAAGGTGTTGAAGCTGCAAAAATTCTTATAAAAAATCAGCTTGAAGGAATTAGGAAAATTGCTGAGGCTGGAATAACAGTTAAGGTGAACACAGTACTTGTTCCGCGAATCAATGGAAATCATATTGCAAAAATTGCAGAAACAGTAGCAGAAGCCGGCGCAGACAAGTACAACATAATTCCTTTGATTCCAAGTGCAAAATTGAGTAATGAGCCGACTCCGAACTGTGCAGAGATAGAAGCTGCAAGAAGAGCGGCCGGCGAGTTTATAGAATTGTTTTTGCATTGCAATCATTGCCGGGCAGATGCAGCTGGAATACCTGGAAAAACTGATATTTCGAGAATGCTTTATCTTAGAGCCGGTGCAGAAGGCTTTACGGAGAATTTTTCGCATGGCTGATAAATATATTTCAAAATATAAAGTTGCTGTTGCCAGCACAAAAGGAGAGAGTGTTGATCAGCATTACGGGCGGGCTGAAAAATTTTATATCTACACAGTAGATGATGAAGAAGGCTATGATTTTCTTGAAGAAAGAAAAGTTCAGCCGGTTTGCTTGGGTGGCAAACATAATAAATCAGAAATGGAAAACAGCGTTAGTAAAATTTCTGATTGCCGTTATGTAGTTGCCTCTCGAATTGGAGCAGGAGCAATTAGCTCTATTGCCGCTTTGGGAATTACAGCAATGGAACTTCCCGGCAGCATAGATGACGCAATTCTGAAAATCTGGAAATACAACAGAATTCAGGGATTGTTCAATAAAATAAATTAGAAAATATACCAGGAGCAGAAAAATGGGCGAAATCAGACAAATTGCAATTTATGGAAAAGGCGGAATCGGAAAATCTACGACTACGCAGAATTTGACGGCAGGACTTGTTGAACATGGAAAAAAAGTAATGGTTGTAGGTTGTGACCCAAAGGCTGACTCAACACGACTTTTGCTTGGCGGACTTGCACAGAAAACAGTTTTGGATACAATTCGCGACGAGGGGGAAAACGTTGAACTCGACCGCATTATGAGAACCGGTTTTGGTGGAACCCGCTGTGTTGAATCTGGTGGACCTGAGCCTGGAGTTGGTTGCGCTGGACGCGGAATCATCACCTCAATCAGTATGCTTGAAAATCTTGGTGCGTACACAGACGATTTGGACTTTGTTTTTTACGATGTACTTGGTGACGTAGTTTGTGGTGGTTTTGCTATGCCGATTCGCGAAGGAAAGGCTAAAGAAATTTACATTGTTGCTTCTGGTGAAATGATGGCTTTGTACGCTGCAAATAATATTGCAAAGGGAATTAGCCGATATGCAAAGGCCGGCGGTGTTCGTCTTGGTGGAATTATTTGTAACAGCCGAAACGTAGACCGCGAGCTTGATTTGCTTCGTGCATTCTCAAAGGAACTTGGAACACAGCTTTTGTATTTTGTTCCGCGCGATAATATCGTACAGCGCGCAGAAATTAATCGCAAAACAGTAATTGAATACAAGCCGGATTCAGCACAGGCTCAGGAATACCGAAACCTTGCAGAAGCAGTAATCAATAATACAAACTTTACAATTCCAACTCCAATGACACAGGAACGACTTGAAGAAATTCTTCTTGAGTACGGTCTTATGGATATGGCAGACGATTATAAAATCTAGGAAGGTGGGGGAAGTCTCCCCCTCGGCCGCACGTCGTAGCGGCCTACCCCTTCTAACGGGGGATAAATAGCTTCGCTATTTTGCCCCGTAACGCCCCCAGGAGATCTTATGTCAATCAAAGTTGCCATTGCTACAGCAGATAAAATAAACATAGACTTACACTTTGGTAAGGCCGCACAGTTCCAAATCTACGAGTTGCGTGGCGACCACTTTGAATTCCTGGAAGCACGCAATGCTCCGAAATCCGCCCAAACCCCCGCCCCCCACCAAACTGGCCGAGGCGGCGCCCACGCCGGTGACAGTAGAAATTTTAGTGGTGATAACGGCGGCTCCCTTGTCGCTTGCGGCAGCGACTTTAGCGGCGAATACCGCGACCAGTTTACCGGCAACGAAAGCGCTTGCGGCGGTTGTGGAACTTTGTGCGGTAGTGGGTGCGGCGGCGGTTCCGGCCCGATTTTACCTGCGGTAGAACTTCTTTTAGATTGTCGGGCCATTGTAGCGGCTCAAGTTGGCCAAAACGTCCGCCGCCAATTCGAAAAAAACGCCGTAAGCGTTTTTGACATAGAACTTCCAATTTCACAAGCTCTTACAAAACTTGCAGCCTATTACACAAAATTTGGAGAGTAAAAAATGGCTTTATCAGTAGAAACAAAATGTGTTCACCTCGAAAAATCTCAGGAAGAAACAGCTGCTGGCGGCACAAAACCTGCGTGTAATCACTACGGTTCGTTAAGTTTTCCAATTTATCAAACTGCAACTTATGCGCACCCGGCAGTTGGCCAGAGTACCGGCTTTGATTATTCGCGCCTGCAAAATCCAACCCGCGAGCAGCTGGAAAAAGTTGTGTGCCAGCTTGAGCATGGAGTAGATGCTTTTGCACTTTCTTCTGGAATGGCCGCAATTACACTTTTAATGGAACTTTTTAAGCCGGGAGAACATCTTATAGTTGATTCAGATTTGTACGGTGGAACAATCAGACTGTTTGATAATGTGTCAGCTAAAAATGGAATCAGATTTACCCGCGCAAATTGTTCAACCGAAGATATCGAAAAATTAATTCAGCCGGAAACAAAAGCCATTTATATTGAAACTCCAACTAACCCAATGATGAACGTAACCGATATAGCTTTGGTTGCAAAAATTGCAAAACAGCACAAAATTCTTTTAATAGTTGATAATACATTTATGTCGCCGTACTTTCAAAATCCGCTGGAACTTGGTGCCGACATTGTTGTTCACAGCGGAACAAAATTTCTTGCCGGCCACAATGATACGCTTGCGGGCTTTATTGTTGTAAAGAGTTCCGAACTTCAAGAAAAGCTGCGCTTTTTAATCAAAACAACTGGAGCCGGTCTTTCAGCTTTTGACAGCTGGCTTGTTCTTCGCGGAATAAAAACGCTTGCCCTTAGAATGCAAAAAGCTCAAGACTCAGCTTTAAAAATTGCAAACTGGCTTAAAACTCAAAATGCTGTTACTTCTGTGATTTATCCGGGCTTAAAAGAACATCAAGGCTACAACATAATGAAAAAACAGTCTCGCGGATTTGGCGCAATGGTAACATTTCGCACAAATACAACACAAAAAGCCTTGTCTGTTTTGGAAAAAGTAAATCTAATAAAATATGCCGAAAGTCTTGGTGGCGTTGAAACCTTAATTACTTATCCAACAACTCAGACACACGCAGATGTTCCAGAAGAACTTCGCTTAAAAAATGGAATTACACCGGCAACGCTTCGCCTTTCAGTTGGAATAGAAAACGCCGGTGATTTAATTGCGGATCTCGAGCAGGCTTTAAAATAGCTTTTAGGCAAAATCAAATGAATCAAATAAAATAAAAAAAGTATTTCTTTTGTTTGTAACATTTTCCTCTTAAAATGATTTATATCTTAAGTTTTACTGAACTTTATGGCTGCAATAAAAAGTAAGCGTGACAAAAAAAACTTAAACTAAAAGGGGATTATTCTATGATTAAGAAAATTTTACCTGCTGTTGTTTTGAGCTTATCTTTAATAAGCTGTCAAATGGGCCTTGTTAATGAATCAAACTCTGATGAAATCTCAGCCAGAGCTGTAAGTAGAGTATCTGATAAAGGGGAGGAAGGTACTTTATATGATCAGAAAATAAAGGCTGATGATAATCGAATTATTAACAATCCGGATATGGGATTTTATCGCAGTTACACGATAAAAGTTCCAAGCGACGGAGTTTTAAATACTGATAAAATCATAAGTGATTTAAAAAGGTTTGATAACGATGTAACTTTTGAAAGCAATTATCGTTATGCAGAAAATTTAAAAATCAATTTGATTCAGCTGGTTGTTGATATTAGTGCTTTTACTGATTCATTTGAAGAATCAAAACTTTCTTTCTTGAATGAAGTTTTTGATTATTTAAGACAGTCAGAAAAATCAGCAATTGTAAGATTTAAATATAATCCTTTTTACAAACTGATTGGAAGCTACAAATTCCATGATGCTGATCCAGTATTTTATGATATTATGCGCTCACAGATTGATGTTATTTGTAAAACTCTTAAGCCAAATACAGATGTAATTACAGCAATTGAGTGCGATATGTTTGGTGGTTGGACAGAAATGCCTTACATTGTAACTGCGATTATTAATGATTACTGTGCTGGCCTTAGAGGAACTTCAGTTCCACTTCTTGTAAGATATCCAGATTATATTTACCGCTGCATTTCAAACGAAAAATCAACTGACCTTGAAAAATGGTATAGAACAAGACTGCTTTATCTTTCATATACTTCTTATAAGCCAGATGAAAAAGATGATTATTACAGACTTGGAATCTTTAATGATGATTATCTCGAAGGAATTTCTGATTACGGAACTTACAAAATGGGTTCTTATAACGGATATAGATATTTGAACGAAGGCGAATATCGCGACAAGGAAGTAAATTTCTTGATTCCGTTTACAAATCACACTCCTTTTGGCGGAAAGCTTCGCGGAACTTATAATATTGAGTCAAACACAATATCAGAAGAAATGTACAAAACACATCTTTCTTACCTTGATATTGAAAACCGAACAGAACCTCTTACAAAAATCTATAATCAAAAATACAACGAAGAGGAAACTGTTTTTGAACATATTGCAAAAAATATGGGTTACCGCTACGAAGTTCAAAAGTGTTTCTTGCAGTATCCAGATGATGTTTCAAAAATGTCAGTTTTGATTGTTTATCAGAATAATGGTTTTGCAAATCTTCCATATCACAGAACTAAGGCTGTGACATTCCTTATTAGAAATAAGGAAACTGGCGAAATCGTTTCTTCTGGTGAAATCAGAGATTTTATAAGCGCAGAATCTGCTGAATCTGATTCAGTTTATCCTGAAGAAGAATTGGAATCTTACACAATTTCTAAACTTGATTTGCCAAAAGGCTCTTACGAAGTATTTATGCGTGTTGCAGATAAGGGAACAGAAAATTATCCTATTGAATTTGCAAACGCTGATATGTGGGACGCTTCTTTGAAAGCAAACAAGATTGGAGAATTTGAAAAGAAACTTTAATTTTGTAATTTAGCTTATGCGAAAACTTCTCCGTATTGTCACGCCGGAGAAGTTTTTTTTATTTTGAGCAGTTTTTGCAAAGCAAAAATGTGCCAATCAAAAAATTGTGTTTACGCCATTGTTTAATTGATTTGAATTTTTGTATCGCAGAGTTTGAGCGCTTCGCTGTCGTGGCTTGCAATCAAAATTGTTTTTCCTTTGTCTGCTAACTGGCGAAATATTTTTATGATTGATTGAGTTTGCTTTTGGTCTACAGAATCTGTTGGCTCATCTGCAAGCAAAATCTGTGGATTGTTTATTAAGGCTCGTGCAATCAAAACACGGTGATTTTCGCCACCCGAAAGCGTTGCCGGATTATTTTGCGCAAGTTGTGCAATTTCCAAAGAGTCCAAAAGTTGCAAAGCTCTTTCTGTGATTTTTTTTGATTCTTCTGGCGAAGGCTTTTTTTTGCCAATAAAAAAAGGAAGCCTTACATTATCTAAAACCGAAAGATTTTCCAAAAAACTTTGTTCCTGCGAAATAAAGCCGATGTTTTGATTTCTGAACGCACAAAGTTTTTTATCATTTAATAAAAAAAGGTCGGTTTCGTTTACAAAAAGGCTGCCGGAATCTGGTTTTTGAAGCCCTGCAATAATAGAAAGCAAAGTGCTTTTTCCCGCACCTGATTTTCCGGTAATTCCAACAAACGAGCCCTTTGGAATTTCAAAGTTTAGTTCTTTAAGAACATCAATTTTCCCGCGCGGAGTTAAAAAAGATTTTGATAAATTTTTTGCTTGAATCATTTAATTCCCTCATAAACTTCGTGCTTTGAAACTTTTACCGCTCCAAAAATTGCAGAAAAAAGACACGCTGCAACTAAAATCACAAAGGTAATAATTGCAAAAAAAATTATGTGGACTGCGCCTGGCATTATAAAAGGCATGCTGATTTTTTGCGAAATTACAAAATTGAACGGTAGCAAAATAAGCGCGCTAAGTGCAATTCCTGAAAAGGCTCCCAAACTTCCAAGAAACGCTGCTTCAAAAAAAACAATGGCTCTGAGCTTTTTAAAATCGGCGCCGAGCACGCGCAAAATCGAAAATTCGCGCAGGCGTTCGTTTATTGTAAGTGCAAATACAACCGAAAGTGTGAGCACCGTAATCAAAATCACAATTATACTTACTGCATATAAAAAAATTAAAAAAGACGAAACGCTTTTTAGAATGCCGGAAATAAACTTGCCGCTTTGAATTACTTGAACGCCAGGAATTGCTCCTTTGATTCTGGCGGCTGTGCTGTCTGGTTTTGCGCCTTCTTGGAGTTTTACAAAAATTACGCTTGTTTTTGATTTTGTATCTCCGTCAGAAATAAAACCAAAACCTTTTGAAACTGCATCTTCAAACATTTTTTGCAAAGTAGCTAAATCTACATAAACAACGTTGTCCATTCCAGTTCCGCTTTTTGCAAGGCACGCTGTAACGTTATGCGTTGTTCCAAAAAATTTTATAGAGTTCTTTTCATTTGAAATATTACTTCCGCTAAAAATGATTTCTTTTTGGTTTTGCGAATCATATGCTTTTACGATTTTTTTCGACCAGGATTTTACAATAAAATCAGTTGAAGGCTCAAAGCCAATTATTTGAATTGGAAAGTCGCAGCAGCTTTCGCTAAGGCTTGTAAGATAAAACTG
This sequence comes from Treponema sp., assembly GCA_017962415.1. Taxonomy (GTDB): domain Bacteria; phylum Spirochaetota; class Spirochaetia; order Treponematales; family Treponemataceae; genus Treponema_D. The sequence goes on along the minus strand of JAGCVK010000081.1, from coordinate 15,050 downwards.
ACTTGTAACAGCGCCAACGCCTTTAATTTTTTGCACTTTCTTTTCAATCTCTTTGGACATATAAAAATAATTAGGCTCGCCGGAAAGTAAAACGCTTTCTGCTTGAGATTCATAACCTTGTGGAACAATCATTAAGTCTGCGCCAATTCTCGTTTTAATTCCGCCAAGCCCGCCTTTTATACTTGCCGCTAAAAAAAGCGTACCAAACAGCGCTCCGGCAGCTAAAGCTACCAGAATTGTGAGAGCTGCCGTGCGGTACGGCTTTTTTTTGATGTTAGCAAACGCAAGGGTTTTTACAGTTATCGCTTTTTCCATAAAATAATTGTCTGAATTACAGAAATAACAAAAATTACAATTCCAAAAACCAAAACTGTTGGCGCGGTAACTTTATGACAATGCATTGTTGCCATTTTGCAAACTTTTGCAAAAGTGTAAGGTGCAATGCCAACCAAAAGTCCGAGCAATGCTGTAATACTTGAAAGAATGATGTTTATGTTTTTCATTTGAAGCTCCATTCGGCTTTTAGCCGTTTATTTCTGTATAAGTTTTTGTTTCTTTGTCGTAGATATAGCCGTCTGGAACACCAGGCAATTCGATATAACCTTGTTCAATAAACTTTTCTATATCTGTAGAAGATTTTAGAATTCCTGCTGTTTGAAGCTGGCGCGCTGCCGAATCAAAAGTTTTTTTGCCAAGAGAGCGGCTTGGTCTGTAGTTTAATTCATCAAGCAAAGCAGCATTAAAATCAAGTTCGCCGGCTACCAGATCGTTTTCAATTTGAAGCTGGGCAACAATTCTTGGTTCGGCTTCTACAAAGGCAGAGGCTTTTTGCAAGGCTCGTGTAACAGCTGCGGCTCCTTCTGGGTTTTCACGCAAAAGCTTGTGTGTTACAAACTGCTGGCAGCAATATTCTTTTACGAACTTTTCATCAATTCCTGTATCGAGAATCTTTCTAAAGTTGTAAGCCAGTTCGCCTTTTGTTGCGATTGGGTCGTGTGCTCCAATTACATCAACTGCGCCGTTGTTTAAGGCAATTGCAAGGTCGCTCGAAGCGTAAGCTAAAAATTCAACTTCGTTGTTTTCTGCAGTAACACCAATTCCTTCGTCCATAAGTTTGCGTTTTAGATTCATAACAGAACTGTCTGCAAGGCCTGGAACGCCAATTTTTTTTCCGCGCAAATCTGCAGCTGAATAAATGTCGCTGTCGGCACGAACATAATATTTTGTACAGCCAATGTGGATTCCCGAAGTAAACGAAATCGGAAGACCGTTTTCCATTGCCTGAAGCTGAGTTGCATAAAGACCGTAGCCAGCGTCAACTTTGCCAGAAGCAATCATTTCGCCTAAAGTTGCACCACCTTCTACAACCTGAACGTACTCGGCTTTTTGTCCGATTTTTTCAAGCTCTTCATCAAAAAAGCCCATTTTCCAGGCAACGTGAACAGGCGCACCGCATAAACTGCCAGTTTGAAAATTAATGCGAACAACTTTTGGTGCCTGTTTACCGTTTGTTGCGCCTTCCGTTTTTTTACTGCAAGAAGTAAGTGCTGCTGCAAGAATCATTCCTGCGGTAAGTATGATGATTTTAGATTTCATAAATCTATCCTCCAAAAAATTAAATTGCGTATTCAACTTCCTGAACTTTACCAGCGTAATCGAGAATCTCGAGAATCTGGGTGCGGTATTTTAGGAAGATGTCCTGGCCGCGAGCGCGCGGGTGACTGATTTCAATAGGAATGATTTTTTCGACCTTTGCAGGACGCGGCGACATTACAACAACGTAATCGCTGAGGTAAACAGCTTCGTCTACGTCATGAGTTACCATTACCATTGTTGTATTATTTTCTTTCCAAAGACGAAGAATTTCGTCTTGCATTGTCATTCGGGTAAAAGCATCGAGCGCTCCAAGCGGCTCGTCCAAAAGAAGAATTTTTGGTTTGCCAACAAGAGCGCGCGCAAGGCTTGCACGCTGGTTCATTCCGCCAGAAAGCTGATGCGGAAATGCTTTTTCAAAGCCCTGAAGACCAACCAGTTTTATGAACTTGTCTACATCGGCTTTGCGTTCTTTGTAAATGTGGCGCGCGCGAAGCCCAAAGGCTATATTGTCGCGGATTGTAAGCCACGGAAAAAGATTTGCCTGCTGAAAGGCAAAACCGCGATCGCTGCCGGGTTTTGTGATTTTTGAGCCGTCTACTAAAACAGCGCCGCTGGTTGGTGTTTCAAGGCCGGCAATGCAGCGGAGTAGGGTAGTTTTTCCGCAACCAGATGGGCCAATAAGAGAAATAAAACTGCCGGCCGGAATTGTAAAGTCTACTCCGTTGAGAGCGGTAACCTCTTTTGATTCTCCCTTATTAAAGATTTTTGTTATGTTTGATAATTTAATTTCTCCAGACATTTTTCCTCCTTGCGAGCTTTTACGGCTTAGGGATTGGAGCACCGCCGCAGGCGTACCGCGTAAGCGGTATGGAGCGTTAGCGGAAGTGCGCAAAGCCCGACCCGCCGCGCGAAGCGCGGCGGGTAAGCTCCAATTTATTTTTCTACCATTTGATTAACCCTTTTTGCCAGCCAAGCATTCGTTTACGAACTTTGAACAGCGAAGTGATAATCAAGGTACAGAACACGGCAATTAGAATAAGGCCCGCGTAAACGCCTGAATACATCATCATTGCTTTTTGATAACTGATGTACCAGCCGATTCCGTATTTTGCGCCAAACATTTCGGCGGTCATAAGTGCAATAAAAGCTGCACATATTCCGTTGAAAATGCCCTGAAATATATTTGGAAGCGCTGCCGGAACTGCAATTTTGAAAATCTGAAAAAACGTGCCGGCTCCTAAAGTGCGGCCAACTTCAAAATAAACGCGGCTTGTGTTTTGTATGCCTGAACTTGTCATCAGCTGAACGGGAAACCAAACGGCCAACGCGATTATAAAAACGCTTGCTCCAAAGGGTGTTGAAAAGGTTGTTAATACAAGCGGAATCCAGGCTGTTGCTGGTATTGGGCCAATTAATTTGATGTACGGATTTATCCAATAATAAACTTTTTTTGAAAAGCCTAGAAAAATACCGGTAATAAAACCTGTAATAACGCCCCAAAAAACGCCTAAAATCAAAAGTCGGAACGAATACCAGACGCATTTTAGCAGGAGTGCGGTTTGTTCTGCAAAAACTGCAAGAATATTGTCGTAACTTGGGAAAAAGATTACTGGAAGCAGCGCAAACTTTGCTGTTGCAAGATTTATTGCTATTAAAATACCCGAAGCGCCAAGTAAAAACGGGCCTTTTTGATTAAGTGGCTCGCGAAGTTTTTTTATAAAAATTGAAAGTACAAAAAATAAAAGGGCTGCTCCAAAAAGTATAAACAGAAAATGTTCGTAATAATTTTGTTTTGCTGCCGGGTGTTGTGTATCATTTGGCAAGGCAATCTGCACAAAAAGGGCAAGTAAAACTCCGAGCGCTGGAAAGAGCCTTTTTATTATGCTTTTTACAGAAGCTGCGGTTTTTGATGTTTTTGAAGATTTTGAACTTTTTGCAGCTTTGGCAGCTTTTGTGGTTTTTGACTTTTCTGAAGTTTTTGACAAAGTGATTTTTGGCATTCGCATCTCCTTTTTGAATAACCTACTAACTTAGTATGTTATAATGGATTTTCGAATGTTTGAATAATACATCTTTTCTATTGTTGTTATAGAATTTTGCTATAAGTGTTTTGAAAATTGTTTTTGAAAACTTTTTTTGAATTTGAAAGCGGCTGTTTGCAAGGGCGTTTGTTGCAAACAGTTTTTTGTGCGCGGCATTTTGTTAATTTATCATTTTGGGTTGAAAAATCGTTGTTAGTTTATTTCTATGAATTTTCTGATTCTGTGTGTTACGCCGATTTTTTTGCAAAGGCGTGCGCATTCCTGTTCGTCTTGTTTTGTGATTGTTGTTTCAACTGTAGAAAGAACTACTTTTGGAATTACTTTTGCGGCTTGTTCTGCAAAGTTCAGCATTGCCGGAAATGCTGCTTTTCCAAACTTTGGGCGTACTGTTTTTTCGTAAATTTCTGGATTGCTGGAATTAAGGCTTATTGAAAGCGCGTCAATTTTGCCGGCCAAAAGTGGAACTATTGATTTTTGATTTATAAGATCGCCAAGTCCGTTTGTGTTTATTCTAACTGGAAGTTTGTAATTTGCTTTTAGAAAGGTTGCAACTTCTAGCAGAACGTCCAGCGCTTCTGTTGGTTCGCCATAACCGCAAAAAACAAATTCTTTGTAAGTTGCAAATCTTGGTGTTTGAGCTTCTTTTTTTATTGCGTCTATTACTTCGGCTGCGGTTGGTTCGTGTTCCAGCCAAAGAGAATCAATATTGTCAAATTCGGCGCCGTCTTTTTTTTGTCTTATGCAAAAAGTGCACGCGCAAGGGCAGCGGTTTGTAAGATTAATATAAAGTCCGTTGTATTCGGGATAAATTATTGTCATAGCCTTTTTCATATTTTTGATTTTATGATTTTTAGTTTTCCTTGTAAATCACTTTACTTCTGTTTATAATTGCATACTAGCTATATAGGGAAAATAAAAAAGGATTTTAGATGAATATAAATCAGTTTGCAAGAACAAGATTAACTTTTGGAAAAGAAAATATGGAAAAACTCTACAACGCCCGAGTAATTGTTTTTGGAATTGGCGGCGTTGGAAGTTATGTTGTAGAAGCACTTGTGCGCTCGGGAATTGGAGCAATTGATATTGTTGATGATGACAAAATCTGCCTTTCAAATTTGAATCGCCAGCTTTATGCGCTTTATTCTACAATTGGAAAATATAAAGTTGATGTTGCAGAAGAACGAATTCACGATATAAATCCGCAATGTAAAGTTACAAAATGGAAAACTTTTTATATGCCGGAAACTGCCGCTCAGTTTGATTTTTCGCAGTATGATTATATTGTTGACTGCATAGATACTGTAACTGGAAAACTTGAAATTATAAGCCGCGCAAAAGCTCTAAAAAAGCCTGTAATCAGCTGTATGGGCGCGGGAAACAAAGTTGACCCGACAAAACTCAAAGTTGCAGATATTACACGAACTTCGGTTTGCCCGCTTGCCCGCGTTATGCGAAACGAATTAAAAAAACGCCGCATTAAGCGCCTTAAAGTCGTATTTTCTACAGAAACGGCAATTGTTCCCAAAATTGATGACGAGATTTTAGAGTTTGAAGATACTTCGGGCGCAGACAGAAAAGGCTCTCCAAAAAAGCAAACGCCAGGCAGCAATGCTTTTGTTCCGTCAACTGCCGGAATGATAATTGCCGCCGAAGTTATAAAGGATTTGACTCAATTTCATATGACGGATTTGTTCAAAGAGTAATGCTAAAATTGAAGGGCAACGCGCAGCTTAGCAGGTAAAACCTGCAATGTGCAGAATGCGGCGAATATTATCTATATAAGTAAGCGCAATATTATTCATATGAACAGCTTTTTTTGTGATGTAGCCAAGTTCAAAAGTGCGCGTAAAATCTTCATCAATATTTTTAAGCGGAATTGGAATATATTCGCCGTCGTTTTCTTCGCCAATTATGCCAGAAAGAAACGTGTATCCGTTTAGCGATTTTAAAAGGCTCAAAACAGTTGAGCGGTCTGCAACCGTAATTGCCTGCGTGAGTTCTCTGCGTTCCAAAACTTCTTTTGAAAAAAAAGCGGCAAGTTCACTTTTATCATAAGTTACAAATTGAAAATCAGAAAGCTCGTCCAGCGAAATACAAGATTTTTCTGCAAGCGGATGATTTTTATAAAGATAAACAAAAGCGTTGCATTCCGTAAGATGATGAAAAATCAACTGGCGTGCTTCAAGAAGTTTTTGAGTTTCCGTTCGGTTTCCGTCGCTCAAATACATAATTCCAAGTTCGCTGCGGCCGTCTGCAACATCATCAATAATTTGTTTGCCTTTCATTTCGCGAAACGAAAAATCATAACCGTCTGGAGAAAAGCGTTTTACCAGTTCTACAAAAGCCGTTCGCGCAAAAGCGTAATATAGTGTAGAAACTCCAAAAGTTTTTTTCTCTTTTCCGGTGTATTTTTTTACAAAAGATTCATAATTTTCGTATAAAGCGCGCGCGTCTTCTATAAATGGCTTTCCGAGTTCAGTTACAGTTACGCCGCGCGCGCTTCTGGAAAAAATCTGAAATCCAATTTCATATTCCAGTTCGTGCACAGCGCTGGTAAGCGACGGTTGCGAAATATAAAGTTTTTCCGATGCTTTGTTCAAAGAGCCGCAATCTGCAACTCCAAGAACGTATTTTATTTGATTTATTGTCATTTATATAATAAAAGAAGGGAAAGCCCGCGCTACGTTTTTCGCTACGCTTTTTACGCGGGCTTTGCTTTCGTAACTCTAAAACGCAATGCTCCAAACTTACTCTTTGAATAAATCGGTAGACAAATAGCGCAAGCCGGTATCCGGGAATACAACAACAATGTTCTTTCCTTCATATTCAGGGCGCTTTGCAAGTTCTGTTGCTCCCCAAAGCGCGGCTCCGCTTGAGTTTCCTACAAGAACTCCGTCTGACTTTGCAACTGTGCGCGCTGCTTCAAAAGACGGCGCAACTTTTGCAATCAAAACTTCATCATAAATACCAAGTTTTCCTTTTACAGAAACTGGCACGCGTTCTTCTGGCACTTCGGTAAAATTGTGAATGCCAGTTAGCGCAGTTGCATCAAGCGCAGGCTCAACAGCAACAACTTTTACAGCGTTGTTCTGAGCTTTAATGTAATCGCTGATTCCTCGAATAGTTCCGCCAGTTCCAACCGCGCTTACAACAGCGGCCAAGTCACCGCCGGTTTGTTCCCAAATTTCAACACCTGTTGTGTCGTGGTGTGCAAGCGGATTTTTTGGATTGAGCATTTGATCTACAAAGTAAATATCTTCGCCAGCTGCCTGTCTGTCGCGAATATGCTGTTTTAAGATATTTGTTGCTGCTACAAAGTCGCCGTTTGTTGTCTTTAGAGCTTCTTGAATCTCTGGAACATTACTTATGCGGGTAACATTTGCGCCAAAAGCCTTCATAATGTCAAAGCGTTCCTGGCTTGTTCCGTCCTGAAGAAAAATCGTAACATCATAGCCTTTCATCGCTCCAATTGCGCTTACGGCAATTCCTGTGTTTCCGCTTGTGTATTCAATAAGCGTTGTTTTACCAGGCTTGATTTTTCCGGCTTTTTCTGCATCTTCAATAATGCGCAGAACAATTCGGTCTTTTATGCTTCCAATCGGATTAAAATACTCAACCTTCGCGAGCAGATGAGCTTTAAGTCCCAATTTTTTTTCATATCCGTGAAGACGAACTAAAGGTGTATTTCCAACGAGTTCTGTTAATGATTCGTGTATATTTTTTGCCATAAATATCTCCTTAGAGGAGGGGGGAAGTCTCCCCCTCGCTCCCAAGCCAAGTCGCTCCGCGAATCGTTCCTGCAAGCAGGACGATTCGCTCCGCTTTGTTGGCTTGTCCGCTACCCCCTCTGCGGGCTCAAGCGCCGCCCGCAACGCCTGCTATTTTTTTTCCTCCAATGTGGTAAAGCTAAAAATTGCTTTCGCAATTTTTTTAACGCTTTGCTATTTATCAACGACCGCCTACCGGGCGGTCTTTCTCATCCTTGATAAACTTATCTGCATTCTGCTCGTACCACCATTTTGTATATGGCAGTTTTATGCGTGCCGCAAGATTCTTTTCAAAGCTTCGGTTTGTAACTGTGTCGCGAATGAGTTTTGCAAAACTCAGAGTTCCTTCGTAGCCGAATACTGTGTATTCATCTGCAACAAAAACTGCGGCAAAGCCCTGTTTGATTGCCCAAACGGTTGTTCCCGGGTGGCGGCTAAAGTAAACATCAGGTTTGTAATGATTCAAAATGTTCAAAACTTCGTAGTTTTGCTGGTCTGCAACGGCAACTTTCATATCTTTTGGAGAAGTTTTTAAAAGATGCTCAAGGGCTGGCGGAACTTTTCCATTGTCGTATTTGTAGTCGTAGTGCCAGGCAAGAGCGTAATCTACTGTCATTCCGAATTCCTGAAGAACGCGGGCAATTTCGTAAGTAAAACCTGGACCCATTCCAATTACAGCGCGCAAACCTTTGAGCTGCTTTGTAATTTCTTCTATCTGCGGAATATAAATTGCCCGCTGCTTTTCGATGTAGGCTTCTACTTCTGCGCGCTTTCCAATTGTATCACCAATTGCGCGAAGCCAGGTTTCAAAACCTGTAATTCCCGAATGGTTCAACGTGCGCACATAAGGAACGCCGTAAGTTTCTTCCAAAGCGTTGCCAAGATAGGTTCCCAAAGTTCCGCAAATACAAACAGTTGCAAGAGCTTCGCTCAAATGGCTGAGTTCTTCGATAGTTGCGTTACAGTAAAGAAATTGTGGCTCTGCATCAAAAACTTCATTAAAAATTTTTGTAATCTGCGGGCGCGCGCTTTCGTAAAAGTTTTTGATGTTGATTGTGCGGCGCTTTGTTTTTGGCGGCTGAACAATTCCCTGCAAAACTGCGTGGTCAGAAATATCAAAACCGCTGGCCCAAATACGACTTTTAAAGCCTTCGCAATGAACTGGAATTACTGGAATTGGAAGTTCTGCGTCTAAGTCGCTTGCAACGCCGTCTACATCTTCACCAGTTACGCCTGAAACACAACTTGTAGAAACAAAAATTGCGTCTGGTTTATAAGTTTGATATGTATGATGAATGATTTTTCTTAAATCATTTGTTGCGCCAAAAACTGTGTCTTTTTCGTTTAAGTCTGTGCAGACAAAAACGGAATTAGTAGTTTTGTTTACGCGGGCTGCAATCTGACCAAATTTTATAGCGTCGTTACTTGCCATTGCTGTACAACCAGCTGGCGCATGATAAACAACTGCAACATTGCGAATTGCTGCAAGTGCATTCAATGCACAGCCCGAAAGACAAGAACTCGACTGGCTAAAGCAGCGCTCTCGGTTGCGCAATGTTCCGTCTTCAGATTTTTTTACCAGAGTTTCAAGGTCTCCAACGAAACCTGTAATTGAACCAAGTCGGTTTTCTCGTATTGCTATATTTGCATTACTAAAATTAAATGGCATAAATACCTCTCTAAATTTCTTTTACACCCGTGCCCTAAAAAGCGGGCCCCAGCGACGATGAAAAATCAAGGAATCTCCCCTCACGGGGGCCCCCTTATTTTTCATCTGCGTCCCACTTTTTAGGACACAATAAAATCCCTAATAGGCGTTTATGCCTATAACTTAAGCTTACTCATTGCTGCGGTGAAAATCTGTTCAAGAAGATGAAGTCCACCAGAATAGCCTGCAATGTGGTCGTTGATTACGAGTTTTTCAAGCATTGGATAGCTTACATTTACAAAGTGCGCGCCAATATCGGCGGCAAGTTTCTTTTCCCAGTTTGAGCCAAGAATCAAAGGTGTGCCTGCAAAATCAGCTGCTTTAATCTGCTCATGAATTTCATGGCCGTCTGTTGTAAACTGAACTGGAGTTGTAATTCCGTAATTCAGATTATTCAGTTCATCTGTGATTTTTTGCTGGTAAGCCTTTGGTGCATCATCTGTAATAAAAACTTTTTCAGGGAAAAGCCCCATGTCATTTACAAGAAATTTTGTAACTGCAATTGCATATTCGCTGTCGCTTGCAACGGCAAAGCGTTTTCCAAGAATTCGGGTTTCCAGCAAAGTATCTGCAAAGCGTTCTATGTAATAGTAGAATTCAGCTTCTTTTTCTTCGATAACCTTTTCAACTGCAACTTTATCAATTCCTGTAAATTCCTGAACTGCCCGAAGAAATTTTGTAGTTTCTGTTGCGCCAATCGGCAAAACCGGATACTGCAAAAGTGGAATGCCAAAACGGCGTTCAAGATATTTTGCACTTTCTGTTCCAGCCCAAGGAGAAACGAGAATTGTGTATTCTGCCTGTGGAATTTTTTTGAGATTATCAAGCCCGCGTCCAAAGCCAAAAATTGTGTTTGGTTTAAGGCCAATTGCGCTAAGAAGGCTTTCTATTTCGCGCAAGTTTCCAAGCCAGTAAGGATCCTGCTGTGGTGGAGCAACAAAAAGATTTACAAGACCTTTTTCTTTGTTTACTTCGCCATTAGAATCTGAATAAGATGCAACAACTTCGTCGCGCTCAAAATACTGCTGGAAAATTGATTTTAAAATCCAGTCGTGGCCAACGTAGTTGTTTCCCTTAAAACCCGGAGTTTTTGCCCAGAGAACCGGCTTTTCTGAATCAGCAAAATTTCCGGCAACTTCTTCAATATCATCACCTATAATTTCGCCGGTACAACCCGAAAGAACAACAAACAAATCAGCATCAATAACTTTGAGAGCGTTTTCTATAGTAGAACGCAGTTTGTTTGAGCCACCAAAAACAACTTCTTTTTCACTTATAGACGTACAAGGAAAGATGTTCGGGCTGTAACGTCCGCTTGTTCCATTGTTATCATTTAATTTTGCTGCGCAACCAGGTCCAGAATGCAAAACGGGAATTGCACCAGGAATTGCATGAACTGTCTGCATTGCAGCAAGTGCGCATTTATATCGCGGCTGATCCAGAATTTTTGCCATAATCGCCATTTCTCCTATAAAATATTTTGTAATTTAATACCTATTGACTTAGTAGGCAATTACACTTATACTATAACTAACCTAGTAAGTCAATAGGGAATAAAAATATTTTTAGAAAAATTTGGAATTATGAATTATGGAATATAACTTTAATAAAATAACAGACCGGCACGGAACAAACTGCATAAAAACTGATTTAGCTGTGGTTCGCGGAAAACCGGCTGATGTGCTTTCGCTTTGGGTTGCAGATATGGATTTTCCAACTGCTCCTGAAATTCTTGAAGCGCTGCATAATAAAGTAAATCATGGAATTTTCGGATATTCGTGCTTAGATGATTCTTTTTTTCAGGCGCTTTCTGAATGGCAGAAAATCGAACATAATTTTACGTTTGACCGGCGCGAAGTGGTTACAACTCCTGGCGTAGTTTTTGCTTTGGCAACGGCAATCAAAGCGTTTACAAAAGAAGGCGACAGCATAATTATTCAAACGCCGGTTTATTATCCTTTTAAAAATATGATTGAAGCAAATAATCGCAAAACAGTAACCTCGTCGCTTTTTGAAAAAAATGGAAAGTGGCAGATTGATTTTGATGATTTTGAAAATAAGATTAAACAAAACAATGTAAAACTTTTTATTTTGTGTAGCCCGCATAATCCGGTTTCGCGGGTTTGGACAAAAGAAGAACTTTTGTGGCTAAGTGAAATCTGTCTTAGAAATAATGTGCTTGTTTTTGCAGATGAAATTCATAATGATTTTGTTTATGCGCCTAATGTTCATACTGTTTTTTCTACAATTTCGCCAGAAGTAGCGCAAAACACAATTGTTTCAATGTCGCCAAGTAAAACCTTTAATCTTGCAGGGCTTCAGTTTTCAACAAATTTTATAAAAAATCCGGCTTTAAGAAATCTGTTTCGCAAAGAAAAAGATAAAACCGGCTATGATGAACCAAGTCTTATGGGGCTTGTTGCAGCTCGGGCAGCTTATCAAAATGGAAAAAACTGGTTAGAAGCCTTGAAAAAGCATTTGAGTGAAAATATTACTTTTTTGCGTTCGTATATGGCAGAAAAACTTCCGAAAGCTCGTTTGATTGAGCCGGAAGGAACCTTTCTTTTATGGATAGATTTTTCTGCTTATGGAATTTTGGACAGCGAACTTGATGATATTATTGTAAACAAAGCAAAAGTTTGGTTAGATCGGGGGACAATGTTTGGCACAGAAGGGGAAAATTATCAAAGAATTAATATAGCAACGCCGCAGCCTTTGTTAAAAGAAGCTATAGACCGAATTTCTTTTGTGCTTGAAAAATCATAAAGTCGCCTAAAAACAAGATAACTTTTCAAACTATGCGAAAATCACTATAATAACCAAATATTCTCATTTTATCTTATCAGACGGAGCTTAAAATGGCTGCTAACAGTTTGGAAAAAATGCGCAACATTGGAATTATGGCGCATATTGATGCTGGAAAAACTACAACAACTGAACGTATTCTATATTATACAGGTAAAATTCACAAAATCGGCGAAATTGACGACGGCCAGGCAACAATGGACTGGATGGCTCAGGAACAGGAACGTGGAATTACAATCTGTTCTGCTGCTACAACAACTTACTGGAAAGAACATCAGATTAATATTATTGATACTCCGGGCCACGTTGATTTTACTGCAGAAGTAGAGCGTTCGCTTCGCGTACTTGACGGCGCGGTTGCGGTAATTTGTGCGGTAGACGGAGTTCAGCCACAGACAGAAACTGTTTGGAAGCAGGCAGACGAGTTCTCAGTCCCTCGCCTTTGTTTTATGAACAAAATGGACCGAATTGGTGCAGACTTCTTTGGTTCAATGGAAGATGTTCACGAAAAGTTTGGTGTAGACTGTCTTGCACTTCAGATTCCAATCGGAGAAGGCCAGGACTTTGAAGGTGTTATCGACCTTCTTAATATGAAAGAAATCCGCTGGCACGAAGAAGATGAAGGTGAAACTTTTGATATAACTGATGTTGATGCAAGCCGCCTTGACCAGGCAAACGAATGGCGCGAAAAGCTTGTTGAAATGGTTGCCGGCAGCGACGACGCTCTTATGGAGATTTATCTTGAAGGCGGCGAAATTACTGTTGATCAGCTTAAGGCTGCAATCCGCAAGGGAACAATTGCACGAACTTTTGTTCCGTTTGTAATGGGAAGTGCCCGCCATAATCAGGGCGTTCAGCCGCTTATTGATGCAGTAATTGATTATCTTCCAAGCCCTCTCGATATTCCTGCTGCAAAGGGAATTCGTGTTAAAAAAGATACTGAAGAAGAAGTTGATGTTCCTTGCGATGTAACAAAAATGCCGCTTGGTCTTGTATTTAAGATTCAGTACGACCGCGAAATGGGACCTTTGTGCTACGTTCGTATGTATTCTGGAAAAATCCAGGCAGGAACTCAGATTTTCAATACAAATAAAAAGAAGCGCGAGCGCGTAAACCGCATTTTGCGTATGCATGCAAATAAGAGCGAGCCTTGTGATTCAGTAAGTGCAGGCGACATTGCCGTATTTATTGGTCTTAAACTTGCTCAGACTGGTGATTCTATTGGTAGTGAAGCATTCCCAGTATTGCTCGAACAGCCAAAGTTCCCTCAGCCGGTAATTTCTGTTGCCCTTGAGCCGGAATCTATGAGCGAAAAGGATAAGATGAACGAAACTTTGGAAATCCTTAGCCGCGAAGACCCGACATTTACAAGTCACGAAGATGCAGAAACTGGTCAGCTGATTATCAGCGGAATGGGAGAGCTTCACCTGGACGTTCTTGTTACCCGTATGCGCGATGATTTTGGCGTAAAATGTAATGTTGGTGCTCCTCAGGTAACTTACCGTGAGTCTGTTTCTGGCTCTGCAGAGGCTACAGAAGAGTTTAGCCGCGTGCTTGCCGGAAAAGAAAATACAGCTGGTCTTACAATCACAGTTGAACAGCGCGAAACTGGCAGCGGAAACAGCTTTGAAATTACCTGCCGCCATGCAGAAGTTCCAGAAGAAATTATTGAAGCAATTAAGAATGGCTTTATGTCTGCGCTTAATTCTGGAATCAAATATGGTTACCCTTGTACAGATGTTGGAGTAAAGGTAACTGCAATTAATTATAACGAACTTACTTCAACAACTTTTGCTTTTGAAGCATGTGCCGCTCAGGTTTTTGATAAGGCATGTACAGCTGCTAATCCTATAATTCTTGAGCCTGTTATGAACGTTGATATTGCTTGTCCAAAGGAATTTGTTGGACCTGCTTCGAGCCAGCTTAGCCAGCGCGGTGGAAACATTATGGGCCAGGATTCAAAAACAACCGGCGAAGTTATTCACGCTCAGGCTCCTATGGCAAATATGTTCGGATTCACAACAAATCTCCGTTCTGCAACTCAGGGCCGCGCAAGTTTTTCTATGGAGTTCAGCCACTTCCAGCTTAAGGTTGGCGGGCTTGGTTAAGCTTTTCTCGATAAGTTGATTAATAAAAAAAACAGCGCGTACCACACTTAAAGTTATGCTGCAACCGGCTTGACCGGTTGTCAGCAATAAGCTTTTCGTGTGGGGCACGCTGTTTTTTTTCTTTACTTATTTTATTTTGTTACAGGTTCTGCTGAATAATCGTAGTTAGGATCTATGCTTACAGAAATAGGGAATTCAAATACATTACTGATGTTGTTTTTTGAATCTCTTAAGCGAAGATACTGGATTTTATGGCCTACATCGCTTTCTTCAAAATAAATATTATATGCATTGCGCGAAGAAATATAATCAATTTTGCATTCGTCAAAGAAAGTGTAATATGTAATGTTGTCATAAGAGAATTCTATTGCTTTTATATCTAGGTCTGGATCATACGAAATGAAGCAAAGTTTATAATAGTGCGGAAGATTATTTATTTCATCTCTTTTGTAATAAAATCCTTTGCTTGTTTTGTGAAGTTCAAAATTTTCCCAATAGAGATCTTCATCGGCAATGTTTGTTATTTCTGAAATAAAGACGTCACTTAATTGTGGTGAGGTGCCTTTGTCGGCTGAATCATTGCTGCAGGCTGTGAGGCTTAGGGTGATGGCTGCGAGTAGCAGGCCCAAAATCGTTTTTGTTTTCATAGTGTTTAAATTCTCCTTTATTATGAAATTAGTTTTATAATATACTATACAAAAAATAAAGTTAATATTTTTCGATTTGATTTTTTGAATTATAAAAATTTGTTTTTTTATGAGTGAAAAAAAATGAAAAAAAAGCAAAATTTTGTAAAAACTGCATTGACACTATGAGGCGTTTTTGATATATTCATTATCACATTCCGCGCGGGGGTGGTGGAATTGGTAGACACGCAAGCTTGAGGTGCTTGTGGCGCAAGTCGTGGCCGTTCAAGTCGGCTCCTCCGCATAAAGGCGTTCCTGTTGGAACGCCTTTAGTTTTTTAAACCATTTTTAAGTTGACTTATATGTGTTAGCGATGTGCAGGGAGCGCGCAGCCGAAG
>JAGCVK010000080.1 GCA_017962415.1 Treponema sp. | reverse complement strand
TTAATTGTTTTTCATTTAGATATGGCCTAAATTTCAATTTCACATTTTCAGTTGAAACAATACTTTTATTTATTTTTAAAACTTCAACTCCAACAAAATTTAATTGATATATTTCTCCAACTTCTGATTTTTTCTCTCTTGAAGGAAATTGGTAAATTGAATTTTCTAAGCATGTTTTATAATTTAAATCTCTATAATTTTCATTATACGTAAACAAAGTATCTTTTTTATCCGGGAAAATCGTATCAATTTCCAATATGTTTTCAAATTCTCCAACCGGCCCGCAATAAAATTTTTCTGAATAAGGAAGGATGATTTTGTTTTCTTCAATTTCAACAGTTCCTTTATAAATTTCACTCATTGAGCGAATGCTGAAATTTCCATTTTTTTCTATTTGAAGAAATGAATAGTTAGGATTGCTTATAATCCAAATTCCAACATATTCATCTGGAACTGAAATTTCTTTTGCTGAAGATGAAGCAGAATTTTTCTTTGTGCAGCTTACAAAAATCAAGAGCAATAAAATTATAAAAATATTTTTTTTCATTTTTACTCCAAGAGCCACAAAGCGGGCGCCAGCATAACATGTTTTTAATTATAACAATTTCACTAATTCTTTTTAAGGGCTATATTACCTTGGCTGAAATCAAAATCCGTGAATTTCATTGGCTCATAGGCACAGCTGTGCATCTGGCTGAATGTTTTCAATACTCATTTTTGAAACTGCAAATAATAATTAAAAGAAATCTTTTTCTTCATTTTATTCCAACCGCGCAAGTGGCACGTCCGCTTAACATATATTTCAAGTTGAATATTTTAATTTGCCAATTCAGTTTTATCATTCGATATATCTTTTGATTGTTGGCCTTTTATTGTGTAATATAAGCATAAATAATATTTTGCTCGTTCACGATAGTGATTTTTTTCATCGTTTAAAAATTCACCTATGTAAACAATTTCGCCTGTTTGAAAAATATCAATATTATCTGCTGCTAAGGAATAGCTTTGTTTTAATGCTTCGTCCCATTTTTTCTGAGTTTCTCTTATTTTATTTTCTGAGTCTGGAATAATGGATATTAATCTTTCCATTTCAAGATACATTTGTTTTTGCCATATTGAGTTATATTTTATAACTACAGCTTTCCATTTTGAATTACTTCCGTCCAAACTGCTAAGCTCTATTTCATACTGTTTATCAATCTTATTGTCTTTTGGAAAATAAGACTGATTGATTGTTTGTGAAAAACAATTAGCACTTAATATTACAAATATAAATAATAAACATATTTTTTTCATATTTTACTCCAAAGTGTTTTTAATAAATATTTTGAAATATAACAGGTTTTCTCAAGATTTTTCCAAATTATCCCACCCTTCCCTTTTTTTATTTATTTAACCCAATCCGTAAAACAAATCATAATTCCGATTGAAAAACAGTTTTCTACTTTACTGAATGTTGTTTCTATATTATATTGAGTTTCAGATTTATCTATACTCATAAAAGGATAATAAAAAAAATTGCCACCGAAACTAAAGCCGGAACGAAAACAATACAGTACATTGCAGCCAAATCCAGCAAAGGTGCTACCATATGACGACTTTCTTTCATCTTGATTATCGTTGCTGAAAGAAAGAATAAAACCAAGTGAAACTACAGGAGAAAATATTAAGCACTGCTCTTTGTTTGTTTCTAAAAGAAATCCAGGACCAATTTGAGATGATAATCCTAAACCAAGAGTTTCATCAGAATTTGTAAAAATTCCGTTGCAATCAATATGAAAGCCAACTGCATTTTTTTTACCAGTTGTACTTGCTTTAAAACCATCAAAACCTAAATAGATACCAGGTCTTGGAAAAACATATCCATTTTTATCAATAACTTCTTCATCGCAATTAATATCAAGATTTAAATCTAAACCGATAGAAATGTAAACTTCAGAAAAAACTGGAAAACAAAAAATCATAAAAAGAAGTGAAAATATTACAATCATTTTTTTGGAAAGCTTATGCAACTATGTTCTCCTTTCAGTTTCGATTTTCTATTTTAGCTCAGCTTTTCGGTAATTTATGTTCATTACAAGTCCAATGCAAGTCATTGCCATTAAAAGCGATGAACCGCCGTACGAAAGAAAAAGCAGCGGAATTCCAGTAATAGGCATTATTCCCATAACCATTCCAACATTAATAAAGAAATGGAACGAGAACATTCCAAGAACTCCAGCACAAATATAAGCACCATAGCGGTTTACGCATTTTCTGATAATATAAAGAAGTTTCAGGAAAATCATAAAATACAAAGAAAATACAACAATTCCACCCAAAAAGCCAAACTCTTCGGAAAGAATGCTGAAAATAAAGTCCGTACTTTGCTGCGGAAGGAATCGATAATGGCTCTGAGTTCCCATTAAATAGCCTTGTCCCAAAACGCCGCCGGCACCAATTGCAACCTTAGACTGAATAATATTCCAGCCAGCACCAAGCGGATCTTTATTCGGATTCATAAAGATAATCAAACGCTTAATCTGATAATCTTTTAGAACTTTACCCAAAATTACCGAAAAAACAAGCGCCATAGTAATAATCGAAGTAAAATAAATAATCCAATGAATATAGCGCGGCCCGTGAAGATAGCGGCGAATTACATATCCTAAAAGCGTAATAATCAAAAAGGCAAAAGTCAAAACCATTCTAAGCCGCATATTTGTTAGAATTGTTATGATTGCAAGCGGAGAAACAGCAATTTCCGAGTTCCAAACAGGCAAAATCGCAAAAAAGATTGTAAAAATTCCAAACAGCAAAACGTAACCAATATAGCGGATTGGAATTCCTGCAATAAAACACATTACAAAATAAATAGGAAGATAAACAGATGCAGTTCCCAAGTCAGGCTGCAAAAGAATAAGTCCCATTGGAATCAAAAGAATCACCGTAGCAATAAAAAAACGTCTAAGCTGATTTATATGCGCAGTATCATCGAGTATTTTTGCAAGATACAAAATAAAGAAAATCTTTCCAAACTCCGAAGGCTGAATTCCAAATTCACCAATTCCAATCCAGCTTTTTGCACCATTTACATATCGTCCAAATAATCTTGTGTAAACTAACAAAATCAAAAGACCAATATAAAAATAAAAAGAAAGAGAAGCTGTTCGTTTGTAATCATAAATTGTTGCTGCAATCATAATTACAAAACCAATCGAAGCCCAAATAATCTGCTTAATGTATTCGTTTGTTACAGAAACGCCTTCTGAGTTTATGCTTGAAGAATAAATAAACATAACACCTAAAGAAACAAGAGTCAGAACAACGAGAATCAAAAGATAATCAAACATTGAAAAGAATTTATTTCTCATTCTACCCTCTCCTATTCCTGGCGGCCGCGATTCTTTGTAAGATATTCAAAACCAAGCGCCTTTGTGGCTTCTTCGCAAGTCTGCTTTGCAAAAATTCCTTGAATGATGATGTTTGTACAATATGGAGCCCACCATTCCCATTTGTTGCAGGCTTCTACAATTGTTGCAACACAAATACGATCTTCCGGCGGCGCATCATAAGGAGCATAAGCAACAAGCCATGAGTGCCAGCTTTGCTCATCTCGTCTGTTTGGATTACTGTATGGCTCAACTTCGGCAGTTCCTGTTTTACAAGCGATTTTTACAATTCTGTTATGCATTGGATATTGCGGAGTTCCGTCTGTTACAGTATAACGCATTGCCTCTTGAATCTGCTTCCAAACATCTTTATCAATTGTAGATTCTGTTAAAACCTGAGGTTTTACTTCGTCTATTATTTCGCCAGTAACCGGGTCGCGAACTTCTTTTAAAAGATGTGGCTTATAAATCACACCTTCGTTACTTACCATTGCAACCATATTTGCAAGCTGGAGCGGAGTTGCTTCCATATAGCCCTGACCAATTGAGCAGGACATTGTGTCTCCACCAAGCCATTTTTCGTGATATTTCTTTTCCTTCCATTCTGCAGTTGGAACAAGTCCGGTAACCTGGCTTGGAAGATCAATCTGCGCACTACGTCCAAAACCAAACTCGCGCGCATAAGAAGCTATTTTTTCAATTCCAAGATAATCGCGGCCAACTGTCCAGTAATAAACGTCGCAAGATTGTGCCATTGCGTTCTTTAAATCAAGCCAGCCGTGACCCGGCTCGTGAACGTGACAATGGAATTTGCGGCCACCATAAACCATAACGCCCTTACACTCAATTTTTTTGCTTGCCGGAAATGCATTTTCCTGAAGCATTGCCGCAGACATTATGATTTTAAAAGTTGAAGCCGGCGGATACGAAACCTGAACAGCACGATTCAAAAGCGGCTTAGTTGTATCATTAATAAGTTTGGCATATTCATTACCAGCATCATCAGAATTAAAAATATTAGAATCAAAAAATGGATAAGAAACCATTGCCAAAACTTCGCCAGTTGCAGGCTTTAAAACAACAGAAGAACCAACGCGGTTTCCCAAAGCCTCTTCAACAAGTTTTTGAATATCAGAATCAATAGTTAAAACAAGGCTCTTTCCCATTTCAGGTGGCTCAACAATTGGAGTATCAGAAATAATTCGACCATGAACATCAACCGTAGACATTTCGCGGCCTTCTTTACCCTGCAAAAGAGAATCGTATTGTTTTTCAATTCCGGTTTTACCGACAATACTAGTTTTTTTATAACCCTGATTGTAAAGAACCGTCATTTCGTCCTGGTTAATATCACCAACATACCCAACAATGTGCGAAAGCGAAAGCGTATGCTGATAGTTTCTGATTGGTTTTGAAACCCACGAAACGCCCGGCAAATCAATTTTATTTTCTGCAATATTTGAAATTACAGTAAAAGGAACATTCGATTTAATTTGAATTGTTGAATAAGAGCGGCGAATATTTTTAGGAATTTTTTTATCAATATCAGTTTTGTTGATTCCAAGATAATGTGCAAGCTTTAGCATTACAGTATCGTAACGGTCTTTTGGAATCTCACCCGGAGTTACTTCAACCGCAAAGGAATCTGTGTTAATAACAATCGGCAAAAGTGCATTTCTGTCGAAAATCTCGCCGCGCTGAGCTGAAATAACCGTAATTTTACTAGAAATTCTTTGCGACTGAGAACGATAATTACTTCCTTCAATAATCTGCATCGAAAAAAGCCGATAAATATAAATCATAAAGCTAATAATCAGCATTATGAGAAGAATAAAGATTTTTGCAACCTTCGTAAGTCTGTCTTCAGAATTATACATTATCGATATTATCCTTTACAGATGTAACCAGCAGTGATTTTCTAAAGAATCCAAGAAAATGGAAAATAAACGGTGCCAGAATTATATTTGCGATAAATTCAAAAAGAAAATCATAAGAAATAATTCCCGCAATATAAATTTTCACATTTGGAAAAAGAAGCGCAATTAAATGCACCATAAGCGTTTTAGCAATAGTTCCAATACCAACACTAAGCATTGGCATTATGATTCCAGAAATGATGATTGTCTTAGAAAAAATTCCGTAAACATATCCTATAATTGTTCGGTAAAGACAATTAAATCCTGGTGGAAAACCAGTTATAAAATCAAGAATAAGGCCGGAAACAAAACCTGTTGTTTCCCCTACTACCTTTCCGTTTAGCATGGCAAAATAAAGAGAACAAATCAAAACCAAATCTGGAACAATATATAAAAAAGTTATATTTGATAAAATAGAAGATTCGATAATTGCTGCACAAAGCATTATAAAGCTGCTCACTAAAATTGACTTAGCCATAAATCCCCCTATTTTGAATCCGATTTTCTGTCATTAAGTTCTTTTTGATTTACAACAATAACATTTTCAAGGCGAGCAAAATCAATAATTGGAATAAGCTCAATATTCAAAGATGAGTTGTAATCAACTGTTGTAATTTTTGAAATTGTTCCGATTGTAATGTCGCGCATATAATTATCGTTTTCGCCGGAAGTTACTACAATATCACCAAAATTAAGCGATTCGGCAACTGATTTTCTGATATATTGCATTTGCAGCGGCTGATCCTGGCTTCCAAGCCCGTTTACAAGACCAAGGTCGCGCGAATTTTGAATTCGAGCCGAAACAATATTATTAATGTTGTAAATCGGCATAATCTGACTCGTAAAAGTTCCAACCTGAACAACTTTGCCAACAAGGCCGCGGTTTCCGTTCTGAAAGGCAATTACCGGCATATTTTTTTTGATTCCATTTACGCTGCCTTTATCAATCGTAAGATAAGTAAAAGCGTTGTCTAAATCGCGAGCGATAATTTGCGCCGGAATATTTTTTTCTTCCATAGAGACAGCAAAATCAAGCTGTTCTTTAAGGCGGGCATTTTCCTTTCGGATATCAGCGTTTGTACGCTGCATTTCTTCGTAGTTTTCAAGTTTAATAACAAGGTCGTTGTAATCTTTTCTAAGTTTTCGCAATTCTCCTACGGCACTAAAAGTGTTTTTTATGCCATCAAACACAAAATGCACACCTTTGTCCATTGAAGAAACTACGGAAAAACCAATCTGCTTAAAATTGATTACAAATGCTCCCGATTTGAATGCCAAAAAAACAGCAGACAAAAGCACATAAATTATAAGCAGAACTTCTGAGAATTTTATTTTGAATGAAAATTTCGACTTTCTGTGCATATTAGAACCAGAAAAAATTTAAAATTAGTCATTAAGACTGTCGTAAATTGTTCGTTCATAGTTCATATCTTTGAACAATCCGAACGCTTTTCCAGCTCCAAGAGCTACACACTCAAGAGGCTTTTCTACCAGAATTACAGGTACACCAGTTTCTTTTGAAACGAGTTTTGGAAGCTCGCGGAGCATAGAACCACCGCCAGTCATTACAATACCACGTTCAATAATATCTGATGCAAGCTCAGGTGGAGTTTCACTCAATACAGATTTAATTTCTTCTACAATTTTTGTAACAGGCTCTTTGAGCGCTTCGCGAACTTCAACGCTATCAATTTCGAGACGGCGTGGAAGACCAGTAATAGCGTCAGTTCCCTTAAGCTCCATTTTTTCGATTGTTTTTTCTGGAGCAGCATTACCAATCTGAATCTTAAGACGCTCAGCAGCAGGCTGACCAATAATAAGGTTATGAACACTCTTAACGTGCTTTACAATTGCTTCGTCAAACTTGTCTCCACCAACGCGGATTGAGTGAGTTACAACCATACCGCCAAGTGAAATTACAGAGATTTCGGCTGTACCACCACCAATATCACAAATCATATGACCAGCAGGTTCAAAGATTGGAATATCAGCACCAATTGCGGCAGCGCGGCTTTCTTCGATTACTTCAACTTCCTTTGCGCCAGCTTTAATTGCAGCTTCAATAACAGCACGGCGTTCAACATCAGTTACACAGGAAGGAATACCGATTTTCATTCTTACAGATTTAAAAAGCTGATGACGCGGAATGATTTTTGAGATGAAGTATTTAATCATCTTTTCTGTGCTGTCAATATCAGCAATTACACCGTCAGCAAGTGGACGGATAGCCATAATATTACCAGGAGTTTTGTCAAGCATTCGCTTTGCTTCTGCACCTACGGCAACAATTCTTTTTGTTCCCTTCTCAACAGCAATTACGGAAGGTTCATCAATTACAATTCCCTTATCCCGTACATAAATCAAGGTATTACAAGTTCCTAAATCAATACCAATATCTGTTGAAAAATTATCGAAAAATCCCATTAAAAAATTCCTCCCAGTTTTTATATATTTTTAATTTTCAGACATTTTTTGCAAGGCTCCAGGATGATTTACCTGAATCTTGAGAGCCTTTCTCCATTCGGATCTGGCTTTCACAATATTTCCCTGCTTCTCATATATTACACCAATTCCATAATGTGCGTCAGCAGAATTTTCATTTTTTTTCAAAACATTATTAAATTCTTGCATTGCTTCATTATATTTTTCTCGGTCAATATATATATTTCCTAAAAGGTTTTCGCTTTTAATCTTTATATCTTCATTATCGCTATTTTTTATGATTCTGAATAGATATTGTTCAGCTGCATCTAATTCTTTTGCTTTATAATACTGCTCTGCAATAGCAAGCAAAAGCGGATCTGACTCACGAATCAAAAGCGCGCCGGTAAAAGCTGCAATGCTTTCCATTGTCATTCCAAGTGAAGCGTAGCTTAATCCCAAATATTCAGAAATATCATCAGCTTCATAGCCGTTTTCTTTTGCGAGCAAAAGATATTTTACAGCAAGATCTGCGTAATAATGTGTTGTAATTGTGTTTTTGTAAAAGTAAGCGCGTCCGAGCATATACTGAAGCTGCGGAACAAGCGATTTATCTGCATCGTACAATGCAATTCTTATGTTATTAATGCATTCATCGAGATAAGACTGTGTTTGCTGAGTATCAGTTTGAGCCTGAGCTAAAAAAAAGCAGGCATAACTGTAATATGTTAAAGCTGTATTGTTGTAAGTATTATCCTGAAGAAAGGCTTTTGAAAGTTCGTAAACTTTTTGATAATCATAAGTTGACCAGGCAGTCTTTATTGTTTTTATTGTGATTCTGCCCTGTTGATATTTTTTGATTCCAAAAATAGATGAGATGATGATAGCAGCTAAAGCAATAATTACCAAAGCAACGCGCAGCGTATTTCGCAAAGCGTGACTTTTCTTTTTAGCATAGTTACTGTTTTTAAAGTTGTAATTCGCTTTCACTTTCCCACCACTTTATAAAAAAAACAGATGGAACAATAAGCCGGGTTCTGTCTCGCAACGTTCTGAAAACAAAACGCTGCTAATAACCATCTATCCGCACCGTAAGTTACCCTACGGCTCCAGCGATTTACCCGCAGTATTGCTCGGAATAACATAACTGCTGCTTAATCTTGCTCCGAATGAGGTTTACAAGCGTCGGCCGTTACCGACCAGACCGGTGGTCTCTTACACCGCCTTTTCACCCTTACTCGCCTTGCGGCGGGCGGTACAATTTCTGTTGCACTATCTGTCACGCGCTGGGTTGTGCAAGAACTTATGCAGCTGCCAGTTTGTGCCCGGTTATTACCCGGCATTCTTTCCGAAGGAGCCCGGACTTTCTCTCACCGCTGAATTCTTTCATCAGGAAACAGCAGCGCGGTTATATTCCATCTGTTATAAAAACAAATTAACTATGAAGACTTACTCTTCGTCTTCATCATCAGATTCATCATCTGAATCTTCTTCTTCGTCAGATTCATCAGAATCCTCTTCGTCGATTTCATCATCATCGTCGAATTCTGATCTTGTTTCTTCGTCCTCGTCTTCATCGCCGAACTCAGAATCATCTTCGTCTTCATCATCAAGACCTGCAAGGCTACCTGCAGCTCCCATATTGAAGTAGTTTTCTTCCTGATCTTCGCTTACTTCTTCGTAATAAAGAATGCGGCTGCAATAAGGACAGAAATTAATATCTTCACCTTCGCGCACTTCGTTTGCAAAGTTTGCAGGAAGAATCATATGACAACCAGAACAAACACCGTTTCTTACAGAAACAATACCTTCTGAATTGCGCTGAATAATTCTCTGGAACTTAAAAAGGATTTCCTGAGCCTTAAGTTCAGCATTTTCTTCTGTTGCATAGATTTTATTGATATTTTTAGTGATTTTATCTTCTTCAACTTTAAGTTCGTTGAGTTTTGCATCGTAAGAAGCAATTTCATCATTAAGAGAATTGCGGCTTGCGTTAAGTTCGCTTTCCTGGAACTTAATAAGTTCCTCAGAGTTCTTAAGACCTTCATTGTATTCAGCAAGGTTCTTTTCTTCTCTCTGAAGTTCCTTTCTTACCTGTTCTTCGAGAAGTTTTGCTTCTGTAATCTGCTTTTCGAGTGCTTCGTACTCACGATGAGTTGTACTGTTTGCAACACCTTTTTCGCCTTCTTCGCGAGATTTTACAGCTTCATCAAGCTGAGATTTGAGTTCTGCAACTTTTGCCTGAGTTGCATCATAATTTGATTTCTGCTCAATGAACTCCTTTTGTGTTTTAGCAAGCAAATCTTCCTGATTGCTGAGCTGTTTAGGAGCGTCGTTCTTTTTTCCTTCCAGCTCGTATTTCTGTACGAGAATCTCCTGCAAAGATTTCAGATTCTCAAAAACTTCTGTTGTTACCATCTCAAGGTTCCTTAGTTAAAATATCTATTTATTTTATAATTTTTTACAATTTTAGTCTATATTGAAGATACCGCATCAAAACTGATGCGGCATCTTTGCGCTGATTTTATTAGGTTTCAATATAATCACGAAGTCCGTTTGCACGGCGCGGGTGTCGAAGTCTTCTCAAAGCTTTAGCTTCAATCTGACGAATACGCTCGCGTGTTACATCAAAGTAAAGACCAACCTCTTCCAAAGTAAGAGAATAACCGTCTTCCAGACCAAAACGCATTTTCAAAACTTCCTGTTCACGCGGTGGCAATGTGTTCAAAACAGTACGCAACTGCTCCTGAAGTAAAGTAAATGCAGTCTGTGTTGCCGGATTTTCAACTTCCTTATCTTCGATAAAGTCTCCCAAAATTGAATCTTCTTCCTCTCCAATTGGAGTTTCAAGAGAAATTGGCTCGCGGGCAACATTTTTAACCTGCTTTACGCGGGCTAATGGCCAGCCAAGCTGCTGTGCAATCTCATCGTCGGTTGGTTCACGGCCAAGTTTTTGCATAAGCTGGCGGCTTTCACGCACAACTTTGTTAATCTGTTCAATCATATGAACAGGAACGCGGATTGTTCGTGCCTGATCCGAAATAGAACGGGTAATCGCCTGACGAATCCACCAGGTTGCATATGTAGAAAACTTAAATCCCTTTCGGTATTCAAATTTTTCAACAGCTTTAATAAGGCCGATGTTTCCTTCCTGAACCAAATCAAAGAAGTGAAGACCTCTGTTTGTATATTTTTTAGCGATAGAAACTACAAGACGAAGGTTTGCATTAATAAGGCGATTCTTAGCCTTTTCCATCATCAAGCGGCCGTGTTCAATATCCTGAGCCATTTTTAAGATGATTTCAACGTTATTTTCAAATTCATATTCAAGGCGAATAAGTTTTCGTTCAATTTTCTGAATCTGAGTGTAAATCTCGCGGATTTCATCGGCGCTCATATTAAGTTCCTGCTCAAGTTTAGCAGCCTGCGAGCGGATAGAAATTTTACGTCCAAGATTGCGCAAGTCCGAAGGATTAGAAATGCGCAATTCCTTCATCTTTTTTTCCTGCTTCTGATG
This sequence comes from Treponema sp., assembly GCA_017962415.1. GTDB lineage: Bacteria > Spirochaetota > Spirochaetia > Treponematales > Treponemataceae > Treponema_D. The sequence continues at coordinate 34,003 of JAGCVK010000080.1, read as the reverse complement.
ATATTCTTCAATCTTGATTGTTGCTTCACGATATTTTTGAGTAAACTTATCAAGTTCTTCAGTCTGAATATCAACTTTCTGAAGTTCAGGAATGATTTTTTTACGAAGCTCAATGAGCTGAGGATTATCAAAAATTGCACTAGACTGATCAGCTTCAAAAAGCTGCTTTTTAAGAGCCATATATTGCTTCATTTCAGGCAAAACAGGCTTAATGTGCTCGCCGTAAAAACTCTTAAGGCGGCGCTTGTCGGCCATTTCCTCGTTGATTTCTTTACGGGTTTTACCAGGCTCGTGAATGTCAATTCTTGTAAAGGCTTTTTGAGCAATTGCAAAGAACTCTGGAATCATAATTCCAGAATTTTTGATTACATCTTTTATGATATTATTGCCCTGCTCCATTGTTTTAGAAAGTTCAACTTCCTGCTCAGCATTAAGAAGATTTTCCTTACCAATTTCGCGAAGATAAAGACGAATTGGATCGTCAACGCTTGAATCTTTATCGCTGTTTACAAGGCGATTTTTAGAAGCCGCAAGTTTTTTTTCAACCTGCTCAATTTCCGCAGTTTCGTCATCAGAAGAAATTTCGTCATCATCTTGATCCAGCATGATTCCGTCATCATCTTCGTCATCAACAAGCTCATCAGAACCGTCTTCTTCCGTTCCGATGATGTCAGTTTCGACAGGTTCGCGGTTAATGTCTTTAAGTTGTTTGAGAACAGGCTCCATTAATTCGTCAGAATTAACAAATTCCTGCCCAAGATATTCAATTACATCGTCCCATGTAATGAACCGTTTTGTTTTTGAAAACTCAATGAGTTTTTCAACAGCTGCATTACCTATGAGAGCAGCACTGCTTTTTTCGTCCATAGAAGTATTCACTACTTTTTCCCTAAGCTTTGTACTTGCTTATCAAGTTGGAGTTTTTCGGCCAGAAGAGCGTTAAGCTGATTCTGATCTTCTTGAGTCACTACTGTATATTCTCGGATTCTTTGCAATAATTTATTACGCTGGGCATCAAGTTTATTTTTCTTAATATAATTTACCGTGTCTGCAATTATGACACTAACTTTTTCACTCTGATAGACTCCAGACGAAATAGATCCAGTAATCAACTGAACCAAATTTTCATCATTACAGCGATTAAGAATATCCTGTATTGTAAAGATCTTTTCAACAAAGCATTCTTCCAGTACTTTGTATAACCTTTTGGCAGCAGGATTATTAAAATCTTGTTCGGTCAGTTTACTACGCAGAACCTCAAATTGGTTCAAATCGGCGGTAACAGCAATCAATCCCCTCAATTCTGCATCGAGTTTGATTTGTGTTCCTTGTTCTGTTTGATTATTATTTTGCCGGATATTTGCGCGTTCGCGGGCCTTGCTACGATTATTAAAATCTCTTTTTACAGCCTCCGGTTTCAGATTAAATGCCTGACACAACTGTTCCAGACATGATTCTTTTTGAATATCAGACTGAAGCGAATCAACGTACTCGAAGTATTCCAAAGCAGCTTTAGTTTTACCCTCAGGTGTTTCCACAGGGTATTTTTCACCTAGTCTAAATATCAAATAATCACTATCTAATATAGCACTCTTTACCTGAGCCGTCAAGTTTTCGGCACCAAATTTCAACATGATTTCGGCAGGATCTTTGCCACCTTTTAATCTGATAATTTTTACAGTAAGATCGTGCTCGCGGCACAATTTTATAGCTTTCCAAGTTGCTTCCTGCCCGGCTCCGTCTGAATCAAAAGAAAGATAAACCGTACCGCCGGCAACAAAACCAGAAATCATTTTGATATGCTCCGCTGTAAGAGCTGTTCCAAGTGTTGCAACTGCATAATCAAGTCCGCATTGATGATACGCAATTACGTCCATATTTCCTTCGCAAAAAATAATTGATTTTTTTTCGCGGATTGAATTCTTTGCAAAACTAAAGCCAAAAAGAGTTTCGCGCTTTTTGAATTGCGGAAGGTCGCCGGAGTTTAAATACTTTCGCTCTTTTTCGTTCGCAGGCGGAAGCACGCGGCCACCAAATGCAACAATCTGCCCCTTACGGTTAAAAATCGGGAACATAAGTCTGTCTGAAAAAAAGGAATATTCAGGATATTTTTGACTAAAAAGCCCGGATTTTGCCAGAAATTCAGCACTAAAATTTTTGCTTCTTAAAAAATGAAAAAGCCATTTTCGGTCTGCGGGCGCATAACCAAGTTTAAATTTCTGAATAGTTTCTTTTGTAAGCCCGCGTTTTGTAACATATTCAAGCGCTTTTTTTCCAGGTTCAGTTTCCATTAAAAAATAATGAAACATAGAAGCGGTACGCTCATAAAGCTCGATATATTTTTCAGCTTCGTCAAATTTTGTGCGGTTTGAATCAGGTTTATAACCGTCCTGATATTTTATCTGAATTCCAGATTTTTTTGCGAGCATTTCAAGCGTATCAACATAAGAAAGTTTTTCCATTTCCATAATGAAACTGACAACATTTCCACCTTTATGACAGCCAAAACAATGATAAAACTTTTTATCGCCGTCAACGTGAAAGGAAGCCGTTTTTTCACCATGAAACGGACAGCAGCCCCACCAGTCGTTTGGGCCGCGTCGTTCAAGTTTAGTGTACTCGCCCACCGTAGCAACAATGTCTGTTGTATTGAGAATTGCGTCTATTGTTTCGTTGGAAATATAACCGCCAGCCAAAGTCTTTCTCCTTACTTTTTGGTATAGAGATTATGACTCTGAATATGCTCTTCAAAATTTGTTGTAAATACATGCCGGCCTTGTGCAGGATCTACAATCTGAAAGAAATAATAATTTGTTTTAGGAGTATCTGCACTTGCGCTTAAAGCAATAAGACCCGGATTTGAAATAGGTCCCGGCGGAAGTCCTGCCCAAACATAAGTGTTGTAAGGATTATCAATTTTTGTATCTTCAATCAAAATACGATCCGGATGCGGGCGGCCAAGAATTTCTGTGAGAACATACTCAATAGTTGCGCAGGAATAAAGCCCAATGCTACGGCGAAGGCGATTTTTGAAAACACTTGCAATAAGAGGAGCTTCTTCTTCAACACGATATTCACGTTCAACAATTGAAGCTAAAGTAACAGTTTCATAAAGGTCTTCTGCATTCATAGCTGCGAGAGTTGGAATTTTTTGAATCTTGTCAAAAAAAGTTTGAATCATAAGTTTTGCAACAGATTCAGCTGTCATATCAACAGTCAAAAAATAAGTGTCTGGAAAAAGAAAGCCTTCGCAGGTTTCGCCGGCAATTCCACAGGAAGAGGCAAAATCAGCACTTTTACAAATTGAAATAAAATCATAAGCAGAACAAATTCTGTATTCTTCCAGTTCTGCTGCAATTTTAGAAATAGTCCAGCCTTCTGGAATTGAAACTTTTAAATATTCCTGCTGACCTGACGAAAGCAAAGTCTGAATTTCTGCAATATTCATTGCAGGACTTACATAATAGATTCCGCTTTTAAGAACAAATTTATTACCAGAACCTTTTCCATACAAAAAAGTTTTTAGAAACGGATAACGTGCCGTGTAATAAAACAAAGCCGCGTTTCTAATCAACCCATTTTCCTTAAGCAAACGCGCCGCGCCGGCCGCACTCATTCCGCTCGGAATTTCAATGCGAACTCTAACCTCTGGCGAAGCAGAAATACCTACAGCGGCACTTTCAAAAGTGCCGCTGTCCAAAGTGCCGCTGCCCAAAGCGGCATTTACAGAACCGCCATTAATTTCAACTTCCGCTTTACCCGCCTCACTTTTTAAAACCGGAAGACTCAGCACTTTTACCGTAATTGCAGCGCTAAGAAGCGCAGCCAAAATCAAAATGCAAATTGTTAATAAAATAAACTGTTTTTTTTTCATGAATAAAATTTTTTTACCTCTTCTAGTGAAAGACAATTGTAGACAGAATCTTCGAGGGTTTTACAAAAAAGTTCAAGCCCTTCTGGTAATTCTTCCTGCTTAGTTCTTAAAAATTTTGCAAGAAGAAAAACTTCTTTTTTAGAAAAAGCATAATCCAGAATACTGTTATCTTCGTTATCAAAAATCATAAAACTATTTCCAGAGATTCCTTTGCCAGATAAATTTCAATATCAGAATGATTTATATACTGCGCATACCAGCGGGCCGCTTCGAGAATCGAATTTAACTTCTTATCATCATAAGCCGGCTCGTGATGAAACAGATAAACCTTTCTGATATTCCAGTAAACTGCAAAATCAATAGCATAACAAAATGAAGAATGTCCCCAGTTTTCTTTTGTGTAAACTTCTTCAACTGTATACTGCGAATCAATTGCAATTGCATCAGCATTTTGGAAAACCGCAGCCCCATTTGCCGAATTTTGATAATCAGTTGATTTCAATTCGACATCTGTAGCATACACAAATTTTTTTCCATCTGCCTCAAAAGAAAACGCATAAGAGTCGCCAGGGTGACGCATTTTTTGCGAATTTATTTTAATTCCGTCAATTAATAGTTCCTGATTTTCATAAATTCTGTTAAAAGCGATATTTCTTGCAATTAGTTTTCCAACATCTTGCGGACTATAAGGCTGCGAAATCTGCTCCCAAAAATATTCGGGCGCATCATCAAAATGTGAATAAACTTCAAAACGAACTTTTGGATTAAAAGCATGCGCAAAAAACGGAAAACCTTGAATATGATCCCAATGAAAATGCGAAAAGAAAAGATGATATTTATCCGGGCAAGGCCGCTCACTTCCCAATGCGCGAATTCCCGTTCCGGCGTCTAAAATAATATGCGTATTATTATTTGTGATTTCAACACACGAAGTATTTCCGCCAGTTGTTCCAAAAATCCAGGCTGGCAGCGAAGAAACAAATTTTGCCCTTGTTTCTGCATTTTCCAAGTCTGAAGGTTTTACCCGCTGAATTGCGGCCATAATTTTTGATTGAACCTGTTGCGGCGTAACAGGCGTAGGAACTGAACCTCTGACCCCCCAAAAATGAATAATCACTTTTCCCCCTCAGATTTTTCAAAAAAAAACTTTCATATAAATTTACTTCATACATAAAGTTTTGTCAAAATATTAAAAATGATTTATGAAAAAAAAGATAAAAAAAAAGGGCAAAAAAAAAGAGCTAGATTTTATCTAACTCTTGAATCCTGGGGAGTAGAGGACTCGAACCTCTGGAGGCGTGAGCCGAGGGATTTACAGTCCCTTGCAATTGCCGCTATGCGAACTCCCCATTTTAAGCTGCTTGTAGGATTTGGACCCACGACCCCGAGATTACAAATCACGTGCTCTACCAGCTGAGCTAAAGCAGCATTTTTTTGTTTGTTTTGCGTTCGTTGTTGTGTCGAACGTGAGTCTTATATTATAGAGTTTGAAAAAAATAGTCAATATCAATTCTTATTATTTTTCAAAATTTCTTTAAAAAATGGCAAATATTTTTTTTGAATAACATTGTGCCAATAATACTCGTGACGCACGCTCCACGCTGCACTTTTTATCATTCTTGAAATCTGACTTGGACGCAAAGTAAAAATCATCAGAATTTCAGAAAGTTTTGCAATTAGATTTCCCGGCGTATTTGTTCCGTAGAGAAAGCCGGTTTTTCCATCTATGATTTTATTGAGCCCGCCGGTTTTATGCGCAACCGGAACTGTTCCGTAAACCTGCGCAATAAAATCTTCTAATCCGCAAGGTTCAAAATTACTTGGCAAAACTATAAAATCGCTAACAGCCGTTGCAAGGCGCACAACCTTTTGATTGTAACCGTTCATAAAAGTTACCCGGCCTAAATATTTATGCGTAAGCGAAATTATTTCCATTTCCAAACGAGGTTCTCCCTGCCCTGCAAAAATAAATCTTACATTCGGAAAGTTTTCCAAAATGGCCGGAACCGCTTCGGTGAGAACTGTAATTCCTTTTTGGCTTGTGATTCTTCCGTGATACGCAATAAAAATCTCTTTTGTAAAATCCAAAGAACAATCAAGCCGGCCAAACTTTTTAATTCCAGCACAGTTAAAATTATCAGTATTTACAACATTTTGAATAAAAAATTTGCGGCATTTCAGCTTTCCTTCCAAATCTTTTTTTTCAGGATAAAATTCAAAAGGCAGTTTGGAACATTCTTTAATTGCAGGATCATAACGTTCAAAATCAAAACCGTTAGTAATTCCTTTAATTTTGATTTTTCGTTCTGCAAAAATTGGCGAAAGCCCTTCAGTTGCTTCAGAATTACGCGGATCAATAAGCTCTTTTGCATAATCTTCAGAAACCGTTGTAAGATGAGCGCCAGCTTCGGCAGCAAGCAAAAACGGCTCAATGCATTTGCCGTTCAAAGATTTTTCAAGCAGCGGAGTTGGAAGTCCTGTATGCCAGGCAGCTTCGCCAATGCTTGTAAAACTATGATGATAGAAAGGCCCTGCATTATGAATTGTTACAACAGATTTTGTTTTTTTAAAGGCTTTTGAAAGCAAAATAAAGGCCGGCAAAACTGCCGTTGAAGCGTCCTGGCAATGAAGAATATCGGGGATTTCCGAGCGCGGAACTAACGAACCATAAGCGCAAACTGCTTTTTGAAAAAGAATATCAAGAAAAAGCGCGTCTGTGTGGCCGGTTCCCCGTTTATGCTCAGGATTTTGCTTTTCTTCATTTTCGGTATAAGTATAAACAGCTTCTTTTTCTGCAAAAAGCGGATGATTTACAAGCACAACATCAAATCCGGCTGTGTTTTTTGCAACTGTATAATAAACCGTTTCTTTTTTACCGCAAAGTTCAACAGTTTTTTCGGATTCCAAAAGATGACAATCTGTAAGAGACTCCCAGCAATTGCATTTAAAAACCGGAATAAATAAAGTTACTTTATGCTTAAGTTTTGCAAACTCATTGCAAAGAGAAAAGGTGACATTTTTTACGCCGCCGGCTTCTGCAATTCCGGCGCATTCCATACTCACAACCCAAAGTTTCATATCTACCTTCTAAAAATCAAACAACGTTGTAAACGTCACAATTATAAAACATTGTTTGATTAACACCTTTTTGCTTTGCAAAAAGTGCTAAAATAATTATCAAACAAAAAAGACTGTCTGTAAAGTTTTTTACAAAGGGCTTTTACAAGCTACTTATTTGAAAAATCCGGGCGAAGTTTTTCTGCTCCATTCAGATAAACATTATGATATTCAGAACCTTCTTCCACATAAGCGTGCAAAAGCGCACGAACCACTTTTTTCATTCCGCCTTCAATTTCGGATTCCTGGCAGCAAAAAAGCGGCACTTGAGTAATATCAATTTCACACTTACCGCGCCGAAGCGCAGTTGCAGGATTTAAAACAGTAATATCCTTTGTGATTGAAAACTGAAGCGATACAATATCTTTAGAATCAATATTATTACGGGTAAAAAGTTCATTGCACATAAGGCACACATTTTTAGTAATATCTTCAGCTGTGTTTTCTGTGCAGATTGCACCGCGGAATGCGGCAAGTCGGTTTTTCATTTATAATTCCTCGCTGTTTGTTAGAGAATCTGATATTTGATTTTGATTATCATTTTTAGTTTGATTATCAGTTTGATTTTCAGACTTATTTTCAGTTGCAGAAATTTTTAGATTCAATTCCTGCGGATTCATTCCTGAAATCTTTTTATACATATTAAAATCAGGAAGTTTTGAATCAGTTAAAGCAAAAATGGTAACATCAATTTCTGGAAAATCTTTATAAATCTGAATTCCGCGCAAAATCTCGTCGCGGCGCACAGCTTCCGGCCTGAACAAAGCATTTTCGCCAGCCTTCCCCAAAAAATAAGCCGCCGCATTCTGCGCCAGTGTGGCGGCCGCCCCTTCAAGATATTCAGCCAGATCTTTATCATCTGTGATTTTATTCTGCTTTACAAGCTCCAAAACCGCTTGTGGCGAAACTGTAAGCGAAATATCAAACGTAAAACTGTAATCAAAAAGTTTATCCGCATTAAAAATCGAAGCGTAAGCCTCGCCCGACGGAAGCGTTCCCGAAACAGTTTTTTTAGTATTCAAAGGCTTAATTTCAAAAGTTTTTATAATCGCATTAGTTGGCAAAAGAAACTGCCATTTCCAGCTGAATTTTCCGTTTAAAACAGGCGTTTCATCGATTCCGCTTGTTTTAGAAATCACAATTCCCATAGAATCAGGCTTAACGCGAATCTGAGTCCAGCCTATATAAAAAATGGCAAGCGCAAAAACTGCCAGAATAAAAACGCATGCAAGAAATTTCTTCATAGACTTATACCCGAATAACCAATTTTATGATAGTATATCAGTAGACGGCAAATTTCTTCAAGTAATGAAAAATAAAGAATTTAAATACTCAAAACGAAGATTCTCAAGCACAATCACCTACAAACTTTCGGTGGATTTGAACGTCACACTTTCGGTCTTTTGTTTTTTGCTCATAACTTTATACACTATAGGAAATTATCAGAATTTTCAGGACAAGAATCAAAATATGACTCTTTCGCTAATTTCTTACACATCAATTTTTAATATGATTTTTTCTTTTATTTTGATTGTAGAAACGGTCATAAAACTTTTTACAGAAAAATACCGCTTAAAAAATATTATAAGGATTTTGATTTTGATTAGCTCGTTCGTTTTTTGTATGTTTTGTTCGGGAACTTCAAATATTATCAGCTGCATTTCTGGAGGAAACTTATGAAAATCAAACTCCCAAAAGAGCTGAAAGAATTTGGAAAAGTTTTTTTTGATGCAGGATTTAAAGCGTATCTTGTTGGCGGCGCTGTTCGCGATATGTTTATGAAAGTAAGCGCACACGATTGGGATATTGCAACAAACGCAACTCCGCAAGATGTAATTTCGCTTTTTAAATTTGTTGTTCCAACGGGAATTGAGCATGGAACGGTTACCGTTCATTTTAAAGGAAATGAAATTGAAGTAACAACGTTTCGCACAGAATCTGGCTATTCAGACGGCAGACACCCGGATTCAATAAATTACGCTGCAACAATTCAGGAAGATTTAGCGCGCCGTGATTTTACAATGAACGCAATTGCAGCTTCTTTAGAAGACGGTTTGATTGTTGACCCTTACGGCGGCGAACAGGATATCAAAAAAAAGCTGATTAGAACTGTAGGAAATGCTCACGAACGCTTTATGGAAGACGGCTTGCGCCCGATTCGTGCAATAAGATTTGCTTCTAAATTAGGTTTTTGTATAGAAAATAATACATATTCAGAAATATTCAAAAAAGAAATCAAAGAAAAAACGGCTTCTATTTCAATTGAGCGCTTTAGAGATGAATTTGAAAAAATAATGAAATCTCAAAAACCTTCTGTTGGCCTTAAACTCCTTGAAGAAACCGGCCTTCTTTTTATGTTTATTCCGGAATTTGAAGTTTGCCGAAATTGCGTTCAATCTGATTACAGAGCTTTTCACAAATTTGATGTTTTGGATCATCTTTTTTATGCCTGCGACGGTGCTCCTTCTTCAAAATTAAACGTTCGCCTTGCGGCCCTTTTTCATGATATTGGAAAACCTTCGGCTAAAAAAATCATCAAAGAAAAGGTGCTTGACGGCAAAAAAAACGACGGAAGCACAAAAGAAATTGAAACGATTACGTTTTATAACCACGAAGCATTCAGTCAGAAAATCACAGAAAAAATAATGACGCGATTAAAGTTTTCAAACGAAATGATTAATAATGTTTGTCATCTTGTAAAAGAACATATGTTTCATTATGAATCAAGCTGGAGCGATGCGGCTGTTCGGCGGTTTATTATCCGCGTAAAACCAGAATGTATGGAAGACCTTTACGATTTACGAATGGCTGATATGTACGGAATGTGGAATGAAAAAGTAGACATTCGTTACAGCGCAAGCGTTCAGCTTTTGCTGGAATTAAAGGCTCGCGTGGAAAATGAACTAAACAAAAAAACTGCCCTTTCGCTAAAATCGCTTGCAGTAAACGGCCGCGATTTAATGAACGAGGGAATTCCTTCGGGTAAAATTCTTGGACGGATTTTAAATGAACTTTTGGACTGCGTGCTCGAAGATCCTTCTATGAATCAAAAGGAAAAACTTATAGCAACTGCAAAATCTCTTTTTCAAGACTGTTAGGCACCCAAAGTTCGCGCTCAATAAATTCAAGATAAAAAGAACCGTCTTTGTCGCAAACTATCTGCGGAATATACTGTGTAACCGGAACTGTCTGCAAAAACCACAAACGAAGGTACGAAAAGCGGTCCTGGTGGGTGTAGTCGGCGCGGCGGCAAAGCGGGCTTGAAAACTGCAAATTTTGTGCGCGAAGATGAGTGCGGGAGTCGCCTTTTTTGGTGTTTGCTTCGGAAACTGCGCAAAAGAGCTCGTAAACTTTTAAAAGGTCACTTTCATCTTCCTCGATGTCCGGAGTTCGGGGCTCCAAAAAATCAGCGTAGTTTTTACGGATTGCACTAATCCGCTCTTCTTCCAGCTTGTTGATTTGTCCCTGTAGATAATCTGATTTTGTGTTTAAAACCTTAAGATTTTCCGCCTGTTCTTTACTCAATTTTGAAAACTTTTTACTGAAATTCAAAATTGATTTTCCAAGTGTTTTTTCATCTTTATTTTCGTATAAAATCATACTAAAATTTTACCGGCTCAACATTAAATGTCAAGCCGGTAAATCTTAAAATTACGAATTTTTGTTTTATTTTCAATAATTTTAATATTTATTTCTAATCAGCTTAGCAGCAGCAACAAGATTCTGCAAACTTGGAACTGTTTCTGCTTCGCCGCGTGTTTTTAATCCGCAGTCTGGGTTTACCCAAAGTTTTGATTTTTCTACGCGAAGAAGCATTTTTTCCAATGCTTCTACTATTTCTTCTACTGACGGAACGCGTGCCGAGTGAATATCATAAACTCCAGGTCCAACTTCAGTTCTAAAATCAGCAGCTTTAAGAGCGTCCAAAATCTTAAGATCTGCGCGGCTTGCTTCAAATGTAATAACATCTGCGTCCATTGCGTCAATGTCGCGGATAATATCATTAAATTCGCTGTAACACATATGTGTATGAATCTGTGTTTCAGGCTTAACTTTTGCGTGAACTAAGCGGAAGGAAGGAATTGCCCAATCAAGATATTCTGAATGCCAGTCTGCATGACGAAGCGGAAGTTTTTCACGCAAAGCGGCTTCATCAATCTGAATGATTTTAATTCCGTTTTTCTCAAGATCCAAAACTTCTTCGCGGATTGCAAGGCCAATCTGCAAAGCCTGCTCTTTTAACGAAATATCTTCGCGTGGGAAAGACCAGTTCAAAATTGTAACCGGGCCAGTAAGCATTCCCTTTACAATTTTTTGTGTCTGTTTCTGCGCAAAAACTGACCATTCAACTGTCATTGCACAGCGGCGGCTTACATCACCCCAAACTACCGGCGGTTTTACACAACGTGTTCCGTAACTTTGAACCCAGCCGTTTTGTGTAAACAGATAACCGTTCATCTGTGTTCCAAAGTATTCAACCATATCGTTGCGCTCAAATTCTCCGTGTACAAGTACATCAAGGCCAATTTCTTCCTGAAGTTTTATACATTCGGCAATTTTTTTCTGATTGAATTCAACATACTGCTCTTTTGTAATTGTTCCTTTTTTGTAAGCAGCGCGGTTTGAGCGAACTTCTTTTGTCTGCGGGAACGAACCAATTGTTGTTGTTGGGAACAACGGAAGATTAAATTCTTTATGCTGAATCTTTTCGCGTTCGTAGAACGAAGGTTTTCTTTCAAAATCAGAATCATTAAGTGCGTTTACAGCATTTCTAACTGCATTGTCTTTTGCTGTTCTTTCTGATTCAAAAAGAGCCTTGTTTGCTTTAAGAGCGGCTTCATCGCCGTTTGCAATTTCTTTGATTTCAACAAGTTTTTCTTCTGCATAAGAAAAGTGCTTAAGTACATCAGAATCAAGTTTTGTTTCTTCTGCTGTTGTATAAGGAACATGCAAAAGCGAGCAGGAAGTTCCAATCACAAGATTTTCCTGTGGAACAATTCTCTGGATTTTTGCAATAAGCTCATTTTTAACCGAATAATCTGCGCGCCAAATGTTTTTTCCGCATACGATTCCGGCAAACAAAAGTTTATCTTTTGGAAAGCCAGTTTCCAAAAGTTCAATAGTTTTTTTGCCTTCAATAAAATCAAGATTAATTGCATCAAAACCAAGTTTAATAACTTCGCTGTAAACATCGCGAATATCGCCAAAATAAGTTGTAAGAATTGTCTTGATTTTTGCACCGCTTGAAAGAATTGCTTCGTAAATTGATTTAAAAAGTTCTTTCTCGTCATCAGTTACATCAAAAACAAGAGCTGGCTCAGCAAAAGAAATATATTCTGCGCCGGCATTTGCAAGTTCCAAAGCAAGTTTTGAATAAGCAGTTGCAGCCTGCAAAGCAAAATCAGCTGCCTTTTTTGAACCTGTATAAGTTGCAAGTCTAAGGAATGTGTAAGGTCCAATTACAGTTGGAACTGTTTTGATTCCAAGCGACAAGGCTTCTTTAAATGCCTTTACTGCTGAATTTTCAGCTTTTAGTTCAAAGTTATCGTTATCTGAAATTTCTGGAACAATATAGTGATAGTTTGTATTGAACCATTTTTTCATTGGAAGCGCTTTTACGTCACCTTTTTCTCCCTGATATCCGTGCGCTGCGGCAAAGTATGTGTCAAGCTCGTTTAATGCCAAAGCCTTGTAGCGTTCTGGAACAATTCCAAAAGTAAAAGCGGTGTCTAAAACATTATCATAAAAAGAAAAATCATTTGAAGGAATAAAATTGATTCCTGCGCTCTGCTGCTTTTTCCAGCCATAAGCGCGAAGTTCTGCGGCTGTTTTTTCAAGTTCACAAGCAGCAAGTTCACCTTTAAAATATGATTCAATTGCGAATTTCAATTCGCGTTTTTTTCCGATTCTTGGAAAGCCTGTTACAAAAGTTTTTATAGACATATTTTCCTACCTTAATACTAGATTAATGGCATTATAAAGAAAATCAGAATCAAGGAAAAATACTATTTTTGTGTGGTTTGATATAGCTTTAAACTATGGTAAAAAAGTTAAACTATTTGTATAATCGGATTATGACTTTACAGCAATTAAAATACGCAGTTACAGTAGCAGAAACAAAAAATATCACAGAAGCGTCTAAAAAGGTTTTTATTTCGCAGCCAAGTCTTACTGCTTCGATTCATGAACTTGAAAATGAAATGGGAATTACGATTTTTTCGCGAACGAACAAAGGTGTTTCTATTACAAACGAGGGCGATGAATTTTTGGCTTACGCAAGGCAGGTTTTAGAACAGGCTTCGCTTTTGGAAGAGCATTTTAAGGGAGCCGGCGATGATTCTCCGATTTTTTCGGTAAGCTGCCAGCATTATTCTTTTGCGGTAAATGCTTTTGTAAAAGTAATCAAAATGTTTGGCGGAAACGAATATGATTTTACCTTGCGCGAAACTCAAACTCACGAAATTATAGAAGATGTTGCAAAACTCAAAAGTGAAATCGGAGTTTTGTATTTGAGTCAAAAAAATCAAAAAGTAATTTCAAAACTTTTAGAAAAAAACAATCTGATTTTTAGTGAACTTTTTACTGCCCCGCTCCACGTTTTTATTTCTTCGTCAAATCCGCTTGCAAAAAAAGAAAAAATTACGCTAAAAGATTTGGAGCCTTACCCGTATTTAACTTATGAACAAGGAGATTATAATTCGTTTTATTTTGCAGAAGAGCCGCTTACCGAAATTGATTTTGATTGCAGAAAAAACGTAAAAGTGCGAGACCGCGCAACCCTTTTTAATCTGCTGATTGGCTTAAACGGCTACACAATCTGTTCTGGCATAATCAGCCGCGAACTGAACGGCAAAGACATTATTGCCCGCCCGCTCAACGTTGAAGATTTTATGACTGTTGGAATCATCACAAAAAAAGGCATAAACCTTTCCCGCTACGCAACTGCGTACATCGAGGCGCTTAGGGAAAGGGTGTGATTAGAATAGGTTAAGCAATATGATCTTTTATATTAAAAAACAATCCATTCTGACTTTTAATTGTGAATTTTCTATGTTCAGGCCATTCTGCATCTAAAACATAAATTTTGATTAACTGTTTTTCTGTTTTTGAATTTATTTCATATTCATCAGTAATGGAAATATTATATTCAGATTCTTCATAATCGTTTGCAATAATTTTTTGAAAAATACATTCTTGAAGCGTAATAGTATTTCCGACGTTAAAATTTCCTTCCCAAATTCCTTCAGAAAGAATAATGTCAAAATCTGTTGGGTGTACAATTATCTGATATTTTGAATTTGGATAAAACTTTATTATTAAACTTGATACATCATCTCCTGTAGCAGGATTTGATTTAAATAATATTTCAACATCTTGATCAGAAGTATAAAACGAAGAAATCGGTTCCATATTTAAATCAAATCTTTTTAGTGACAAACTCACAATATTATAACCGTCAACAATATTTATTTCCGGCGAAGAACCAGTATAAATGTGGTAAAAATGCTGTCTACCATCAGTACCCTGCTGACCATCGTCGTCTTCCTCATCATTCATATCATAAACATTCGCCTGAACAGAAATCTTGGCGCCAACCGGAATCGAAAGAAAAGTCACGCCGTAAGTTCCAATTTCGCTAAAAGGAATTTCTTTGGTTTCTGTATAATCGCCAAGAATATTTACAACAAGATAGTAATCTTTATAATCAGAATCAACCGTAATGTTTCGAGCCGAAGTTCTGGCAAAATCAGCCCCATTAAAAGTCAAAGTCAACGAAGCGTTTTCAGCACCATTTGAACAAGAACTAAAAAGCAAAATTAAACAAAAAAGCGCCCCCCCAAAACTATGCTTTTTCCAAACCTTTCCAAAAATCCCCATTTTTGCCTCCGATAATTTCTTACACTATAATTATATGGCAGTTTTTAGAATAAAGCACTCAAAAAAGGTAAAAATCGAATCGGCAATATCAATTAGAAATGTAGTTTTATTTGCTTGAATCTCAACTTGAAGTTGATTTTGAATTATTGTCTAAATTTTTAGACGTTGATTATAGTGGTTAAAATAAAAAAGCGTAACTTATTGTATCTCAAAAAGTTACGCTTTACCCGAGAGGAGACTTGAACTCCTATGACCGTAAGGACACTTGGACCTGAACCAAGCGCGTCTACCAATTCCGCCACCCGGGCTAAAAAAGGTTATTTAATATTAATGAAATCCAGGTTGTTAGTCAATTGTGTTAATTTGCTATTCTGGTGATTTTCTTTTGTTTTGACTTATAAACAAAACGTGTTTGTAAAACCTTTGGGAAACTCGAACGACACTTCAGTTGCCGAAAACTTCAAAAGTTCTTGTGCATTATTTTTGGCAAAATCAGATTTTGAATTAAAATTAGAATTGTAAAGCCGGTCTTCACAAACCGGAAACCCTGCCCAAGCCAAATGACAGCGAACCTGATGTCTAAAACCTTGTGCAATTGTACATTTTGCAACAGCGTTTGTTTCTGAAACTTTTTTTATTGTGATTTTTGTTGTATAAACTTTTGATTTTCCAAGTTTTAAAAGGGCTGCTTTTCCAGATTTTTCTGTTACCGGCCGAACCTGCTTTCTCCTCTCGCCAAAAGGGCGAAAATAAGATGAAACAACAAGTTCTGTTTCTTCAAAACCTAAAGCCTTGCATTCGGGTAAATCAGGCGGAAATCCCCCTAACCTTTTTGCATTATCATTTATAATGTCACACTCTGCGCTGTAGGTTTTTATAAAACGCCCGTTTTCCTGCCCGGCAATCAAAAAATCATAACATTCTTGAGTTGCTGCAATTACAATAAGCCCGTTTGTTGCTGTGTCTAAACGGTGCAAAAGCCCGTGCTCAATTTCTTTTTTTCCGTGCACTTCGAGCAATTGGGGAAACAGTTTTGCAGCCTGGCAAAATGCATTTTCAAAATCATCTTTTGCAAGCGGCGCAGACGGCAAGCCATTTGGTTTATTTATGATGAGAAAAGGTTTTTGCTTTGTAGGCTCATGAATTACACTTATTTTTTCCATAAAGTTACTTATTTTGATTTATGAACTTGGGGCAAAACTGATTTTGGAAATTTTGCGCGAAGTTTTTTTTCGATTTTCTGAAAGCGGCCAGGAACTTTTGTGCGGAACGTTGAATAATCCTCAAATCCCGGAAGTTTGATTTTCAGCTGAACAGAATGAAGCATAAGCGTTGCATCAGGAAAATTTGAGTCCGGTTTATTGTATACCGAATCACCCAAAATCGGGCAGCCGATATACTTCATATGCACGCGAATCTGATGTGTTCGGCCAGTTTTTAATCTCACCCGAATCAGCGAGTAATTTCCGTAACACGCAATACAATGGTAAAGAGTTCTTGCAAACTTTCCGTCTTCTGTGTCAGTTACAGCTTTAAAACGGTGGCGATTTTTTGGGTCGCGGATAATTTGAGTGCGAATATCACCTGTGCGCTCTTTTGGGCGGCCGGTACAAATCAAAATATATTCTTTTTGAAGCGATTTATCTTTAAACTGTTTTTGCAAAAATTCTTCGGTGTCACGATTTTTTGCGGTAATAATGATTCCAGAAGTTTCTTTATCAAGACGATGAACAATTCCCGGCCGGCGACGCTCTAAAATCTCTGCGGCCGAACCTTCTTTAAGCTGGCTAACAGCTTGCCTTCCCCAATGATACAAAAGTGCGTTTACAAGAGTTCCTGTCCAGTTGCCGCAGGCCGGGTGCGTTACCATTCCCTGAGCCTTATTCACAACCGTTACATTTTCATCTTCGTAAACAATATCAAGCGCAATATTTTCCGGCTCAATATTATCAGGGATATTATCTTCCCATTGAATATCAATTTGATCTCCGGCTTTTACCTTTTGCGAAAGTTTTACTTTTTTGCCGTTTACAAGAATTTCAGTAACGCCGCTTTTGAGCTTTGAACGGTTCATGCCGTTTGGAAGAGAGGCTATAAATTTATCAAGCCGCTGGCAATCAGAAAAATCCTGCGGAACTTTTGCACTAAAAAAAGGCATTATTCTTCAATCTCCTGAACTTCCATTCCTTCTTCAGAAACTTCAGAATTCTCTGAATCAGAAGCTTCATCTTCAGAATCTGATTCTGGAAGCGGAATTTTACTTGCCTCATTATCCTGAGAAATTGGAATTATCGCAATATCATCATAATTTCTTGGAGCAGCTTTTTTCTTGTTAGAACGTTTTATCAGCTGAACAAATAAATCAGTAAGCCCAATTCCAATACAGATTCCAATCGAAGTTAAAATAATATTTCTCTGCTCTTCTTGAGTGTAAGTGTTTGGCGAAAAAATATCTGGCTTGTAAGCCGAATCAAAATCGTGCTGAACATAACGAAAAGTTGAATAAGCAAGCGAAACATCAAAAGTCACAAAAGGAAGCGAGCCCAAAGTTATAATTTCAAAACGGCGCAAATCATTAATTGCCTGCGGAATTTCTTCTTTATTGTAAGGTTTTGGAGTTGTATCATTTTCCTCGCAAAAAGCAGGTAAAGCCATATTCAAAATCAAAGAGAAAATCAAAATTTTTGCAAAAAATGATTTTATTTTCATTATTTTGAATAATCCCTTGCTCCAAAAATTGCAGTTCCAACACGAACTAAAGTTGAACCTTCTTCAATTGCAATTTCAAAATCGCCGGACATTCCCATAGAAAGTTCTTTAAGCGGAAGCTCTTTGTAATCTTTTTTGAATTTTTCAGAAAGATTTCGCAAAGTGGAAAAAGATTTGCGAATCAAACTTTCATCTTGAGTAAAAGGCGCCATTGTCATAAAGCCGTTTGCAATAATGTGCGGAAATTCTCCGTTTACACATAATTCAAGGCAACGGCGCAGTTCACTTTCCTGCGTAAAACCAGATTTTGATTCTTCGCCCGTGTGAACTTCAAAAAGCACTTGAATCTGTTTTTGAAGTTTTGAACATTGTTTTTCAATTTCATAAAGCAGTTCAATTCTGTCTACAGATTGAATACAAGAAGCAACTGTTACAGTTTTTTTTACCTTATTTGATTGAAGCTGACCAATTAAATGAAGACAAATATCAGAATGGCTGGCCAAAAGCGGCGTAAATTTTTCGCAGGCTTCCTGAACTCGATTTTCGCCATAAAGAAGCTGTCCGCTTTCGTAAGTTTGCAAGATTTCTTCTGTCGGGTGAAATTTACTTACCGCCATAAGTTTTACAGAGCCTTGAGGGCGGCCTGATTTTTTTTCGGCATTTTGAATTTTAGACTGAATATTTATTAAATTTTCACTTATGCTCATTTTGATCCTTCAATAACATCAGATAAAGTAAGAAGTTCGTCTATCGTTAAAACTTCGGCGCGCTTCATAATATCAATTCCAGCTTTTTCCAAATAACTTACGGCAAGGTCGTTGTTTTTTAAGAATTGCGAAAGATTATTTCGTACGGTTTTTCTTCGTGAACTAAACAGCGCGCGCTGCATTTTTACAAAAGTTTGAGGATTTTTGCAGCGAGGAAATTCTGATTTTTTTGTCATCAAAACTGCGCGGGAATCAACATTTGGCTTTGGCCAAAAGTTTCCGCCGGCTAAATCTAAAACTGGCTTTACATCATAAGCCCACTGGCAAAGTGTAGAAAAAGACGAATAATCTTCTGTTCCAGGCTTTGCGCACATTCTTTGAGCAACTTCTTTTTGAACGGTAAAAACGCAGCGGTCAAACGCACATTATTTTCGATTGTATCGGCGATTATAGTTGCTGCAATATTATATGGAAGATTTCCAAAAAAGCGTGATGGCTGGCCGGCTTGGTCAAAATGCTTTTTCCAGGTTTTTAAAACATCGCCTTCTATAATTCTGAAGGTATTTTTTTTAGAATAATCTTCAAAAAAGCCAGAAATTAAAGAAGCAAAACCGCGGTCAATTTCAAAAACTGTAAGATCTGTTCCGCGTTCCAAAAGTTCACTTGTCATTGAACCAAGACCTGGCCCAACTTCCCAAACTTTCATTCCTTGCTCTACTTCAAGAGTATCTATGAGCTTTTTTCTGGCTTCTGCATTAATCAAAAAGTTTTGGCCAAATTTTTTCTGCATAGAAAAGCCGTTTATGTCCAAAACCTGCTTAAGTTCAGCAGGAGAATTGTAATCAGGATGTTTCAAGTTAGACTCCAGTTTGGTGCAAGTGAAAAAAACTTCACTATATAATTTATGACAGTATACTGCAAATTGATAAAAATTCCACTAGGTTTGGCCATAACAGGAAATATTAAACTTAAAATTATCAAAGCAAGGCCTGTATAAATAAAACAAGTTATAAAAGGCGAAATTACAGTTGAAGAAAGAATTCCAACCGGGCTTGCAGAGCCGAAAAGCTTTAATGAAATTGGAGCTGTAAAAGTTTGTGCACCAGTTGCAGAAGAAAGAGCGCGCGATATTTGATATGGAAAAAGCTTTGCATAAATAAAATTAAAGAATCTGCCAAAAACTAAAATGCCGGCCAATGCCGAATACGAAAAAATAAAAGCCTGATTATAAATATCATCGGGAAAAACTGCACTTTGCAAAAGAAACGAAAAACAAAGAATACAAAGCATATCCGGCGTTTTTACTCCAGCAATTGAAGACGCAATCATAAGAATTGAACAGATAAAAGCGCGAATCAAAGACGGAGAAAAGCCTGCAAACCAGACAAAAAGCAAAAGTGCAGAAATTCTAAGAAAAAAACTTACTTTTTTAACGCCGGCTTTATTTCCAAAAAAAAATGCAATTGCCGAAAACATTGAAAGGTGCATTCCAGAAAGAGCTAAAATGTGCGAAAGACCAGCCAGCCTGAAGGCTTTTGCGGTTTCTTGATTTGTGTATTCTTTGGTACCGCTTAGAAGAGCCAGCAAAAGGCCGCCTCCGCTGCCCCAGCTGTACATCAGGCGTTTGAAGTGAAGTCTGCATAACGCGCGAAAATGGCTGAGGCGGCCGCGCGGCGTGTTTTTCCAATGTGAGCCGGTGCATGTAGCGATGTAAAAGCCGTTTTTTGTGAGCTTACCGCGGAAAACGTAATGACCGCCCGATTCAAATAAGGGAACGGCAGTTTCTCGAGAACTCAACGCGTTGTTTTTTTCAACAAAAGTTTTTCTGGCGCGCCTGGCTTCGGAAAATAATTTTCCAGGCGAGTAAGCTTCTGCCAAAGCGGACGGAATATAGACTTTTACACGGCCGCGCGCCGACGAACTTATGTTTCGGGCGTCTGCGACGCAGTCTAAAGCAAGCGTTGCGCTGTAATATGAGCCGGTTCCCATTCTCGCCGGCGATGTAATAAGATTTCCAGAAATTTCAACAATTTGCGCGCCAGTCTTTTCACTTCCAACAAGCGAGCGCATTGGATATTTTTGCGGCAAAACAAATAACCCAGAATAAAACACAAAACAGCAAATCAGAGCTGAAATAAAAACCGGTTTTCTAAAATAGTTTACTGCCATCTAAGTCCCGACAGTGCATCTCTGGCAGCCGTCAGAACCGATTCTTCATAATTAAGGTAAGTCACAGAAAGTAAGGAATCAAAAGCAGACTTATCGCCAATTGCACCTAAAGTATTTATTACAACCAATGAAATTTCAGAAGAAACATTTTCTCCTCTTTCCATTTTGTTGTTCAATTCTTCAAGGTAACTAATCAGCGGATTTACTGCATCGATTGGAGCAATATAGCGCAAAGAATTAATTACTGTTTTGAACTGTTCATCATTGATATTATGCTTTTCGTACGCATTTTTTGCAAAAGCAAAAAACGAAAGCGCAGTATCCGAAGCGCGAGTCCATTTATTTTCTGCAAGAATCGAAAGTGCTTCAAGCTGCAATTTTAAATCTCCAGCAGAAAAAGAAGAATTGTCTGCTATTAATATAGACTCACTTAACACTTTTTCGGAAACTTCACAAACATTTTTTTGCGAAATCTGCGAATTTTTTTGTACTAATTCAAAAACCGAAGCCATTTTTGCCATATCAGAGCCTTTAATAACCAAAAGCAATTCGTCCATTGCCAGAGGAATCAAAGCAACCGCAGTTTTTTCTATTTCATTTTTATAATAAGAATAAGAATTATCATTCAAAAAACTATATAAAATCTTAAATGATTCATTATTTCCAATTGTTTCAAGAGCATTTACACAAGCCTTAAAAACTCCTGAATCAGCTGATTTTACTTCTACTGTTTTTAAATAGCTGTTTAAAAGCGCTGTAAAAGGAGCCGGTTCAACTGTATCTTTTAGAGCAACTGTTTTTGAAACAACTGCAATTTGAACTGTGCTGCTTTTGTTAAATCTTGTAAAAAGCGAAATAAATGATTCTGTAAGCCAGTTTTGTTTTTCATGCGAAAGTTTTCTTACACTTTCTGGCGTATAAGAAAGTATTGCTGCAACAGCAAGCGCGTCCAGCTCACGATCGTTTCCTAAAATCTCTTTATTTTCAAGGCAAAATTTTATGGCATTTTCAGAAACCCAAGCCGCGTCTTTTTCAGAAGCCTCGCGAACGGTTGCTGTTTTTTCTGCTATATTTCCTTTTACAAATTTTACGCGACTATTTTGTGCAAAAACTGAAACAGCAGCAAATATCATAATTGAAAGGCATAAAACTCTTTTCATATTTTCACCTCGTTAGAAAACGTTAATTTCTTCTTCCTTTGTAATTACAGGCTCAGTTTTTCCTAATACAGAATCATCTTTTTTTTGTTCAGAAAGCCTATTTTCCTGCGTTTCTGCTTCAATTTCTTTCTTTATAATTTCTGCATTATCCTGAGTTTCATCACTCTCACCTTTGTGTTCTACTTTTTGTTCATCACCTTCAGTCTGTTCTATTGCTTCAAGAACTTCTTTTTCACTTTCAGGCATCATATTATATACAAATTTTAACACTTCATTTCGCATTAAAGTATCAATATGTGTACATTCAAAATGCAAAAGAGACTGATTTTGTTCTTCATTAAATTCAACTGTGCGAATTACGCCAACCATAAGAATCAGGCGGTTTTGTATATTAAACTGCAGTTTGATTTTAACATTTTGCAAGCCTTTTCCGCCAATTCTTATAAGCGCACCGCTTTCTGATATATCTTCTATTAAACAACGAAATCCGTTTTGAGTTTCAATAGCTTTTATATCAACTGTTTCTTTTTTTATGATATAGAGCATACCATAAATCTGGCATTTTATTCTAACTGCACGACGTTTTTGTGTTCGCACAAGATTTGCCGAATGTTTTAAAAAAAGCGCCGATTTTCCCAAAAAAACGCCGCATTGAACTACTGTCGTATCAAAAACATAACGCGCGTCACCTCTGCGCCAAAGATAAACGCTAATAACTTTATTTACCCATTCTTCAGCCGTATAAGGAATTAATTCCTTTTGGCGCGGAACATTTATAACAATCATACTTCCGTTATTTACAATTTCAGAAGCAAAAACGCCTTTTCCAGGCAAAATGATTCTAAGCGGCTGGCCTTTTTCCAAAGAATGCGTATTTGTAAGCCCTTTTTTATCATCTGATTCATTTTGAATTTTAGTTCTGTAATTAAATAGTTTTGACATTAAAAGCTGAATTCGTGCCGAATCATCTGTTGAAGTGCGGTTAGAAATTTGTGTCATACATTTTGTAAGCGAAGGAAGCGAAAAAAACAAAGAGGTTGGCATATCTAAATCACAAATTTGAGCCGCTTCCCATAAAACCTGCAAATCTGTTAATGAAAATCCTGAATCAAGCCCTGTTATATAAAAATTTATTTTTGATTTAAAAACTGTGTAAAGCGCACCTAAAGCGATTATAGAAATTAAAACGATTATTAAAACTATAAGTGTGTACAAAATTCCCTCTTTTTTATTATAATAACATAATTTATATGAAAAGGCACACTTTATTATCGGAAATCCCAATTTTTTTGATTATTTTTTTCTTATTTATAGTACGTTCTTTCTTTACTCCAAAGCCCTCTTCAGGCCAGCTTTTGTTTCAAAACTGGGATTTTCCCTATTATCAGATTGCACTTGCAGCGCTTTCCTCAGCCCTTTTGTTTTTTTATTATGAAAAATCAAAACACCGCACGCTTGTAATTTTCCCAGTTCTTTTTACTTTTGGAATGCTTTTTTCAACTTCTCTTTTTTGCCGTTTTCTTTTATCGATTACAAACAATCCTGAAACTTTGAGCATTGTAAAACCTCAAGGTTTATTTCAATGGTTTAATTGCCTTTTAAACTTTTTTTGCGCAGCTTTTTTTGAAGAAGTGATTTTCCGCTTTTATTTTTCTGATAAACTTTGCCAGCTTCTTTCGCTAAAGCTAAAAGCTGATTCAAAAATGATTTTAAAGAAAGGCGTTCTGATTTTTTGCGAACTTTGCGGCCTTTTGTGTTTTGCTTTTGCACATATTTATCTTGGCTGGATTTCAGTTTTAAACGCTGCAATTGCGCACGTTTTTTTGCGTTTATGCTTTAAGAAAACTCAAAAACTTTGGCCGTGCGTTGCTTCGCATTTTCTTTATAATGTCATTTCGTTGATTTTGTTGTAAGTCCAGCTGCTTATTTTTGAATAAGAAGTATAAAAGGCTTTTTCTGATGAAGATTTAAAATATTGTGTTTTCACAAGAAAAGCATTTCCTTCTGCAAAATCTTGTGAATTTCCAAAAAACTCAAGTTCAAGAAAATCTTTGTTTCCAAGTTCAACATTGATTTTCATAACATTTTCGCTGTTATTTTCAGTTTGCAAAACCTGAAAAACATCAGTTGCAATTCCACCGTGCCTTAAATCCAAAAATTTTTGAAAATCAGAAATAGAACTAACAGTTTTTTTGCCATTTTCATTTTTTATAACGCTGATTTTTTGAATATCATTTAAAACCTTAGAACCAAAAACATTTTTTGAAACAAGATAAGGCTCGGCCCAGCTTTGAAGCGAAGTTGTAAGATAAACATCAAGCCCATTATCAGTTTCGTAAACCTGAGTGTTTTTGTCTGTCATAAGATAGCGCGCGCTAAGCGAAAAATCCTGATTTCCAAAAATCAATTCATGAAAACCTTCGTCATAACAATAACGAAGATAAAATTCTGTGCCGTTTGTAAGACCAAGCGAGCTGTTTTTATTAATTTTGTCTGAAATTTTATACAGATTACGAACTTTTATTAGATTTTCAATAAGATTTTCGATTCTTTCCTTTGCAGCCGGAAAAGTTAACGCCTGATTTTCTGCATTGTTTTGAATCAAAATCTGCCAAAAGCCATTTTGATTTACAAGGCAAAGGCTTCCGGTTGAATCTGAAAGTTCAATTTGATTAATTTTTTTCTTATTTTTAGGATTTACAAGAGCAGTTTTTATTTTTTCACGTTTGTCTTGAGCCTGCATTGAACAGCTTTTTGTAAAAGAAATCAGATAAAGGGCTAATAAAACGCCTGTTATAATCAATAATATTTTATTTTTTGACATTTATTACAACTCCAAAAGCATTTACTAAAAGCGGCAAAATTACAAAAAGTATGATAAAAGTGATTAAGCGAAGCGTATTAAACTGAACTACATCGCTAACTTTATAAAGACTAGAATCACGGTTAGTGCGGCTTTGCAAAGCGGCAAGTTCTTCTTCGCCATTAAGTTTTAAAAGTGCATTTGTAAGAAATTCAAAATTTCTGTAATCGCCGTTTTCTCCGCCAATGTAGCCGTTCATAAGCGAGCTTAAAAAATACTGGTCTGGAATTATGATTATATGAGAATTATTCAAATGTCCAATATTGTAAAGCCCGTCAATTGCACCTGTAACTTCAGCGGCTACAATCTGCTGGCTGTAATTTATATCTTTTGTAGACATATTTTGCAAAACAAAAGGATTTGTTTCAATCAGTTTTTCAGGACTTGCTTTATCTATTTCATAAGAATAACTTGCTGAACTTGTTAAAAGATAAGGCAAAGTCTGGCCCTTTTCATCTTCGCGCGAAGTAAGTTCAAGCGGATTTGCCCAAAAAAGAATCATTCCAAGCGGGCTGTTTTGCTGCTGCAAAAGGCTAATCCAAAGCGGATAATTCATTAATTGCGTTGAACTGTTATCATCGGCGTACATTGTAATTCGCGAGCAGGAAACATCGGCTGCAATTTTTGGAAGAAAAACCGCGCCCCAATGTTCGCAAAGTTCCACAAGATTTGTTCTTTTTGCCTGTGTAAGGTACCAGTTGTTTTCAATATCACAAACATAAGGACTTACCGCAAAAAATGCATTTCCTTTGCCCGAAAGTATATAAGATTCAATTGCAATTGCCGCGTCGATTTTAACTTCGCTGTCTCCAATAACTAAAAGCGGGCCTGAACTTGCAGAAAGCGCACTTTCAAAAGCAGGATCTTCAACATAAAGTGCATTGCAAATAAAGCCTTGCGACGAAAGCCACGGAATTACATAGCTGTAATCTTCGTTCAGCGACATTCCGTTTCCAATTATGATGTTTACTGTGCGGCTTGTGCCAGACATTAAATGGCGAAGCCTTCCGTCTAAATCATATTCAAGCGTATTTGCTGCCATTGTAAACGGAATTGTTTCAGCATTTCCGTTTTGTTCAATTACAATAGCAGAATAAACTGTAAGATATTCTGTAGAATTTCCCGAAACGGTTCTAAGCTGCTGACTTGCAATTCCGTAATTTTCAAGCATTGTGCGAACTGCGCTGTCTTTATCCGGGTCTTTTATTATCAAACTGATATTTTTACTTTGTGAAGCATAATCGTTCAAAAAATCTGCAACGTCGCGAATCTGCGGATAAAGTTTTGCAATGCTCGAAGAACGGTAATAAGTAATTTTAACCGGGCTTTCAATTCGGGAAATAAGCGATTTTGTATATTTTGATATTGAATAAGTTTTGTTTGCTGAAAAATCAATTCTTGTATACCAGCGGTTTCCGTTTAGCATAATCAAAAAAGCAATTAAAGGAAGTAAAATCCGGCTAAGCTTTTGATTTTTTGTAAACTTTCTTCCTTTTTTAAGCTGATTTACAGAATCAGAAAGGAAAATAAAAAGAGCCGCGCTTCCCAAAAGCCAAATAATATCTCTTGAATCAAAAATGCCTTTTCCGGCTGCGTCAAAATGCCAGGCAAAACT
Organism: Treponema sp.; assembly: GCA_017962415.1. Classification (GTDB taxonomy): domain Bacteria; phylum Spirochaetota; class Spirochaetia; order Treponematales; family Treponemataceae; genus Treponema_D. The sequence continues at coordinate 7,911 of JAGCVK010000080.1, read as the reverse complement.
TAGCGTTTTAAAAAATGACGCAAGAAAATCTGGCAGCTGAACATAAACTGCAAAAAGATGAGCGCTGTTAAAAACTGCAAGCACAAGTGCGCTTAAAATCAGGCTGGAAACCTTATTTAAAATCAGATTTTGAATGAATCCGCAAAGTGCAATTACAGCAGCTCCATAAAAAAACAAACAGATAAAACTTGTAAAAATCTGGCCGCAATCTGTAGTTCCAAAAAGATTTACCAAAAGAACAGCCGGCAAAAGCAAAATCAGTTGAATCGAAAAAAGCGTTTGCTGCGAAAGAAAAACTGCAAACTGCCTTTCAAGGCCAGAAAGCGGAATAAAATCATCATAAATACTAAAAGACTGGCGGTAACAGAGTGACGGAATTGCAATTATACAAATATACGGAACCGCCGAGAAAAAAAGAATTAAATCTGTGCTTCCGTTTCCGCTAAAAAACTGCTGCCGAATAAAATAATTTATAAAGATAAAAAGCGAAAAAAGCACGCTTAAAATATAAAAAACTGGAGAACGCAGGCTGTTTTCGAGATTATATTTTAGATAATTTTTGATTTTCATATTACTCGCCTTCTCCAGCTGTAAGTTTTACAAAGGCTTCTTCCAGCGTTTTTGTGCCGGCAGCTTTTGCAATCTGGTTTTCTGTTCCAAACGCGGCAATTTTTCCGCTGTTCATAATATAAATCTGGCTGCAAAGTGAATAAACTTCCTGCAAAAGATGTGTAGACATTAAAATTGCTTTTGTTTTTGAAAGGTTTTGAATTAAATCGCGCATTTGAAGAATCTGCGCCGGATCTAAACCGCTAACTGGTTCGTCTAAAATCAGATTTGGCGGATTATGAATTATTGCCTGAGCAAAACTAACGCGCTGCTGCTGGCCTTTTGAAAGTGTTTTGATTTTTTTTGTAAGTAGTTTTTCGAGCGAACATTCTTTGATTACGCGGTTGCATTGTTCTTGTATTTTTTCAGGCGGAATTTCGTGCGTTTTTGCGGCGTAACTTAAAAAATCTAAAACCCGCATATCTTTTGGCAAAAGTGGAATTTCTGGAACGTAGCCTATATATTTCATACAAAGTTCGGGGTTTTCATCTGTATAAAAACTAAGCCCGTCTTTGCTGGTGATTTTGATTCTGCCTTGTGTTGGAAAATGAAAACCGCAAATTGCCTTCATAACGGTAGTTTTTCCAGAGCCGTTTGGCCCCAAAAGTCCTGTTATGCAGCCGTCGTTTATTGTTAAAGAAACGTTTTTTACTGCAAAATCTTTTTTTGAGCTGTAGGATTTTGAAAAACTGCTTAGTTCTATCATAGTATTTAATCTATAAATGGAATATCAATATGCATTCGATCTCGCGAAAGCTCGGTTTTTGGCCATACAGACTGCGCTTCTTCGAGCAGCTTTGTAAGTTCTTTGTCTGTATAACGCGGGCTATAATGAATAAGGCACATACGGCGAACGTCCGCTTCTTTTGCAATTGTAGCTGCCTGAACGGCTGTCATATGTTTTTTTTCTTTAGCCTGATCTTCAAGTTCTTTTTCAAACATTCCTTCGCAAACCAAAAGGTCTGAGCCGCGAACTTCATCAATAATAGAAGGTTTAAAAAGAGTATCAGTTACAAAAGAAAACTTTCGTCCGCTGCGTTTTTTACCCATAACCTCTTCGGGTTTTACAGTTTTTCCCTCTGGAGTTTGAACTTCAAAACCTTTTTGCAAATCAGACCAAAGCGGGCCGCACGGAACACCAAGCTCGCGCGCTTTTTCGGGATAAAACTCACCCGGGCGATCTGCTTCTTCTAAAGTATAACCTACGCAGGTTTTTGTGTGCTCAAGCGGAAATGCCCGAATGTAAAAATCTTTTCCAGAATGAACTATACAAGGCGCTGTAATTTCTTTTACAACAATTGGATAATTTATATACATATCCAAAACTTTGCGGCTTGTTTCAATGTATTCTTTGATTTTTGGCGGCCCATAAATGTAAAGCGGCTCTGTTCGGTCAACCTGAGAAGAAAGCATAAGAATACCAGGAAGCCCTGTTACATGGTCTGCATGTGTATGCGAAACAAAAATCGCGTCAATTTTTTTCCATTTGAGATTCAGCCTCTTTAGGCTAACTTGCGTTCCCTCGCCACCGTCAAAAAGAAAAAGATTTCCTTCGCGCCTCAAAAGCACCGAAGTCAAATGTCTATATGGCAAAGGCTGCATTCCCCCGCACCCCAAAATAAATGCTTCCATGTTCATGCGCTTATAATATCAGAAAATCAAGAATTATAGAACACAAATGTTGTGAAAATAATAATCTTAGTTGCTGGTTGACCGGAAAAATTAATCAGGTATAATGCACCAAATGATATTACACGCCCAGACATTGACATCAAAGAAAACAGGGTTTACATTCAAGATATAGAAGCTGTAAAGATATCAGACAAAATACCACCGCAAGACAAGGAACGAATAGAAAAATATATCGGGCAAATATTTGAATCTATTCGTTTAGGCTATGAACCTGCAATCGTACAATGTTACGATGAATAGGTACTATCATTCTTAACGAAGCATGGTATCATTCTTAATTACTGGATTTGATGGAGTTAAAAAAATGAAGAAATTATTATCAGTATTATTGTTTTTAGGTTTATTAATTTCACTGCCTGCTCAGACCTTTGAAGGAAAAGGTGCAGACAGCGCAGAAGAGGCTGTACTCAATTATATAGCTGCTCTGCAGTCATGCGACTATAACAAGATGATAAGCTGTTACGCTGTAGAGTCTCTTGTAAAAAATTACGATGTTGAAAAATTAATTGACCACTTGACTTGTGCGACTCCTACGATGGATATGATTTATCCGGAAAATGGACTTCTTGAGCAGACCGGTAAATATGAAGTTCTGACTGCTATTTCCAAAATGATCAAATATCAAATCTGGACTTTATGTGATAATAACTTCTTTTTAAACAGCAGAATTGTTATGAGAAACGAAGATTCAAAAGCTACAGCTAAAAAAGTTTTCCCTGATGATGCTGAAAAAAGATTAAGCTCCATTAAATTTCATAATTTCATTTCAACAACAGAACTTCTTAAATATTATGCCCGCACAGAAGATATATCTGATTATATAGAATCAATAAAAAATTATAATGAAAAATACAAAAAGATTTATGGCTGTAAAGAAATTCAAGATGTAACTGTCACTTTCTTTATTAAGGGCCAGAAATATTATTTTTTCCCGGAAACTCTTAAATATGGAAATAAATGGTATATAAGTCCAAAGCAGGGAATTCTTGCAACCCTACTTGGTTTACAAATATCAGCAGGCTGGGCATCGGATAAATATCATCTTGGGCTAGACATTCCAGATCAAGAGGTGCTTTCAAAAGACTCTTATGTAATTACCCGGGAAGGAAAGAAAGTTACTGCAGTTATGGCTGATAAAGAAGTAACTGATTTTTCAAAAATTGATCTTACTGACCCGACTGAAGTTCTGGCTGCTTTCTTTGTTAATTATTTTAAGCAGAATGAAGACTGGCAAAAGTTTGTAAGCCCTATCATCCATGAAGGCAGAATCAATGCACTTGAAGCCGACTGGGAAGCACTTTATGGCATGGTTGATTTCATAAGCATTACAATTTCTCCTGATAACTTCGCATCAAGTACAGAATATTTCAGAATTAAAATTTCAGCCTCTTATCAGGATGAATCTTTTGATGGCGAAGACGAAGTAGAAATGTTCCAGGACCCAAGAACCCGTCAGTGGTATATTAATGAATTGCCTCTTTAAGGAAAGTGTTAACTTAATCCGTCGATTCGTACCATTGTTTCTAAAAGCAGGAGCAAGTTTACAGGAACCTACAATATGGGGTTCTGCGGAACAAATACTAATGCAATATAATTTAATGAATTGTTGGTTATAATAAACCTATCATCTTTAAGTGTCTTTATTTCATCATCTTTCTGTTTAAGCTGTTCCTGCTGCTGATTTATTGTGAACAGCTGAATTGTGATTTTTTCGTCTTTAGAGGAAAGCAACTGGTCTTTTAAAACAAGTTGCTGCTGCATCGATTCCAGTTCAATCTTTGCAGCAGCAAGTTCTGTGAGAGCTTCCTGTATTGTTACTTCCCTTTTCATGGTTTAAATGTTAACAGATTTTAAAACTTTAAAAAAGGGGGGGATAACTAGCGTTTTAAACCGTAAAAACGGTTTTGCGTACCGCGCAAAATTGGCGCAAAAGTTGCGGTGCCGTAAAGGCACGAAGAGCAACTTTTGTGACAAAGTTTTTATCGTTTTTGAAAACCATGTTATGTGATTTTCTATAGAACTTTCTTACAATGTGCCTTTATTTTTTTTATAGCCCAATCATAATGACTTGAAGTTGTACTTACAAAATATGACCCAAGGTCAACATTTCCAGTCCATGAAAAATAACCTTTTGTAAAAAGTTCTTCATTACTATATTTTTCTACAAGGGACATAACTTTTTTATGACTTTCGGAAAACATTTTTTGAGCATTTGTAAGACTTGTATTCTGATGCTTTTTCCAGAACATTACATTCATTGCACCATACGATTTCCAAGAATACTCCGGGGGGAGAAATGCTATCGCAGACTTTTTATCGTTTACAGTTTCGTTATTTTTTATAAATTGAAGCAAAAGACAATGCCATTCATAAAGATGAATCAAAACATCTCGTACATTTTTATCCCTCGACCAATGTGCCTCTTTTTTACTTTTATCATCAGAAAAATCAAAAGGAGTATTGAGCTGATTTTCAGTCATTCTTGAAATCATCTCAATAAGCTTCGAGTAATTTTCTGATGAAAATTTTACCAAATCGTCTTTATTTCTTGCACGTGGCATTTTTTACCTCCAATGTTTTAATTGGGAAAGATGATAATCAAAAACTTTTCGTCTCTCAGGCTCATTTTGATTTTCAGGATTTGGCATATGGGTAACCAGATAATCGAGAAGCGAATCTTTAGTTTTATAGGCAAAAGTTCCTTCTGAATAGCACCATTTGCAATAATCCTCATTGAATTGACCGTCATTTTCTTTGCTTAGCATTGAATCTTCGCTAAGAGGCATTCCACAGCACTGACAAAAGAGCTGTCGTGGAGAACCGAGCAGAGTATTTATCGAAACATCAAATTCTTTCGAAAGAACTTTCAGCATCTGTGTGTCAGGCTGTGTTTCTCCAGTTTCCCATCTACTGATTGCTTGTCGAGTAATGTTTACCCTCTGAGCCATTTGTTCTTGAGTAAGATTATTCTTTTCTCTAAGATTTTTAAGTATTTCTTTTACTTCCATCGCCAGCTCCTTGTTTCTAATATAATTTCATTTTAACAGACTTTATTCATTAAAAAAAGAAACAGGTTGTTGCTTTTATTCATAAGCGCCCCAGTGCGGGCGTCCACATAACTATGTAGCTAAACCGTAACGCGGCTTGACCGCGTTATCGGCTTTGAGCTACTTGTTATGCTTTATTTTCTATTAATTCATAATATTTTGAAGGAGTAAAAATCAACGGCTTGGCTATTTTTATATCTTCAAAATCTTTATCACCGGTAAGAAGAATGTCGGCATCAGATAAAATTGCAGAAACAAGAACAGGTAAATCCTTTATATCACGGATTTTTGGATAGATTTTCTCGTCTATCTTTTCTGGACTTTTAAATTCTTCGAAATTTATTCCGTCAAAAAAGATTTCAAGTTGTTCCATTTTTGTAGGAAATTTGTTTTCAAAAACTTCAACACATTCTTCTTTTGTGTATGAAGAAATAATTACAGTATGTTTTTCAAGAAGATGAGAAAATACTTTTGCTACTTTTCCATTTGGAAAAAGCATTGCAGAGATTACGATATTTGTATCGACAAAAACTCTCACTTTGCTTTCCTTAACTCTTTGATGTAGGCAACAACATCATCTTCTGTCTGGAACCCGGCTTTTTCTGCTTCTCCCTGCATCTTTGTCTGAACATTTGCTAAAGTTATTTGAGACGCATTTGTAATATAAACCTTACCTCTGCTTTCCTCAAAAAATACCTTGTCGCCAGTTTTAAGCTGAAGCAGATTTCTTATCATAAGTGGAATTGTAATCTGACCTTTTGATGTTACTTTTGCAAGTTCCATAAAGCACCTCCTTACTTTCCTTACTTATACTATATATTATCTCTTTTATGCGGTCAACTATCTTATTGATTTCTTATTCAAGTTTTTCACGAATTCTTGAAATCGCTTCAATATGCATTATCCAATGTCTTGAAAAAGGCATCTGTATCAAGCCTTTCAAATTTTTACCGCACCAATAATCAATCAGCCAGAATGCATTCTCATTCTCACTGACAACTTTGGCTTTCTTTAAGCGCTTTTTGTCAACATCATCATATTTCATTTTTAAATCTTCATATGCTAATCTTCGTAGCATAGAATCAGTTGATAGCTTTACATTTTCGCAATAATTGAACAATTCAGAAATATCCAATTTTTGAGAGAAATAAAGAATTTCTTCTTTTACAAGTTCATTTCCCGTTGTAATAATTGGGCTTTTTATTTTTGAGACGAAATCAGCGGAAAAAAGGATTTCGTCATTTTTTTGAATTAATTCGTGCGCAACAATATCTTCAATTCGAAAAATATGCCACAGGCTGTATGCAATAGATTTACTGTGATACCCTTTAGAATTCATAAAAGGCATTTTTGACAAATTCTCAACGGGTTCTTCCAGCTTCATTTTTTTCAGATAACCGAACAACTCATTTCTTAGAGAAAACAAAGTTTCTTTTCCTTTTTCAAAACTCTCCTTCTTGCTGATTTGAGTTTGCATTGTTTTGTTTAGTTCAGACCATTTCTTATTCATATTCCATTAAAGCCACGCCAGTGGCGTGTGCGTATAACTACGCACTTAAACGGGGGCGGGCGCAGACCCGACATCCGATTTGAAGTGCATGTTATACGTTATATTTTTATAAATTATTTATTTTCCTTCATATCTCTGAATTAAGGAAATGAAATCTTTTTCATCTTTGCGCATTTCAGATTCTTTAAATGTAGGATTCTGTTTATACCAGGAACATGAATTAAAATAATCTCTTAAATCTGTACTTTTAAATACATATCCATTACGAGCGAAAATTAAGTTTCTAAAAAGTCGTAGTTGGTGTTTTGGAACTGATGAATAATCTGGAAGTTCTTCAGAATTTGTTTTGAACATTCCTGGAAAGCGCTTAACTAATTTGTCTTTTGTGTTTCCAAAGTAATCTTCAAATTCTTTGCTTGTGTACAATTCACCATCATTTCCATTTTTTACTAAAAAATAATGCCCGTCGTTAAACAATAATATAGCAGTATCAGCTACATCAAAAAAATTACCATCTAAGTTTACTTGATATTCCTTATTATCGATTATTAAATTCCCGTCATAAATTTTAATATCAGAAAAATTTGAAAGGATAATTTTCATTACATATTCAATGTAATCTTTATATCCATATTCAGCGTTACTGATTTTACGATAAAGATATCCGTTATTATCTATGCAAAAAACTCCACCTTGCCCTGAAATAAATTTGTAATTTATAAAATCTATATTTTGGATTGCATATCCGTCATGAAATCCTACATCACTGTAGCATATATTCTTCTGTAGGTATAAAACATCATGAGGTTGTTTTTCTCCATATTTTCTTGATGCACGAAGTGATTCATAAAATAATTTTGATTGATAGAGTCTTAATTCAAGATCTACAGGAATATAAGTTCCAATGAATTCGTCTTTAACATTTTTTAATTCGTATTCATTTGAATTTGCAAATAATTTTATACAATTAATAATAAACAAAAAAATAAGTACTTTCTTTTTCATTTTTTATCCTTTTTAATAATGCGCCCCAGTGCGGGCGTCCGTATAACA
>JAGCVK010000079.1 GCA_017962415.1 Treponema sp. | reverse complement strand
AGAATGTCCCTCGGAAAAACACAAAGATGACTTCAAACTTTGATACAAATGTATTAGAATTGATTAAACAAAATAAGATAACACGAAGAAAAATTGCATCAAATCTATAAAAATAATGTCACCAAAAATGTCACCTCTTAAAATTATACGTTATTTATCTTGATGAAACATTGGGAATTTAGTATATTAAAGCACATAAAACATGGGTAAACGGTTATGAAACTTCAAAGTTCCGGTTCGGGACGTTGAGGTCGCTGGTTCAAATCCAGTTTGCCCGACACTCAGGTGCAAATCCTATTTGCCCAAATTAATGACGGAACCACCGAAAAAAGGAGGTGAATACAGTATGGCAACAATCATGGTTGATGATTCAGAAAACCTTGAAAAAGCAATCAAACGCTTTAAGCGCATGGTTGAAAAAGAAGGTATTATCCGCGAATACAAAAAGCGTGAATACTTTGAAAAACCGTCTGCTACCCTCCATCAGAAGAAAACAACTCTCGAAAGAAAACTTCTGAACAAGAGACGTAAGTCAGAAAAGAAAGATTACTAATTAAAAATATTGTAAACGGTATATTTTAATTAAATCTAAAACCCCGCTGTTTTTCAGCGGGGCTTATTTTTTTTAAACGATTTCAAAAAAAAGTGCAAAAAAAAACCGCTGAAAAATCAGCGGTTTTCTATTTAACTACGACATAATTGGCAAACAAAGCTTGCCTCTGCACATTTTTTCGACAATCCTAAAACACACCTTTCGGCTCGTTTTTTAACGGATTTTCGATTATAAACTAGTTCTTAGCTCTTTCAAGGAACGAACCGTCGCGTGTATCAATTACAATTTTGTCGTCTGTATTAATGAACAATGGAACGCGAACTTCAATTCCTGTATCCAAAGTTGCAGGCTTCATAGATTTTCCAGAAGTATCACCTTTTACACCTGGTTCACAGTAAGTTACTGTACGAGTAACGCGAACTGGCAAATCAATACCAACTGGCTTTCCTTCATAGAATGTAAGGTTTACTTCAAGATCATCATCTGGAGTAATGTATCCAGCGTAGTCACCAAGATCTTCCTTTGCAAGTTCAAACTGCTCATAAGTATCCTGATCCATAAATACAAAAGTGTCACCGTCTACATAAGAAAGTTTTGTTACATGTGATTCCAAATCAACTTCATCAAACTTTTCGCCGGCATCAATACCAAGATCCATAGTTGAGTTAGTAACAAGGTTCTTTACACGGAAGCTAGTTACCATTCCGGCACGTCCTGAACGCTGACCGAGCATCTTCTGTACGATAAGAGCATTACCTTCATACATGAAAGCTGTTCCAACTTTTAACTGTGATGTCATTAACATAATATAAAACCTCTAAAAAAGAATTTACAAAAATAGTTTCTATATTATATCAAGTTTTTTAATGTATGTCATTAAGTTAGCCGCAAGGTCGCCGTTTTTTCTAAGAGACACGGCAAAGTCCTTAAAACCAGGAGCAAGAACATTCGCTTTCTCAAAAAAAGCGGTGCACGCCGCTTCTAAGGCAGAATCTTTTACTTCCGTTTCTGGCGAATTAAATAAAAGCCAAACTTTTTCAATAATTGCAAAATCATCATCAGAAAAATGCCGCTTCATTCGCTCCAAAAGAGCACGCACTTTTACAAGCTGATATTCATCACTTTGTGGATAAGCATGCCAAATAAAAGGAATTCCCGAAAGGCAAGCTCGCGACATACTTTCTTCGCCGCGAATTACAAGAGCGCTGCAATCTTTCATAACTTTATCCCACTCTGTTTGATTCAGATATGAAAGCTCACTAACAAAATCAGAGTTCTGGCAATTTTGTAGCGCAGCCATAAAACTTTCTTTTCCGCGTCCTTGCGCAACAAGAACTTTCGCGCCACAATTTTTATAATTTTGATACAAAGATTTTGCAAGCGCGTTCCAGTTTCGCTCATAAGTAAAAACAAGAACAGAACCTTTTTCATTTCTAACCGGAAGCGTTTCCCAAGCCTCATCAATTACAAGGCCGCCAGTTTTTTCTGTAAACCCCGGCATAAAATTAACTTTTTGAACACGCGCGCTTCTTGTAAGAGACGCAAGACAATGAAAATCTTCGGCATATTTTTCAGCAGTAAGATAATCAATCATAATAATATGAACTACGCGCTGCAATTTTTCTTCAAAAAGAATCTTTTCCAGCCAATCAGGGCGCCCGCATTGAAAGCATTCAAGAATCACCGGCATAAGTTCGCCGTCATTTTTTAAAAAGGCATTATGACAAAAATCATAAGAATTCCAGTTGTAAACACAAAGGCCTTCAACTTCCTGAAAATCCAAGCCTGGCACAACACTTGCGCAAATCTTATTAAAACTTTCAAGATTATCAACAATGAGATTAATATTATTTTCTAAATTGATTTTTTTAAGCTGCTTTGCAAGGCGATACACAACTCCAATGTCGCCATAATTGTCGACAACCTTGCATAAAATGGTAATTTGCATAAAATTGCCCGCAGCCGTTAGTTTACTTTGCTGTAAAGTCCGCTAAGTTCACTCCGCCATTGAGACTGTTGCTCGCGGCTTTCCCATTCAATTATTTTCTTAATCGTAAAATGTCGCTGGTCGCGAATATTTTCATAATGAAGAACGGCGAATCGGCCTTGCCCAATATAAGCAATTTTTTCGTTTTCGCCAGTTGGTTCAGACTGTTTTACCTGATTTAAAGCACAATCAAAATGCAAAGGCTCGCCAGTTGTTTTATCTGCAATAGCACTTGCCATATCTGTAATTGGCTGGCCACATTTTGGACAGATTATTTCACGAGATTTTACTTCCTGAATTGTTTTTACTCTTTGACGTTCAGCATCTGGATCTTCATAAAGTGATTTATTGAACACAAAAGTTTTCTGTTTATTTTCACGTGGCTGTTCAGAACGTTTTTGATTATTCCAGTTATTCGAATGCTTTCTATTGCGACGTCTATCCATATTTTAATCCCGAAATTTCAATTCATCAGGATCTTCAATAAGATGATTACTAATCACCTGTGCAATTCGCTGAATTGCATTATCAAGATATTCCTGATTTTGAATTTTCTTCCTTAACTCCAAAATTCTCGGAGACAAATCAACCGAATCTGTCCGTTCAAGAACAAGAGTTGCTGCCCCTGTAGATTTTCCACCAGAAACCATAGAATCTCCCGTCATTCCGTAAATGCATTCTCAATATGATATACCTCATCAAAACCGGGCATATCCATAACAATTACGTCAAATCTGATGTAACTGTTACTATATTGTCGATGTTTTAACAAAAAACGTTTAGATGTTTTTATGATTCTTTGCTGTTTCTGATAATTTAACTCCCTCTGGATCATATCCAGCGTTCCATTCGGAAGCGTTTTTACTTCCACAAACACAAGATATTCACCTTTTTGTACTATTATATCAACTTCTCCACCCTTTGTCCGCCAATTTCGCTCAATTATCAAAAATCCTTTTGATTTAAGAAAATCAACGGCGCGGCTTTCACCTTCGTTTCCTTTTATTTTAGTGTTCATTTTTATCCTCTAAAATATAAGAAAAAATTGCCGCCAAAGCCTGCCATGCATTTTCCGGAACAACATCGCCTGCATTTGAAAGCCCAAGTAAATCAACTAAAACCTTATCCTGAGCAACAGGAACTCCGTTTTTCTGAGCTTCGCAAAGCATAAAATCAGCAGCCTTTCCCTGAGCTTTTGCAAGAATAATTGGAGCTTCTACACCTTGAGGATATTTTAGCGCAATTGCTTTTTTCTTTTGATTTTTTTGATTTTTCAAACATTTCCCCCAAAAGCATAAAAACTTTCAAGTCCACTTGCGCAGCCTTCAAGCAAAGAAGCTTCTTCCCAATTGATTTTTTGAACATTTACGCTGGCAGCAGCAAAATGTTTTTTTAGCCTTACAATTTCTGAATCAAAAGATTTTGCATTACTAACATTGAATTTCACATCGCTGATTTTTTGTCCGTCAAAAATCAAACTGAACAAATACTTTTGATTTTGATAAAAAGATTCCAAGTTTAATTGCTTTAATTTTTGCGCAGAATCAAACAAAAGCCGAATGCAGCCGTTTCCGCAAACAACTTCAGATTTTTGTTCCGCAAAATCAGGATCAGAAAGCTGAATCAAATCAAAAGGCACAATAAACCACGCACCAGCGGTAGAATTGATTTTTTTTAAAAGATTTTTTCCTTGCAAAAACTCGCCGCGCTCAAAGCCATTTTCTTTTTCGTCCAAAAGCAAAATAAGCTGATTTATTTCCTGTTCACCAGCTTCAAGGCCTTTTTCACTAATAATCGATAAAATTTCAGAAGCAAGTTTTTCCTTTTCTGAAAATCTGAGCGCAAAATTTCTGATTTTTGAAATCAAAGCAGAATCAATTTTTAAGCCCATTTGCTTAAACAACTGAAGCACAGAAACAGAAATTGAATCAGCAGGAAGTCCCAAAGAAGATAAAAAGGTTTTAAGCGAATTTTCGGGCACTTCAGAAAAAGTAATATTCAGCGCTTCATTTTTAGAATCATTTGGAGTCAAAAAAATTGTGCCATTTTTTGCGTTTACGGTTGCAACAAAAGATTGGCCAGTTTTTAAAGGGCGGCTCGAACTGATATTCACGCGAACGCCCGCAACAGAACCTTCGTACTTACCATTTCCAAAACTTTTTATAATCCGAACCTGCACCGAAGAACCATTTTTCAAAATCTGATGATTCACCCCAGAAAGAGAAAGCCGCGCTGAATGAACTTCAATGCCGTTTGTAGTCACAATTATATATTACAATTAATTACTATTATGGCACAAGCGCCATAATGGTAATTGACGCATTTTTGCTTCACAAAAAGTGCCCAAAATTAAATTACATCACAAGCGCATATTTTTTTAACGTATTTTTGCTTTGGAAATCGTGCTAAAAAAAATAGGACTTTCAATATCTGAAAGTCCTATTTTCATAATTAAAGGTTTTAATCTCGAATGTTTACAAGATTATTTTGCAGCAGCAGCCTTTGCTTCAGCAGCTTCTTTGCGCTCTTCTTTAATCTGAGCTTCAGTTGCAGCAGCAGCAGCTTCAGCGCGTGCGTTACGAGCAGCGATTTCAGCAGCAATCTTTCCACCAACCAAAGTCTTAACTTTAGCATCTTTACCAATCTTGTCGCGCAAGTAGTAAAGTTTAGCACGGCGTACTTTACCAGGACGAACTACGTCAACCTTTACAATACGAGGGCTGTTATATGGGAATACACGTTCAACACCTACTCCGTAAGAAATCTTACGAACTGTGAAAGTCTGGCGTGCGCCTTCATTCTTCTTGCAAAGAACGATTCCTTCATATACCTGGATACGCTCTGTTTTACCTTCAATAATTTTGAAGTAAACTTTTACTGTATCACCAACATTGAAGCCCTGAGCTCCAGGTCTTTTCTGTGTTTCTTCAATAGTCTTAATAATGTCCATGACAATTCTCCTAACTATCTTTTAGAACGCTTTTTCTTCTGCGTCTTCAAAAAGACAGTTTCAGTTATTTCCTCAATCATCTTTTCGGCTTCTTGAGAAAGCTGACCATTCTGACGTGCCTTCCAGATTAAATCCGGGCGGTTTGCCATAGTTTTAATCAGCCGCTTTTTAAGCCGCCACTTTCGGATTTCCTTATGATTACCACTCAAAAGACCAGGCGGAACCTTCATTCCTTTCCATTCTTCCGAATGAGTATACTGGGGATACTCCAAAAGTCCGTCACAAAAACTTTCTTCTTCAAGCGATTCATGAGAAATTACTCCGTCTACAAGGCGGTAAACAGTATCAATAACAACTGTTGCAGCAACTTCTCCAGATGACATTACATAATCTCCGATAGAGATTTCTGCGTCAACATAAGAATCGATTATTCTCTGATCAATACCTTCGTAGCGACCACAGATAAAAACAAGTTCGTCTTTGTGACTCAATTTTTCTGCCACGTCTTGAGTAAGTGGTTTTCCGCTGGGTGTTACATAAATAACATATTTTTTACCAGCTTTAACACTATCAAGCGCTTTAGAAAGTGGTTCAGCAAGCATCAACTGCCCTGCTCCACCTCCATACGTTCCGTCATCACAGGTATGGTGTTTATCAGTCGCAAAATCCCTGATGTTCACCAGATCGTAAGCAATAATTTCCTTTTCTACTGCCTTGGCCATGATTGAGTTTTCAAAAAAAGCCTTAACAATATCTGGAAATAAGGTCAGCACAGTAAATTTCATGGAATTACTCCAGAATCCAGAGGTGCATCAATTGCACCGTTTTGTTCTTAATATCAACCTTT
>JAGCVK010000078.1 GCA_017962415.1 Treponema sp. | reverse complement strand
AGGGGCTGCGGGTGACAAGCTGCAATAGGCTTGAACGTAAGTGAAAGCGTGGGACTTAAGTCTCGGCTTGAGACCCTTAGCCTTATAGGCTAAGAGCAAACCACCCGTTTGACGGGTGGTTATGATTTGTTTCTGTATGTTTTTGGGGCGTTGCGGGGCAAAGATTTCTGTAAGTTTGCCCCGCTGGGTGGGTAGCGGAAAAGCCCGGAGCGAGTGAGCGAGCCGCAGGCGAGCGAACGAGTGAGGACTTTGTAGCGAGGGAGGGGCTCCTCCCCTTAAAACAAATATTGTAACATTCCTGGATTTCTGATAATATCTAAGAAAATTTATGGGAGTGTCCAATGCTAACTGGTCGTCATTTAATTCAGCCGGATGATCTTTCGGTTTCGGAAATCGAATCAATTTGTTCTTTGGCTGAGCAGATTATTGTTGATCCTAAATCATTTCAAGACGTGTGTCGCGGGAAAATTCTTGCGACACTTTTTTTTGAGCCTAGTACAAGAACAAGGCTTTCTTTTTAAGCTGCAATGCTGCGTTTGGGTGGCTCTGTTGAAGGTTTTTCTGATGCAGATAATACTTCAACTGTAAAGGGCGAAACTCTTGCTGATACTATTCGCGTAGTTTCGAGCTATGCTGATGTAATTGCAATGCGAACTCCAAAAGAAGGTGCAGCTCTGCTTGCAAGTAAGTATTCTGCCTGCCCGATTATCAACGCGGGAGACGGCGGCCACTATCACCCGACACAGACACTTACCGACCTTGTAACTATCCGCCAGTTGCTTGGTGGTCTTGAAAATCATACTGTAGGATTTTGCGGCGACCTTAAGTTTGGCCGTACTGTTCACTCGCTTGCAGAAGCACTCCGCCACTTTAAGGGAAATAAATACATTTTTATTAGTCCTAAGGAGCTTTCGGTTCCAGACTATTTGATTACAAATGTTCTTGAGCCGGCTGGCGTTCAGTATGAAATTGTAGAAAGTCTTGACGCGGTAATTGACCAGCTTGATGTTCTTTATATGACCCGCGTTCAAAAAGAGCGTTTCTTTAACGAGCAGGATTATATTCGGCTTAAGGACAGTTATATTCTCGATTCTGAAAAAATGAAACTTGCCCGCAAAAATATGATAGTGCTTCACCCGCTTCCTCGCGTAAATGAAATTACTCCGGAAGTTGATGATGACCCGCGAGCCGCTTACTTTAAGCAGGTAAAATATGGAATGTATGCCAGAATGGCGCTTATTGCGAAATTGACAGGAGCGATAGACTAATGTTAAACGTAAACACTATAAAAAACGGACTTGTAATTGATCACATTCGTGCCGGCTCGGGCTGGGAAATCTACCAGTGGCTCGGCTTAGACAAAGCGCCTTTTACTTCCTGCCTGATTCAAAACGTTGCTTCTGAAAAATCAGGAAAAAAAGACATAATCAAAATCGATAATATTATCAATATTGATTATTCTGTGCTTGGCTTTATTGACCCAAGCATTTGCGTAAACGTAATTGAAAACGAAAAAATCGTTCGCAAAATCAATATGGAACTTCCAAGCCGCGTTCAAGGCGTTTTCAAATGCAAAAACCCGCGCTGCATTACCCAAACCGAGCATTACGTTAAACCAACCTTTATTCTTACAGACAAATCAAAAGGCGTTTACCGCTGCGAATATTGCGATACACTTTACCTTGCGGGAAGTGAGAATAAATAGGAAATCCCATGAGCCGAGTTGTTTTGATTTATAATGCGCGTCTTTTGGACGAAAATATGGACACACCTGGAGCTGTGCTTGTTATGGACGGAAAAATCCGTTCGGTTTTTCAGGGTTATTATACTAATGCTGAAACGCTTGAAAAAATGGCGCGTTCGGTTTTGGCAGAAGACGGACTTGAAGAAAACTGCCAGATTGAACTTCATAACGCGCGCGGCCTGACTCTTACTCCTGCTTTTATTGATATGCACGTTCATTTGCGCTATCCGGGACAAACAGAAAAAGAAGATTTGAATAGTGGGCTTCATGCGGCTGCGGCCGGCGGTTTTGGCACGATTGTTGCAATGCCAAATACAAAGCCGGTTGTTTCTTCTATTGAAATGGCAATGAAAATTGAACGCGAGGCCGCTGCAATTGGGCTCACGCATTTGTTTCAGACTGTGAGCCTTACAAAAGATTTTGAAGGCGCAGATACTTCTCATCTTGATTTTGTAGAAAAAAAATATGTTCCTGTTGTGAGCGAAGACGGCCGCGATGTTCCAACTTCCGGCGTTATGCTTGAAGCAATGACTAAAGCTGCCGAAAAAGGCCTTATTGTCAGCTGCCACAGCGAAGATATGACTCTTGGCCCTTTGGCAAAGCCGTTCCGTGCCGAAGCGTTGGAAATTATGAAAGGAATTGGCCTTTCTGCTTGGGGAACTGGCGATAACGAAATTGATGAAGATGATGATGAAACTGCAGAAGCGCTCGACCGTATTGATTTGGCTCTTACAAAGGCAAATGAAATTTTAGCTTTGGCCGAAGATGTTGCAACGGTTAGAAACATCATGCTTGCAAAAGAAGCTGATTGCCGAGTTCACATTGCGCATGTAAGTACAGCTGTTTCTATAAATGCAATTCGCGAAGCTAAAAATGAACTTTATGATGAACAAGCTGATTATAATGCTGATGAAGCTGATGCTGCATATCAGGCATTTGAAGATGGCGAAAAGTTTTGTGCAAGCGAAAAAACAGAACGCGGCTTTTCTGTTTCCTGCGAAGTAACTCCACATCATCTTGCCCTTTGCGGAACAGACGAGCCTTATATTAGAGCGCTTGTGAATCCGCCTTTAAGAAGCGAAGACGACCGTGTTGCCCTTTTGGAAGCCTTGCGCGACGGAACTGTTGATGTAATTTCTACAGACCACGCGCCGCACACTTTTGATGATAAAGCTGCCGGTGCTCCGGGTTTTACGGGGCTTGAAACAGCTTTTGGCGTTTGCAATAGTGTTCTTGTAAAAGATAATCAGTTTAATCCGCGCCGCTTAAGTCAGTTGATGTCGGCTGCACCTGCTCGTTTGCTTGGCCTTAACAAAGGGCTTTTAAAAGCCGGCTACGACGCAGACCTTACAATTGTAGATCCAGATGAAGAATGGACAGTTGACAGTTCGCAGTTTTACAGCAAAGGAAAAGCAACTCCGTTCGAAGGAAAAACTTTAACCGGCCGTGTAAAAAATCTGTTTATAGACGGCCGCCTTGTTTTTGAAAAAGAATAGTTATTACGTCTGGTGCATTTGCGCCAGATAATCAATTTGTGAATTAAATTTTTACATTCGGGTTTGTGTATTGCCCATGTACTTTTGTTTTGCGCATTGATTCGTATAAAGAGTATGCGATTTTTGTGGTCATTTTCGATTTTGAATTGTCCATAAAATGGCCACAGTCTTTTTGTTGTAGATGTTCAATAATGCTTTTTATTTCTGATTCTGTTGATTTGCTGAAACCTGCGATTTTTTCTGGTGTGGATAAATCAAAAAAAGGAGTCCAGGTATCTGGCATGCGAACAGAAAAGGAGGCGTTTAATTTTTTGCCCAGAAACTTTTCTGCGTAAAAATCGCTTGCACCTGGTGATGTTCCATAAGTTGCAACATAATAAAGATAATCAGCCTGAAGTTTTACTTTTTGCAAAAATTCTCTTGTTATGGAAGGAAGAGCCCAGAAGTAAGTTGGACTGATTATTCCAATGCAATTATCTGTAAAGTTGTAATTACCTTTTTTTATGCAATCTTCAATAGAGATAATTTTATCATTAGTTGCCTGCGAGATTTTTGTGGCAACATATTTGCAGTTGCCGGTAGTGCTAAAATAAAGAATCAGATACTTTTTCCTTTTTTTTTATTTTGATTATGCTGAATTAATAGATTGAATGCAATGTTAAAGTTGAAAAACGGTTAGCGATGGACGCCGTCCTCACTTCGTTGCTGTCGACAAGGGGCTCCCATCGCTACCGCAATTCTAATATCAAAACAAATCAGTATTCGCCCATATCAATTTTCTTTGTAAGCACAGCGGCCCAGTCGTGACCAGATTTTTCTGTAAGTTCCGGGTTCTGCTGATGATGAATATTGAAAAGAATTCCATTGTCGCCGGTGCGGTCTGAAAGATGCTCGTCGTCAATGTGTGCACCAACTATTTCAAGACAAAGTAAACAATGATCGTCGCCGGAAACTATTTCTTTTTCCCAAACGAACTTACATTCAAGATTCATAAAACATTCTTCGACAAGCGGGGCATTTACCCAACTTGCTTTACCGACGGTTAAACCAGATGCAGTAATTTCATCAGCTTCAAACTGATTGTTTTTGATTGTCGCCATACATTTTTCAAAAATATCAGCAGACATAAAATTAATTACGGCAACGCCAGTTTCTTTGAGCGATTTATAAAAGTGACCGTTCTTATTCACGCTGGCAAGAATTGCATAATAACCGTTGCCCTTGTTGGCGCAGGTAAAGGTTGCCCACGACTGCATACTCGCATTAGGCAGCCCGTTAGATTTATAAGTTGTCACCAAAATCAGTGGAGAAGGAACCGTCATAACAAATTCCTTCCAGTTAAAACCGAAATTGTGCGAATATTCTGCGTAAGTGCCCTTTAAGTTTTCGGGCATATCTTTGTAGTGATGTTTCATATACTTATTATATCAGAGAACTAGCAGCCTGCTAAAGTTTTAATAATTCCTTTTTTCAAAAAATCTATGTGGGGAGCCTCATTTATGTAATGTGAGGTTCCTCACATTCGTATTGATAAGATTTTCAAAGAAGTGTAAATCTAGTTCATTGGTTTTAATGTCGGTAAAAGGGGAGCGTGGCAACATTTGGAGGTTTTTTTTATGAAAAGAAAAATTTTGGGATTAACTGCTGTTTGTGCATTTTTATTTTGCTGTATGGGCTGCAGTTTTTTTACTTTCTCAGACGGCTATACTGTATGGTGTGATATTGATGAAGCAAACTATTTTATGAGTGATGGAGACTATGATGTTAATAAAATTTCATCTAAAGACTGGAAAGATTATTCAATGATTTATAAAAACGAAAATAGCCTGCATTGGACTGTAACTCAAATAAAAGAGTGGTTAAGCTTAAGAGGGTTTGATGAAGAGGATATAAATTATCTATGTGCATGGTTTATATCAAATGAACATGCTTATATTGTTAAAGTTGTAGGAAATGAGGTTTATTTGCTAATAAAATAGATAAAACAATAACCTGCCATTTTGCTAAGGCTGGCGGTTGTTTTTAAAAACTATGAACGGTGATATTAGTTTTACCGCTCATAAAATTGAGCGGTAAACAAGGGTTGCCGGAAATTTTTATTTCAGCAAATCTTCAATAAATTTTTTGACATCAGCTGCGCTGCCGCGTGTAAAATCATTTCCGCCAAGAAACTTTGCACCTTTTGCGCTTTTTGCAAGGTTTGTTCCGCTGTTGCCAAGTCCGCTGCTGCCGCTTGTGCAGAGTGTGATTATTTTTTTATTTTTCCAGTTTTTGCTTTCTACAAAAGTGTACATAATTTTTGGAGCGTTTGCTCTCCAGATTGGGTAGCAAAGAATTATTGTATCGTAATCAGAAATGTCAATGTTGTTTGCAATTGCAGGCCGGCTTTTTGGATCTGTGTTTTCAATTGTGGTTCGCGAGTTTTTGTCGTTCCAGTTTAAATCGGCTTGTGTGTATTTTTGAGCCGGCTGAATTTCAAAAATGTCTGCGCCCATTGCATTTGCGGCATTTTTTGCCATTTTTTCTGTGTTTCCGGTTGCGCTAAAATAAACAAATGCTGTTTTTGCCGAAAGTCCAGATACTAAAAATGCTGCGATTAATAATGATAGAATTAGTTTTTTCATTTGAATCTCCTATATTTTTATATCAATATATATTATTATATATTTTAGGCAGCAATACATCTAGTGAACTAAAGAGCGTAAAATAAAACTTTTTGAACCGCATCTCAAAAAAAAGATGCGGCCAAAAAGATTTTTCATTTGAGCACTTTTTACGAAGCAAAAATGCGTCAATGAAATAATATCGGTTACGATATTTTTCATTTTTTATACCTTGATTTTATTCATTAATGGTATTAAAAAATGTTGCGAGCGTTTGTTCACAAACATTATTCCAGTTGATTTTGTCTTTATTAGCTATGATGTAAGCAAGACTTAAACCAACGAATGCTGTTGTTGCAACAATCGCAAGGGATTTGTTGTTTTCCATAATTTACCTCCTTTTTGTTCAAGAATTAAAGTGTCAAATTTGACACTTTTTAATATACGGCGATTTCTTGTCTTTGTCAAGAAAAAGTGCAAAATTTGACACTTTTTTAAAATTAAGTTAATATTTAATTATGACACAAGACGAATTAAATGAACAGATTTGGAAAGCTATTCATGAAGAGGCCAAAAAGCAGAAAAAGACGGCCAAAGATATTTGTACTGAATGTAACATTAGCGAAGATACTTATAAGCATAAATCTGCAAAAAAAGGCAGTTTGAGTTTTGGCGATTTAATGAAAATTTGTGCTGTTTTGGGAATTGGTGTTCTTGTTGCAAAACTTATTAAAGCGGCTTTAACGGCAGATGATTCTTCTTCTGAAGAAAAACAATAATTTTTTTTGAATTTGCGAAGCGCGGTAGCGCTAGGAGCCACGCCGAAGGCGGCCACCTAGGGAGCGACGGCTGAAAGCCGGCAAAATGCTCCGGTGGAGCATTTTGTGTGAGTCTCTGAGCAACTGTGTTGCGAAGGCAAGCGATAGCTTGGGTGGCTGGAGCGTTAGCGGAATGGCGGATAAAGCGACCCGGAGTGACTGAGCTTTGCGAATGAACGCAGGGGACCGCCCGAAAAATCTTAATATTTACTGAAGAACTTTATTAAAATTTAATGATTTTTTGGGGCAAAATTTGATTTACTACTTTTCATAGAAACGCGGTTTGTGGTATATTTATACTATGGGAGTGTATAATTATGCAGAATGCTGTTGCTGAATGCTGAATACACTTGCCGAGGAGTAAAAAGAAATGAAAAATGCTTACGTAAACCGTGTATGGGAAGAAGTAAAAGCAAAAAATGCCAACGAACCTGAATTTTTGCAGGCTGTAGAAGAAGTTCTTACAACTCTTGATCCTGTTGTAGAACAGATGCCAGAACTTGAGCCAAACGCAATCCTTGAACGCCTTGTTGAGCCTGAGCGCGTAATTCAGTTCAGAGTACCTTGGATGGATGATGCAGGAAATTATCACGTAAATCGCGGATTCCGTGTTCAGTACAATAGTGCAATTGGACCTTACAAAGGAGGTCTTCGTTTCTCTAAAGAAGTTAACCTTTCAGTTTTGAAGTTCCTTGGTTTTGAACAGGTTCTTAAAAACTCTCTTACAACTCTCCCAATGGGTGGTGGAAAGGGTGGTTCTGACTTCGATCCTCATGGAAAATCAGATAAAGAAGTTATGCGCTTCTGCCAGTCATTTATGACTGAACTTTATCGCCATATTGGTGCTGATACAGACGTTCCAGCTGGTGATAAGAACGTTGGTGGACGCGAAATTGGTTTCTTGTTCGGACAGTACAAGAGAATCCGCGATGAATATACTGGAGTTTTGACTGGAAAAGGTCTTACATTCGGTGGTTCTTTGATTCGTACAGAAGCTACTGGTTACGGGCTTATTTACTTTGCTCAGGAAATGCTCAAGAAAGTTGGAGAAGACTTTAAGGGTAAGACTTGTGTTGTTTCTGGTTCAGGAAACGTTGCAGAATATGCTGCTGAAAAACTTATTCAGCTTGGTGCAAAGGTTGTTACACTTTCTGACTCTAACGGATACATCTACGATGCAGACGGTATCACACAGGAAAAACTTGACTGGGTTAAGGAACTCAAGGGTGTTCGCCGCGGACGCATTTCTGAATATGCAAAACAGTTCCCCTCAGCAAAATACTTCGAAGGAAAGAAAGTTTGGGAAGTTAAATGTGACTGCGCATTCCCATGTGCT
>JAGCVK010000077.1 GCA_017962415.1 Treponema sp. | reverse complement strand
CTTTGGGGAATTGTAAATAATGCTGGTGTTACCCGCGATAATACTTTTGCTGCTATGAGCGGCGAAGACTGGGACAAGGTTATTCATACTAATTTGGATAGTTTTTACAATGTTATTAATCCTTTGCTTATGCCTATGGCAAGCCGCAAAAATAAGCGCGGTGGACGTATTATCACAATTTCTTCTGTAAGTGGTGTGCACGGAAATCGTGGTCAGTCAAACTATAGTGCTTCTAAGGCTGGTATTATTGGTGCTACTAAGGCTTTGGCTGTAGAACTTGCTGGTCGTGGAATTACTTGTAACGCTATTGCACCTGGTGTAATTGAAACTGATATGACTAAAGCTATTCGCCCAGAAGTTTATGATATTATTATGCAGACTATTCCAATGGGCCGCGCTGGTAAGCCGGAAGAAATTGCAGCTGCAGCTGTGTTCCTTTTGAGCGAGGGCGCTGCTTACATTACTCGCCAGGTAATTGAAATTGACGGTGGTATGTAATCTTTAGCTGATTATCTTTTTATGATATCGTTTGAAAACGAGCTGCATTTTGAGTGCGGCTCGTTTTTTTTTGTGATTTAGGTAATGTAAAACTGCGATTATTGCAAAATGGCGTTTGTTTCGTTGTTTGATTTTGTCTTAATCTTTATTTGATAAATCAAATATGGGTTTATTGTCTTTTATTTTATTTTAATGTATGCTTTTGTTTAATATTTCAATTGATATACTTAGAATTGCTTTAGCAATTTTTGGGAGAAAAAAATGGAATTCACTAAACCTAATGGAAAGCGCCGCGTTGTTGTAACTGGTGGCGGCATGGTTTCTGCACTTGGACGTGATTGGGAAACTGCTTTTGCGAATCTAAAAACTTGTAAAAATAAAATCCGCTATATGCCGGAATGGGAACGTTATACTAAGATGAATACTCGCCTGGCTTGCCCTTATGACGGCGAGATTCCAAGTTTCCCAAGAAAGAAGATTCGCGGAATGGGCCGCGTTGCTATTCTTGGCCTTCTTTCAACACATGATGCTTTAAAAATGGCAGGCCTTCTTGCTGAAGACGGCGAAGATGTTATTGAAGAACTTAAAAACGGCCACACAGGTATTGCTTACGGTACTTGTATGGGAAGTATGGACGCTATTGGCGACCTTGCAAAAATGGTTGAAACAGGGGATTCCAGCCACCTCAACAGCCAGACATATATTAAGGCAATGCCACAGACAAATGCTTGTAATATGAGCGTTTACTGGCAGATTCGTGGCCGTGTTATTGTAACTGATACTGCTTGTACTTCAGGCAGCCAGTCTATTGGTTATGGTTACGAAGCTATTGAAGACGGCCGCCAGGATATTATGATTTGTGGTGGTGCCGAAGAGCTTTCTGCTCCAGACGCTGCAATTTTTGATACACTTGGGGCTACAAGCTGTTTGAACAAAACCCCTGAGCAGACTCCAAAATGTTTTGATAAAGATCGCGACGGGCTTGTTATTGGCGAAGGTGCCGGCACTTTGATTTTGGAAGATTTGGAACACGCTGTAAAACGCGGTGCAAAGATTTATTGTGAAGTTGTTGGTTTTGCAACAAATATGGACGGCTCACACATTACTTCACCTAATAGCGAAACTCAGGCTAAATGTCTTGAAATGGCAATTGAAGATGCTGGAATCAGCAAAGATAAAATTGCTTATGTAAACGCTCACGGAACTGCAACTCCTCACGGAGATATTTCTGAAACTCAGGCTGTTTACAAGGCTTTTGGCCGTGCAATTCCAATCAGTTCTACTAAATCTTATATTGGTCATATTCTTGGTGCCTGCGGTTGTGTAGAAAGCTGGCTTACAATCAATATGATGAACGAAGGCTGGTTCCACCCGAATGTAAACCTTGTAAATGTAGACCCGGAATGTGCTCCGCTTGATTATATTACTGGCGAAGGCCGCAAAATTGACGCAGAATATGTTATGGCAAACAACTTTGCGTTTGGCGGTGTAAACACTTCTTTGATTTTCAAGAAATGGACTGAATAGAAAATGCGTAAAAAACGATAGCCGCTTGCGGCTATCGTTTTTTTTTTACCTAACAACAATAGCCCTTATGGCAGTTTTAGGCGGGGAATTTTGTAAAAAAAGCGCAAAATTCCCCTTTTTTTAACAGAAAAAACGGGAATTTTTACAAATTTTGAAGTAATTGTGTAGCCTTTTGCAAACTTTTGGAGTATTATTATATTAAGAACGGGCAAGGGATTGGAGCAGCGCCGCAGGCGTACTTTGCAAAGCAAAGTATGGAGCGCAGTTAGCGCGGAACTGCGCAAAGCCCGGTTTTTTGCGAAGCAAAAAATGCCCCATTCTGAAAAAAAAAGAAACTCGCCTGCCTTTGATTTGTATTTTCAAATTCTTAAAATGATTGAGAAAAAGTCAAAAATCTACTATAATTAAATCCCGTATGAAAAACGGGTTTGATAACGAAAAATATCTGAAGATTCAGTCAGAACACATCAAGGAAAGAATCGCTAAATTTGGCGATAAGCTCTATTTGGAATTTGGGGGAAAGTTGTTTGATGATTATCACGCTTCCCGAGTTCTTCCTGGTTTCCAGCCGGACAGTAAATTGCGTATGCTTATGCAGCTGGCCGACGTTGCGGAAATTGTAATTGTAATTAGTGCAGTTGATATTGAAAAGAACAAGGTTCGCGGTGATCTTGGAATCACTTACGATAAGGACGTTTTGCGCCTTCGTAATGAATTTCAAAGTCGCGGGCTTATGGTAGGTAGTGTTGTAATTACTCATTACACTGGTCAAGAAGCGGCTAAAGCATTCCGCAGCCGTCTTAAGAAAATGGGCATTAAGGCTTATTATCATTATACAATTCCGGGATATCCTTCTAACGTTTCGCTTATTGCCAGCGACGAAGGTTTTGGTAAAAATGATTATATTGAAACAAGCCGCCCACTTGTTGTAATTACTGCGCCAGGTCCAGGAAGTGGAAAAATGGCAACTTGTTTGAGCCAGCTTTATCACGAAAACAAACGCGGTATAAAAGCCGGCTACGCTAAGTTTGAAACATTCCCAATCTGGAATCTTCCGCTTAAGCATCCTGTAAATCTTGCGTACGAAGCTGCAACTGCGGATTTGAATGATGTAAATATGATTGACCCGTGGCACCTTGAGGCTTACGGAAAAACAACTGTAAATTATAATCGCGACATTGAAATCTTTCCGGTTTTAGACGCTATTTTTAAGGGAATTTACGGCGAAAATCCTTATAAATCTCCAACGGATATGGGCGTTAATATGGCCGGCTATTGTATTTATGATGATGAAGCCTGCTGCGAAGCAAGTAAGCAGGAAATCATTCGCCGCTATTACGAAACGCTTGGCCGCCTTGTAGAAGGCAATGCCGAAGAATCAGAAGCTGATAAAATTGAACTTTTAATGCAGCAGGCCAAAATCACAACTGATGACCGCCGCGTAACTGTTGCTGCAAAAGAGCGCGCAGCAAAATCAAAAGTTCCAAGTTCTGCAATTGAGCTTGCCGACGGAACTATTATTACTTCGGAAACTTCTGAGCTTTTGGGAACAAGCGCTGCTCTTATTTTGAATGCAACAAAACATCTTGCTGGAATTGATCATAAAGTAAAATTAATTCCAAAAGAAATGATTGAACCTATTCAAAAAATGAAGGTAACTTATTTGAGTGGCAACAATCCGCGTCTTCACACAGACGAAGTTTTGGTTGCGCTTGCAATGCTTTCTAAAACCGACGAAAATTGCCGCCGCGCAGTAGAACAGTTGCCAAACTTAAGAGGCTGTTCGGTTCACACAAGCGTTATGCTTAGTGAAGTTGACCGCAAGATTTTTAAGAAACTTGGAGTTGATTTGACTTGTGAGCCGGTAAGCAAAAAGCAGAAGTCTTTGATTGGATAATTTGATTTGAAACGCTAAATAAAAAGTTGCCCAGAATTCTGAGCAGCTTTTTATTTACAATTTCAGGGGGAAAATTATGTTCATTTTTTTTGGTTCAAGAAGAACTGTTAAGGATTTGGGCTCTTATCCTATTTCTGGAACTTGTCCAAACTGTCACAACACAATTAATTTAAAGATTGTGAAAGTAACTGATTGGTTTACTTTATATTTTATTCCAATTTTTCCGTTGAAAGTTGAGCGTTTTAAAACTTGCCCAATTTGTTCTATTGCGCAAAAAATCTCAAAAGAAGAAGCCGAACAGCTGCTTGGTGTAGAATAATTCTTTTTGCTAACTGGTTCGGCTTAAAGCTTCTTTTGAAATTGATTTTTGCTTAGGCAGTCTTAAAACAAAGCTTCTTTTGATTCGCTGGCGTTTGCGAAAGGTCCTGCAATTGGATTTTCGCTGCGCTTTTTACCAAAAAAATCTGTGTCAAAAATAATCGGGCTGCCGTCCGGGTTTTCGTAATTCTGTTCTGGCTCAAAAGCTGGAGCAATATCTTCTGTTTTCATAAGTTTGCACTTGAGCGCTTCTGCAGGAATTTTTCCGGCTGCAACTAAATCATAAAGATTTGTTTTTAAGTAGATTTTATCTCCTTTTTCTTCGTAGCCGATTTCAACCTGCTCCAAAGAATTAATGTAAGCGTCTTTTTCTTTTGACATTGCCTTTGCGCCATTAAGATAAAGGTTTCCTTCTGCCCAAACCGGAAGTTCTGAATAATAACGGTCTGTTGTTACAGAGCCCATTCCGCAATAGCCTTCAAACTGTTTTTTCCATTCTTCAGAAGTCGGATAGTTTTCGTAAGGGAAAGTTCCGGCAATAAAGTTTGAATCGTCCCATTCATTATGTGCGTTAATTTGCATTCGTGCGGCAAATTCTGTACAAACCGGCTGCTGAATAAAAATGTTATTGTAGAATTTGCAGTCGCCGTGCAAAATTGTCATAAAGCCTGCAACTTCGGTTCTATGTTGAAAATGATACGGAGTGTAGCGTGCAGAATTGCGGTTTGGAGTTCCGTTGTCGGTTCCGCGTCCAACTGCGGTAAAACTTCCTGCAATAATGTTGTGAACAAGAGCAACGCCTTGAGTTGCAAGTTTTAAAGCGCGTGCGGAAAGAAAAATATTGTTGTCTACGAGAGTCGGCCCGTGTGAAACTTCAATAAACAAATCTTCTGCAACTTCGGCTTTTATTTCTTTGCCAGCGCGGCGCGGCGGGCAATTGTCGTGGAAAAAGTTTTGAGTAACGCGCGTTCCCTGAGCCTGCCAGTCTAACCAGATTCCTCGCGTACAATGATGTATATGATTTCTGCGGTAAATGCAGTCAATTGCGGCGTGCATTTTGATTCCGCCAATTTCGGCTCCTGCAAGATTCTGCTTATTGTTTATATGATGAATATGATTATCTTCAATCAAAGAAAAAACGCCGCCAAGATGTCCTACAATGCCTGTTTGGCCGCAATCGTGAATGTCGCAACGGCGAACAATGTGTGAGCCTATTTTTTCTTTTGACCAACCTTCAATTTGTGCCTGGCAAATGCAGTCGCGCTCGGTTTGAGTTCCGTCTTTGTATTTTGTTTTGAGCCATTTATTATCGTTGTTCGGCTGAAGATATTTTCCAAGTGAAATTCCAGAGCATTTTGATTCGTAGATTTCGCAGTCTTCAATAATCCAGCCTTTAGACCAGTGCGGGCCAACCATTCCTTCCTGGTAGGCAGTTGGTGGTGCCCATTGAGTTGCTGCTTGTGAAACTACAAATCCGCTGAGGGTAAGGTGGCCAACGCCTTCTTGTTCCGGGTAAAAGCAGTTTTTGCGCACGCTGATTTCAACGTTTTCTTTGTTTGGATCTTTGTCCAAAAAATTAGCGTAAAAAACAGTTTCGTCTTTTGAAGTATCCTGCTGAGCAAACCACTTAAAGCGTGAAAAATCTGTGTCCCACGCTGCGTCGCTTGGCTCGGCTTTTTTAACTTCGTCCAGGCTTTGAACTTCGTACATTGATTTACCGTTAAGGTAAACATCTCCTGTATGAGCAATAAAGTAGGCAATAAACCAGTCGCCGCTTACCAAAGTTGTGTATGGATTATAATCTCCAAAAATCTTATTAGAAACGCGTGCCGTGTAAACAGAGCCTTCTACTTTTGTCCAGTTTTTAAGTTCTTCGGCTCCTGTAATATGAGCGGCACGAGGCTTTTCTGAGCGGTAAACAATCTGATTTCCTTCCTGACCCGCATTTTTAGGATTTACAGCTTCGCGATAAATTCCGGGTTTTACAATAACTTCGTCGCCGGCAACTGCAATATCTGCGGCCTGCTGAATTTTATTAAAAGGATTTTTTTCTGAACCATCTCCGCCTTTTGCAGCGCAACAGTCTACAAAATATTTCATAAGTTCTCCTGTGAATTAATTTCCATTTAAAATAATAACGCAGTTTTTGGAATTTTCTATAAAAAAGATACTTAAATATTGTAGAAATGTATTTAGAATGATTATAATTGGCCGTAAATGATTAATTTGATTGTTGCTTACGCAAAAAATCGTGTAATTGGAAAAAATGGTAGCATTCCCTGGAACCTTCGCGAAGATCAGCTGCGGTTTAAAAAACTAACGCTCGGTAATGTGGTGATTATGGGCCGCCGCACTTTTGAAGAAATTTTTAAGAAATTTGGGCGCGGACTTCCTGGCCGCGAAACTATCGTTGTTTCAAAAAATCACAATTTGCAAGGCGAACAGTTTTGCACAGTTCATTCGTTGAACGACGCAATTTTGCTTGCTAAAAAAAACTTTCCTCAAAAAGATATTTTTATCTGCGGCGGGCAGTCAATTTACCGCGAAGCAATGGCAAAAAATCTTGCAGAAAAACTTTATATCACAGAAATTGATTTAGAAGTTGACGGCGACGCTTTTTTTCCGGCTTTTAATAAAGCGGATTTTGCAATAGAAGAAATCCAAAAAATCAGCGAGCCGCTTTCGCATACTTATATTACTTTTCGTAAATAGGTTCAAAATCTTCTGCCGGGTGTCCGCAAATTGGACATTCATAATCAGAAGGAAGTTCTGCGCCTTCGTATTCATAGCCGCAGATTTTACATCGCCAGCCGATTATCTTTTTTCCAGCATTAGCTGCTTCCTGTGAAGCTTCTTTTTTAGGTTTTATATCTTTATGATAATCTGCATAAGTAAGCGGCGCTTTGTCGCTCATAATTTTTGAATCCTGGATTTCTGCAATAAAAAGCGTGTGCGTTCCCAAGTCTTGCGAGCTTACAACTTTGCAAGAAAAAAGTGCGCAAATCTGGCTATTTAAATACGGGTTTCCGTTTGAATCAAGCGAATGAGGAAAATCGGCAAACTTATTTGTATCGCGCCCGCTTTGAAAGCCAAAACGGCTGATTGTATCAAAAGTCACAGATTTATCTAAAACAGAAAGTGCAAAAGTGCCGCAGGCTTTAATTTGGCCGCAAGTATAATTTTGATTTATAACCGTAATTGCAAGCCGCGCCGGATTTGAAGCAACCTGCATACAAGTATTTGTTACGCAGGCATTAATTTTTGTATCATCATGCGAACCTAAAATAAAAACTCCGTAAGAAATTGAAAATAACGCTTTTGAATCCATAAATATCTCCTTTTATATATTGCTTTTAAGTTTATTATAATCAAAAAATCAATCAATTGCTAAAATAAACTGGCTCAAAACAATTTTTAGTGAATCAATATTTTTGCAGCCAAAATACTGCATAATATTTGTCATTTCTTTTTTTACAAGAGAAAGGCTCAGATTGTTTTTAAGAGCAATTTCACCATAAGTTTTATTTTTTGCAACGGCTTCATACAAAATGATTTTTTGACGTT
Organism: Treponema sp.; assembly: GCA_017962415.1. Classification (GTDB taxonomy): domain Bacteria; phylum Spirochaetota; class Spirochaetia; order Treponematales; family Treponemataceae; genus Treponema_D. The sequence goes on along the minus strand of JAGCVK010000077.1, from coordinate 54,526 downwards.
CTGTAATTTTATATTTACTCAAATGCATTATTTCGCCGGATTTTGGCAGTTGAATATCTTTTGAAAGATAAAGTTCCTGATGAATTAATGGAAGCAGCGAAGTTAATTTTTGCCTGTAAACCATAAAAAGATAATTAAACGCTGCGGCAATAAAATAAGTATAACCAATTGCTATGTAAAAGCGCTGTTTTCCATAGCGAATTACTCCCAGCAAAACAACCGAGTAAAAAACGTACAATAAAATAATAAGCAGATTTTGTTTTTTGCAATAAAAAGAGCCGTTTAGATAAATCAAAACAATCAAAACGGAAAATAAAAATATTCCTAATTGCTCGTAACCAGTAAGGCTTGTCAAAATTGCCTGCACAAATAAAACCGGATAAAGCGAAAAATGCTTTTTTGGAAAAATCACAATACAAATAGTAAAAAGAGTTGAAGCAATATCTAAAATTGGAATAACGTACTTTGGATATGGAATGATTGTAAGACCAATCCATTCATCTTGTTTGAAAATATTAAAGTATGATGCGATAAAAAGAATAATAAATCCGCCGAAAGCTAAAAACTGGCTTGGTTCCAGCTTTCTTAAAATATCAACTTTTTTCATATTTTAAAATTGTAACACAGTATTTGATTTTATGCAAAAATAATTTGGACAGCCTTTTTAAGCCGAAAAAAAAGATTTAGAAAAGGCAAAAGCGAAGTTTGGAAAAGTAACCATTGTTACGGCGTAACTTCGGTTCTTTTTTGGCTTAAACACTTTACAAAACTGATTTTCGTGTTGAAGATAATTTTACATAAAAAAATTGTGAAAAAGAGGAATAAAAATGAAAGTATTAGTTTTTCAAAAAAAGTGTTTTGTAGAAAAACGAGGTTTTTGCCCTTGTGCTTGCAGTTGTGTTTACAGGAGATGATTTATGTGCCTGAAATATTACGATGAAACAAAAACTTTATTGTCTTATAAATTTACGCTTGTTAATGTAATTTGTGATGTTCTGGTTACGCTTAGTTTGTCTGTTTTTTCAGTTTTGGTTTGGGCAATCTTAATTCCAGGTGAAAAATCAGAAAAAACGCCGGTTGTGCTTAGCCTGGAAAGAGACGATTGTTCTGTAAAATGTGCTACAAGCGGAATGCTGGTTATGAAAAATTTTAATAACAATGATTTAGTAAAAGAAGGTGATTTGTTATTTATGCTTGATACAACCGCTTTAGAATCAGAAAAGAAAAACCTGGAAAACAGATTGTGCGAACTTGAATGTATTATAAACGGCGCAAAAATTTATGCTCCGGTTTCGGGCCGAATAAAAGACAGCTCAGAATTGAATGTTGGAGATTATGTTTGCTCGGGTGAAGAAGTAATCAAAATAGTTCCGTAACAGTATTTTTGCACAAATCAAAAACGATAAAAAAAATCATAAAAAAATCTGCTAGCTGATTGAAAAAATCCGCTAGTAATAGTATATTACTAGTGAGCAGACGCTAGATATAGTGCCTGCTCATTTTTTGTCTAAAAATCATTTTATTATAAAAATCAGGTGGGGAATATGAAAATCATAAAGCGAAACGGCGAAGAAACAATTTTTGACATCAGAAAAATTGTTACAGCAATTACAAAAGCAAACGCCGCAATTCCGGAAAGTGAACGACTTACAGAAGAATATATAAATGCTGTTGCTGCAAAGGTTTCATCAACCTGCCAGGCAAGTAAAGTTCAGCTTAACGTAGAAGCAATTCAAGACCTTGTTGAAACTGAACTTATGAGAATTGGTGCGTTCAGCCTTGCAAAGGTTTATATTACATATCGATATCGACATGCTCTTATGCGAAAGCAGAATTCAACAGACAAGCAGATTTTGAGTCTTCTTGAATGTTGCAACGAAGAAGTTAAGCAGGAAAATTCAAACAAGAACTCAACAGTTGTAAGCGTTCAGCGCGATTATATGGCTGGCGAAGTTTCAAAAGATATTACAAAACGCTTTCTTTTAGATGAAGATATTGTAGAAGCTCATAATGAAGGAATCATTCACTTTCATGATGCTGATTATTTTGCTCAGCATATGCATAACTGCGATCTTGTAAATCTTGAAGATATGCTTTTGAACGGCACCGTTATTAGTGGAACAAAAATTGATACGCCGCATTCTTTTTCAACAGCTTGTAACATTGCAACGCAGATAATTGCGCAGGTTGCGTCGAGTCAGTATGGCGGACAGAGTATTTCGCTTGCACATTTGGCACCTTTTGTTGATATAAGCCGAAAAAAGCTGATTCGTGAATTAAATCTTACAGTTGAAGAAACTGGCGTAAGTTTTACAAAAGAACAGTTCGACAAAATTGTTGAGCGCCGCCTTGCAGATGAAATTACGCGCGGAGTTCAGACAATTCAGTATCAGGTTGTAACTTTGATGACAACAAATGGACAGTCGCCGTTCGTAACAGTTTTTATGTATCTTAATGAAGCAAAAAATGAACAGGAAAAGGCTGACCTTGCTTTGATTATAGAAGAAGTTCTAAAGCAGCGCTATCAGGGTGTTCGTAATGAAAAAGGATATTGGGTTGCGCCAGCATTCCCAAAACTAATTTATGTACTTGAACCTGATAATATTGAAGAAGGACAGAAATATTATTACCTTACAGAACTTGCTGCTAAATGTACAAGCCGCCACTTAGTTCCGGATTATATTTCTGAAAAAAAGATGTTTGAACTTAAAGAGGGAAACTGTTACCCTTGTATGGGATGCCGTTCTTTCCTTACAGTTTATCGCGATGAAACAGGCCGCCCAAAATTTTACGGCCGATTTAATCAGGGCGTAGTTACAATCAACCTTGTTGACGTTGCTTGCTCATCGGGCAAAGACATAGAAAAATTCTGGAAGATTTTTAGTGAAAGACTCGAACTCTGTCGCCGCGCACTTATGTTGCGCCACAAACGCCTTTTAGGAACTCCAAGCGACGTAGCGCCAATCCTCTGGCAAAACGGAGCTCTCGCGCGGCTCGAAAAAGGCGAAGTAATAGATAAATTGCTGTTCAACGGTTATTCAACAATTTCTCTTGGCTATGCTGGCCTTTGCGAATGTGTGCGTTATATGACAGGCAAACCTCACACAGATCCAAGTGCTACACCTTTTGCACTTGAAATTATGAAGTATATGAACGAAGCGTGCGCAAAATGGCGTGCAGAAACTTCCATTGCATTCAGCCTTTACGGAACGCCGCTTGAAAGTACAACTTACAAGTTTGCAAAATGTCTTAAAATGCGTTTTGGTGAAATTGCCGGCGTAACAGATAAAAATTATATTACAAACAGCTATCACGTTCATGTAACAGAGCCAATAGATGCATTTGAAAAACTTACATTTGAAAGCCAGTTCCAGGAGCTTTCTCCGGGTGGTGCTGTAAGCTACGTTGAAGTTCCAAATATGGAAAATAACATTCCGGCTGTAATTGCAGTTCTCCGCCACATTTACGATAACATTATGTACGCAGAGCTCAATACAAAATCAGACTGTTGCCAAAAATGCGGCTTTACCGGCGAAATTCAAGTAGTTCAGGACGACGGAAAACTCGTTTGGGAATGCCCACAATGCGGAAACCGCGACCAGTCTACAATGAACGTTGCCCGCCGCACTTGCGGATACATCGGAACTCAGTACTGGAATCAGGGGCGAACTCAGGAAATCAAAGAAAGGGTTTTGCATTTGTAAGAGGTGGGGGGAAGTCTCCCCCTACGGCTGCACTTCGTTGCATCCTACCCCTTCTCCTAAAGGGGCTTCGCCCCCTTAAAAACCCCTAAGTTACGACTATGAATTACGGAAATATAAAAAAATGCGACGTGGCCGACGGCGAAGGTGTTCGTGTAACACTTTTTGTTTCAGGTTGTAGAATCCATTGTCCCGGCTGCTTTCAGCCGCAAACTTGGGATTTTAACTTTGGCCGCGAGTTTACAGAACAAACGCAAAACGAACTTTTAGAAGCGCTTAAACCTTCGTACATTGCGGGGCTTACCGTGCTTGGCGGCGAGCCTTTTGAGCCGGAAAATCAGGCTGAGCTTGCGCCGTTTCTCGAAAAAGTTCGAAAAACATATCCTCAAAAAAATATCTGGTGCTACACCGGCTACGTTTACGAAAAAGACCTTTTAGAAGGCGGCCGCAAACACACAGAGTTTACAAACCGTATGCTTTCGTGCATTGATGTTTTAGTAGACGGCCCATTTATTTTAGAAAAACGAAATTTAATGCTCGAATTTCGCGGCAGCGAAAATCAACGTATATTAAGATTAAAAAAAGACTAAATATAATATTTCGCAGCGGTTTATTAATCAACTTAAGAAAACTTCTCTTGAAAAGTGCTTTTATTCTGCTAAAATAGACATATATTCCAAACGTGGATATCGCACCTCCTGTGCGCCCGCTAATGCGGAGTTTATAAGGAGAAAAATATATGTTGAAAATCATAATAAAGTTGTTTAAGTCGTTAAACAGCAATTCGCACCCGGGAGAAATTGCGCACGCTGTTAGTCTTGGAATGCTTCTTGGCTTTTTGCCAAAAGACAATATTTTTTGGTATGTAATAACAGTTTTTGTGATTTTTTTAAGAATCAATAAAGCGGCGCTGGTTTTAAGCACTTTAGGTTTTACACTTCTTGCACCTTTATTTGATTCTGTTTTTGATTCTGTTGGCGGCTGGTTTCTTACAATCAACAGTTTAGAGCCAACTTTTGACTTCCTTCTTGAAATTCCTTTTGTAAGTTTTACTAATTTCAATAATACAATTGGTTGTGGTTCGTTTTTGTGCGGTTTAATCATTTATATTCCAATTTATGTAATAGTTAGGATTTTTGTGTGGTTTGCACGAAATAAAATAATTCCACTTCTTAGAAAAACCAAGTTTTTCACAGTAATTTCAAAAGCCAAAATTGTGAAAAAAATCGCAGACATTGCAGCAAAAGATTAGAAAAACGTTGCTTTTTTGAAGCGCGAAAAGTGCAGTTGATTTTAGGAGAAAAAAATGAAAAAACTTCCGTCAATTTTTAGAAAAAAATATACAGAAAAAAATCTGGAAAAAAAGATTTATAAGAAACTTTTTGTTCCAGATGACAAAAAATATATAAAATCGCTTTTTGCCAAAGTTGAACAAACAGACAAAAATAAAAGTGCGGTTTATGCAATTCCGGCCGAAAAAACTGCGGCGCTCACTAAAAAAGATTTCAAGCGATTAAAAAGCATTGCAAAGCAAATCAAAAAGCAAAAAGGGCGAATCAATTTTGTGCCGCTTATTGCAGCTATTTCTTTTTTAGTTGCAATTCCGGTTTGTTTTGCAATTTTCAAAAATGTGATTATCAAAAAAGCAATTACAACAGTTTGTGAAAATATTTTTGAAGCGCGCTGCGATATTCAAAAAGTTGATTTTAAATTTTTTGATTCTTCGCTGAAAATCAAAAAAATTGAAATTGCCAATAAAAATGATGTAATGAAAAATCTTGTTGATATTGGCTCGGTTTCAATTGATTTTGATTTAAAGCAGCTTTTGAAAAAACGCTTTGTTGCAGATGAACTTTCGGTTTTAGATGTTTTAACAGGAACCGAACGAAAATATTCGGGCGAACTTCCGCCAAAAAAAATAAAGAAAATCAAAAAGAATAAGGAAAAAATTCAAAAGCAGGCTTCGCAATCAAAATTTGCAATTGCTTTGGGCGAAAAAAAATCGGTTGCTTCTTCGTCTTTGCAGGAAAATATAAGCGGCCTTTTTAATCAAATAAATCCTCAGAATTTAATGGAAACTTATTACGCAAAACTTCAAACGCCAAATCTTTCAACCGATGTGCAGAACAAGGTTCCTGAGCTTGTTGAAAAGTGGCAGTCTAAGCCGGCCGAAGTTCAAAAGTCAGTTGATGATTTGCAGAAATCTGTAAATGAAATTATGGCTTTTGATTATAATTCAGTACAAAATAATCCGCTTAAAATCAAAGAATTTTTGGAAACAATTGACGCCGCTTACAAAAACATCGAAAAAGCAAAAAAAGAAGCAACTGGTACGCTCAACAGCTTTAATGCAGATATGGCGCAAGTTGATTCAATGCGAAAAACAATTCAAAATGCGGTAAATCACGATTTGAATTTTGCAAATACTGAAATTGCAAAAATTACTTCGCTTAGCATTTCCGACGGAACAAACTTAATCAGCGGAATGTTTGAAAAGGTTGCTTGCGATGTTCTTGGAAAATATTATCCTTATGCGCAAACTGGCGTAAATTATCTTTTGAATCTTAAGTCAAAACAGCAAACTCAGCCGGCAAAACAAAAATCTGAAAATACAAAAAAAGCTAAAAAGCAAAAGTATTCAATAAAACGTGCGCCTGGCCGCGATATTTTTTATCGAAGCGATAAAACTCCTTCTTTTTGGATTAAAAAAATGGCCGGCTCGGGAGCAAACTTTTTTGTTAATGCAACAAATATTGCAAATAATCAGGAATTGATAAACGAGCCTGCAAAAATCGACTTTAATCTTGAATTGTATGATTTGCAGCACACAGGAACATTTGTTGTTGACTTTAGACTTGGAACAACTGAGCCTTTGGTTTTAGCTGATTATAATGTAAAAAATGTTCAGCTTAATATTCCGGCAAATACTTTTGGTGAATATCCTGGTGTTCCTTCGTTTGATTCAGATTGTGCAATTAATGCGATTATTAAGATTTTTGAAAACGAAGATTTTTCTATTGAAGCAAATACGCTTCTTAAAAATCTGAAGATTTCGACTGTGCCTTTTGAGCCGGATTATGCTTCAAAAATTTATGCAAATGTAATGGGTAAAGTAAATACTGTAAATGCAAAGCTTTTGGGCGGATTTTCTGAATCACAAGGTTTAAAACTTAATATTGCTTCTGATGCTGATTCGCAGGTGATAAAAGCTCTTAAAAAAGAAATGGAAGCGGAACTTTCCGGCGTAAAAGAAAATCTCAAAAAAGAGCTTACAAAAAAAATCAACGAAGCGGGCGGAAATGCACTTGGCCAGTTTGCTTCGCTTGATGAAATAAAAAAACAGCTTTCTGGCTCGGTTGCAAGCACAAATGCTTTTGAAAAACAGCTTAATCAAAAGAAAGCCGAAGCTGAAAAGCAATTAAAGAGCAAAGCCGCTGATAGTGCCAAAAAGGAACTTCAAAATCAGCTTAAAAAACTATTCTAAAGATGGAGGAAAATGCGATTTTTTACAAGTTTTTTCAAAAAATCAAAAATAAACGAAAAAAAATGCTTTTTTAGGGCTACTAAAACGTTTTCGTTTAAAAAAAACGATATTAAAACTTGATTTTTTTTTATTTTAAGGTAACCATTAATAGTGAAACGTTGTTAACTAAATTTGTGAGACTTTTGTCTTGCGTATAGTGGAGAATAACACTCTATATCTGCGTACCGGAAAATGAATTTTACAACTGGAGGTCGACACGTTAATAAAAACTAATTCAAAAACTATTTAAAAGTCAAAATAATCATTTAATTATCAAAAGTTATCCCTATTTAAATAAAGTATAAAAGAGAAGTAAAAGGAAAAATTAATATTTCGTGCGGCGTAGTTTCGCATAAGGAGATTAACTATGTATTTAGGTAACACAGGGAAGCTGATGAGACGTTTTATAATCTCACTGTTTATTACAGTTATAACTTGCAGTTTAGTAAGTGCAAAACCAAAGGCTAAAAACGAATTGGTTAAAGAGGAAGAAGGTTTCTATTATGGATACGGAAAGGCTTCTTCTCTTGAAGATTCAATTGCCTTGGCAAAAAAAGACCTGGTTGAAAATGCTTTAACGGCAAAAGTTCGTGCTTCTGATGCAGCAGCAAAAAAAGTTGTTGTAAGCAGCGACACAGTTGATGCCAGAGTTGGAACTCTTAAGCCATTTTCACAGAGTAAAAGTGGCGACAATGTAGTTTATAGAATTAAGATTGCTGATTGGGACAAGAACGAAGGTGCTTATCAGAAAAAACTTCGTGATGCACTTGTTTCTGATTATAATAAGCTCTTATCAAGTAGAAATGTAGCTACAAAACTTGAACTTGCTGCTTCTATTCTTAGCACTCTTGAAAAGAATGGTGAAACAAACGTTCTTACTTATCAGGACGGTGGAACAGAATTGCTTTCAAGAAAGGTTGAAAATCTTGCTAAATCTATTGCAGAAGGCTTTGATGTTTCATTCACAAAAAAAGATTGTATTCTTACTGCAAATCCTTCAATTGAACTTACAGTAAAAGATAACACTGGTGCTCCTGTAGCAGGCTTGAAATTGAAAGCTGTTTGGGCTGCACCTTATGCTTCTATTATTTCTGAATCATCTGAATTGGCAGAAGTTGTTTCTTTTGTAAAAACTGGAAATAACGGTTCTGCAAAAGTAGACTTCCCGGTTGATGATGATTACAAAAATTGCGTACTTGAACTTACAATTTCAACTTCATTCTCTGCAGAACAGTTTGTTTCTTCTCAGATGCGCGCAATCGACAGCGCAGTTGCAGTTGATGCAAGATACTTCTGTGCTTCAGATATTGATCAGACATATAGCTTTGTAAACGTAGAGGCTGGCCCTTTCGTTGCTGGTGCTTTAGGTCATGATTCTAAGGCTGCTAAAAAAGAAGCTGCTCGCGAAGTTGAACTTGGTGCTTTTGACATTGCAGTTTGTCCTGTAACAAATTATCAGTATGCACTTTATCTTTACCTTACAAGAAATGAAGAAGCTCCTGAATATTTTGTAAACTCTGATTTTAATGATCCAAATCAGCCTGTAATTGGTGTATCTCGTATTGATGCAGAAGGTTATGCTGCTTGGCTTTCAAATCAGATTGGTGCAACATTCCGTCTTCCAACAGATGATGAATGGGAAAAGGCTGCTAGAGCTGGTACTGAATTTATTTATCCTTGGGGAGATGATGATCCTTCTAAGGGTAAAAAAGCAAATTATAAAGGAAATGGCAAACACAAATATACTTCACCGGTTGGTGCTTTTGAAACTGGTGTTAATGCCTGGGGAATTATGGATATGTCCGGAAACGTTTGGGAATGGACATCATCAATGAGAAATCTTCCTGAGGATTCTGAGCTTGCAACAGTAAAAGGAGGTTCTTGGATGGATGGAGTTAACGATCTGAGAATTTCTAATTACAAAAATATTGATAAAAACAAAAAATATCCTGATGTTGGATTCCGTTTAGTAAAGGAGGTTTCTAAATGAAAAAAGCATTAAAAGTTTTATTTGCAGTAATGATTGCTGCACTTGTGGTATCGTGTGAGTCTACTAATGTTGGAGATGGAGATCCAAATGTAGCAAAAGGTATAAATGCATGGAATTCAAGAGGTCCTGAAGCTGCTACAGCATACTGGACTGACATTGAAGAACCTGCAAAACAGAAGAAGTATTTGAACTATGTAAACGTATTCAATGCTGGTAAAAATGCACTTGATAGTACAGACGGCGTAAAGAATTCAAGCAAATTGATTTCTGCAAGCAATACTGCACTTTCTAAGTTTAAGGCATTGGATCCTGCTTTGCATCTTCCTGCTGACGTAAAAGAAAAAGGTATTGACTTGTCTGTAAAGTGTATCGACCTTCTTTTGTCATCAGAAAATGTAAATGATGCAAATGCAATGTATACACAGTCTGTAAAAGTTTATGGAAAGAGCGATAAGTATGCTACTGTTGCAAAAGAAATTGATGTTTGTAAGCAGATTGAAGCTAAACGTAAGTCAATTCTTGAGCAGTCTGAAAAGCTTAACGAAATTGAAGATATCGATGAAAGAATTAGTCAGTTGACAACTTTCAAAGATAAACTCGGTGACTATGACGGCGAAATCAGCTCAATTATTAAGAATTCTGGTGTTGGAAAAACAGCTGGTGTTTCAGCTTTTGAACGCAGATTCAAGAAATTGAACCAGGATATCGCTATTCAGCTTGAAGGTGCTTACCGCGATAAACTTTACGATTACAAAGAGCGCATTGGTGAAGAATTTGCTCGCCAGATGGTTGCTAAAGAAAACGGTAATTATAAGTTGGAAGAAATTCTTGCTCACTACCAGAGTGTAGAAAAGAACATTGACGCAATTTATGCTGAACTTCAGGATTTTGCTTCAAAACACAAGCAGAACGTAGATCAGGATATTATTGACGAAATTGCAGCTCAGAAGAAAGACCTTTCTGCAAAGATTGCACAGATTAACAAGGAAATTGCAACTGAAAAAGAAATTGCAAGCCGTGGTAAGACTGTAATGCCTCTTATGATTGGTTTGTTCAACCCAGCTCCAGGTTCTACAGCAGAAAGCAAGAAATCTCGTCCTGCAAAATTCAGCGGTACAAAGCAGAAGAAAGCTGAATACTGGTGGGGAATGGTTTCTATTCCAAAGGGCGAAATGAATGACTTGGTAATTACTCTTAAAGATAACAGAAATGTTAGAGTATTCAATGAGAATACAAAGAGTGGAAAAATGATTGAAAAGAATAATCTTAAGGATTTGGTAAGTCGTAGCTCAAGAGTTGGTAATTCTTGGCCTGTATTGAACGCTGGTTCACAGCTCAAAGGTACAAATTACTTCTTTGAAATCGACAAGGGTAAAACTGAAGATTATTCTGGAGAGGTTGTAGTTTATAGTTCGTTTATTACAAGGATGCGTTAATTATGAAGATGGGAAAGAAGAGTGTTATTTCTATTATTGTAGCAGCCCTGGTTGTTGCTGCAGCTGTTGTTGGTGTTATTATTTGGAAAGCTCAGCCGAAAGGTGCTGTAGCAGCTGTTTCAACTTTGCCTGATTCTTTGAACCCGGTTTTGGAGCAGAATACATCTGGTTTGAATGCCAGTGAGCTTATTTTTGATGGTCTTACAAACTTTGAAGTTGATCATCAGACAGGAAATCTTATTACTGAGCTTGCTCTTGCTGAAAGCATTGAGCAGAATCAGAAGGATAAGAAAACTTATATTGTTACCCTTCGTGAAGATGTTACCTGGCATGATGAAACTCCATTGATGGCAGAAGACGTTGTTTATTCTTACAATGCTTATGTTTTGAAAGAAAATAATTCTCCAAAAAGAGAATATTTGAACTCTTACATTCAGAGTGTTGATAAGATTGACGACAAAACTGTAAAGATTGTTTTCAAAAATCCAATGCCGGAATTCCGTGCTTATCCTGTTCTTGCATTCAAAATCATTCCTTCAAGATTTGAAGGAAAAGATATGGATGTAAATATGCGTGACGGTGAACTTGAAAGAAGATTCGCAACTGAACCAATCGGAACTGGACCTTATAAACTCCAGAGCTGGGAAATTGGTAAGTGGCTTACTTTCAAGGCAAATGGTCTTTATTTTAAGACTGTTCCAAAGGTTGATTCAATTGTTATTAAGCGTGTAATTGACCCTATCGTTCGTATGAATGAATTGAGCAAGGGACGTGTAAATCTTGTTCTTGAGACAAACCCAATGGACCGCGACACAGTTAAGAAAATGTCAAAGGTTGATATTAATTCTTATATGCCTTATGCATTCTACAATTTGTCAATTAATACAGAATTGTTCCCTAAGGCAGAAGGTCGTCAGGCTATGGCTATGGCTTTGGACAGAAAGAACCTTGTTCCTGGAATTACAGACAAAGATGAAGGAATTGTACTTAATTACGGTCCTTTCCCATCAAACCTTTTTGAAGTAAACGTTTCTGAATATGTTTCTTCACCGCTTCCTGATTTGCTTCCTTACGATGTAAGTAAGGCTAAGAAACTTGCTAAAACAGGTGATATTCAAGGTCAGAATGCAAAACTTATTTATCCAGATTCTATGGGTGATTTTGGTAAGCAGCTTGCTGAAGGTATTGCAAAACAGCTTGAAGCTATTGGTTTGAACGTTGATGTAAGACGTACTGGTGATCAGGTATTTAAGAGAATGGTTTACAAAGAGAAATCTTATGAACTTGCTCTTATGTATTATGATGGATTTGATAATATTTACTCGTCAATTGGTAACTTGTATAGAACTGGCGCAGACGAAAACATTACAGGAATTGCAAGCAAGAAACTTGATTCCCTTTTTGATGATTGGGATAAAGAAGTTGTAACTTCTAACTGGATTGAACTTACACTTAGACTTAATAAAGAGATAACAGATTTGTCTCCTACAATTGGTCTTTGTTCTCTTCAGAAAGATGTATATTCTCGTGGTTTAGCTAATGTCTATATAGGAACTGATAACCCATTCTTGTCAGTAGAGGAATGGAAGTTTGATAACTAATTGCGAGGTAATTAATGCGATTCTTACGCTTTTTGGTTAGAGAATTGCTCCTCCACGGCATAGTTTTTGCCGTGGTTGGAACTTTTGTTCTCTCATTTTTATATCTTGTTTCTACCGGATCTGCTCCGGCAGATTATATGGAAGCAGGAAAATCTTTCCTGCTGTTTATATCAGGTCATGCAAATTCAGCAACAGTCGGCTTTACATCGGGACAGATAATTAAAGCTGGCGCAATCCAAACATTTGTTTTATCAATGATTTCTCTAGCCTTTGTAATTCTTATTGCATTGGTTTGTGCATCTTATGCTGTATCTAGCAAATATATGGCAGTGCATTTTGCAAAAAAAGCGGGTGAAAAAATTGAAAAAATCTGGAGCTTCCTTGCTTCAATTTTAGCAGCTGTTCCTTTGTTTATTGGATTCTGGGTTGCTTATGCAACTTTCAGGAACGGAGTTCCGTTCATTATTATTGCACTTGTAACTGTTATTTTGGGCGGTTTGTCTTGGGACGCTACAAACTTCTTAAAGACAGATATGCTTAGCCAGGTTGGACAGACACATGCGATTGTGTTCTCAACACTTGGTAGAAATATGGGAAAATTCTTCCCGCTTCCAGGAACCTATTCAGGATATCTTTTCCAGTCTAGCTTACCACGTTTTATTCCGTATCTTGCTGGTAAAGTTCCTGCAATTATTGGTTCGGTTACAATTGCAGAAATTGCTTATAGTTTCCCTGGTTTGGGAAGTAACTTAATTGATGCATTGATAGCAACAAACACAGACTTGCTTGTTGATTCAGTTTTTGTTCTTTTGTGTATTAATGCTGTTGTATCGTTCCTTGTAAAAACGATACTCTTCTTGATTTATCCGAGGGTTTATGAAAAAGCAATTTAACGTATTAAAATACATTTTAGTAGTTCTATTCATATTGCCATTGATTATTTCATGGCTTCCTTGGACTTGGTTTAATGGCATTTTTTCTGCAGATTTGCGAGATGCAAGATATGTTCCAATTCTGTTCGATTCTGTAAAAGAGCTTTCTATCACTTTGGTTTCAACAATGATATTTGCAATGCTCATCAGTTATTTGCTGGGCTTTGTGAGTGTATTGTCAATGAAGGTAGGACGTTTCTTCTCTAATATCTTAAATGCGATTGAATCAATTCCTTCAATTCTTATTGCCTTGTTCTGTTATGCGCCGGTTTCTGGTGCGCTTGCTAAGAGTTCAGGCACTACTTCTGCATTCCTTTCGCTTGCAGTATTCGTTTTGGCTTCTACAGCAACCGTTTTGCCAGAAGCTGTAAGAAGTATTTCTATTCCACTTTCTGATTTGTATCATCAGAAATATAGTGTTTCATTCCGTTCTTACGGTTTTGCAAAGGGTAGAATTCTTTCTGTTCTTATGAAAACCGCATTAATGAAAGATACATTAAAGCGTGTTGTTGCAGGTATTTTGCTTAAGACACTTGTATTGGATACATCATTTGGTTTCGTAATTCAGGTTGGTCTTGGAGCAACTGGTACGCCACAGCATACAAGCCCTGGTGCTTTGATTGCTTTGTACCGCCGTACACTTTTGGGATATGATGGAACTCCTTCTATGTTCTGGATTCCTTCAATTATCCTGATTGCTTTAAGTACTGCTTTCCTTATCGTACTTGGTGATAAGAAGGAGGAAGCATGAAACCTGTAGAATTAAAAGATTTTTGTATTCATCTTAGAGACAGAATCACTTTTAATAAATGTGATTTTTCAATTGAAGAAGGTTCTGCTTCTGTAATTATGGGTCCAACTGGAACTGGTAAATCAGTTTTCCTTAAGTCTATTGCAGGAATTTTGCCAATGCATATTTTCAAATTTGAAGGTAGCATGAAGGTAAATGGAATTGCTGCTTATACAAATGGTGAAAAACTTGATTATGCTCAATGGACAAAAATTGAACAGTCGGGACTTATGTTTATTCCGGCAGAAACTGCGCAGGTTATGAACTCGGCTTTGACGCTTGATCAGAACCTTGCTTTGCTTGCACCGGGCTGCCGTTCGGAGATTGTTCGCCGCCTTAAAGAATTCTTTACTTTGGATTTTGAAGCTTTTGCTCGTCTTTATCCTGATGAAGTTTCTGGTGGAGAAATGCAGCGTATTACGTTGATGATTCTTCTTTCAAGAAAAGGAAACTTGATTCTTCTTGATGAACCAACTGTAAACCTTGACCGCAATCTCAGAAAGAACTTTGTTGAATTCTTAAACAAAGAAATTCTTTGCGATAAAACAAAGACCTTCCTTATGGTTAGCCACGACCTCGACTTTATTAAGCGTCTTACACTTACTGATGCTTATAAACTTGAAGACGGTGTGCTTAGTAAAATTGAACAGCTTCCTGAAATGGAAGGCTACGAAAAACCAGAGGCTAAAAAAGGTGCTTCGGGTTCTGCAATTGAATTGAAGAACGTTGCACAGCGCTATAATAAGCGTGGTTTGTTTGGCGAAAGAAAATTCACAGCGTTTGAAGGCTTGAACCTTACATTTGAGCGTTCTACAATTTACGGTATTACAGGACCTTCTGGTTGTGGTAAATCAAGTACAATTAAAGCAATTTTGCGTTTGCTTGATGAAACTTCTGGCCAGATTCTTATGGAAGGAAATGACCTTGTTGCACTTAAGCCATTTGAAAATGGCCGCGACCCTAAGGTATTTAAACCGTTTAGAAAGAGAATGGCAGTTGTTCAGCAGGATTCGCGCTTTTCGTTCTTCCCTGATTTGAAAATCAAAGATTCTTTCCAGCAGATTATTAATGCCGGAAACGAAGGAACAATCGAAGAACTCGCTGAAAACCTTGAGAAAGTTGGCCTTACAAAAGCTCATCTTGATTGTAAGCCACAAATGCTTTCTTCTGGTGAAATGAAGCGTATGGATATTGCGCGTGCTTTGACTGCAAAGCCGGATATTTTGCTTCTTGATGAACCGTTTGCACATATTGACTTTGATACACGTTTGAATGTAATGAAGGTAATTTCTGATTATCTTGCAAGTCATGCAACAATTTTGGTTGTAGTAACTCATGAAGACTTTGACTTAAGATACTTTATTGAAAAGAACTACGACTTCCCAGAATTAGTTGGAATGTATGCAATCGAAAAATAAGCAGTAAAACTTTATACTGTTGAAAACGCTCCGAAACTTTGTTTCGGAGCGTTTTTTTTTGTAAAAAATTTGACAAGAAAATGGAAATTTTGTATATTCTTTGTGTTAAGTAGTATTAATTAGAACTACTAAAAATCGCGATGATGCGGCTAAAGCCTGGTGAGGTTTTTATGGCGGATAATAAGATTATAGACATTCTGACAGATTTTTCGCTCACTCGGCAGGAAGCTTCAATTTATGCCGCACTTTTAAACCATGGGGATATGACTGGTTACGAGGTTGCAAAAGACACCGGTTTTTCCCGCTCAAATGTTTATGCCGCATTAAGTGCTCTTGTAGAAAAGGGCGCTGCGTATCTTGTTGAAGGCGAAGCTACAAAATATCGCCCGGTTGAAATCAAAACCTTTACATCAAATAAAATTAATGAACTCAAAAAAAGTGCTGAGTATCTTGAAGCGTATGGTCCGCAAAAGGTTATTGCAGCAGACGGCTATATCACAATTGTTGGTGCAAAAAATATCAAAAATAAAATTCGCGAAATGCTTGAAAAAACTGAGTTGCGGCTTTATTTAATGGCTTCGGCTAAAATAATTGGCGAATTTGAAAATGAGCTTCAACAGCTGGTTGCGTCTGGAAAAAAAATTGTTCTTCTTACAGAGGATTACACGCTGAAAGGCGCAAAAGTTTATAATACAAATCTTGTGCAAGGGCAAATTCGTTTTATAACTGATTCGGCTTATGTGCTTACCGGCGAGCTTACAGATGATGAGCATAATACATGCCTTTATTCCGGCCAGAAAAATCTGGTGGAAGTAATGAAAGAGGCATTAAAAGATAAAATAACGCTTTTGGCGTAAAAGAGGTACAAAATGAAAATTGGTATTTTAGGTTATGGTAATCTTGGAAAGGGTGTAGAAGGCGCAATCAAACAGAATCCTGATTGTGAATTGACTGCTGTATTTACACGCCGCGATCCTTCAACTGTAAAAATTCTTACAGCAGGCGTTCCTGTTTATAATGTTTCTGATGTTGAAAAACACAAGGACGAAGTTGATGTTCTTATCATCTGTGGTGGATCTGCAACAGACCTTCCAAAACAGACTCCTGAATACGCAAAATATTTTAATGTAATCGACAGTTTTGATACTCACGCAAAAATCCCAGAGCATTTTGCAAATGTTGATAAAGTTGCAAAAGATTTTAAGCACACAGCTCTTATTAGCTGCGGTTGGGATCCAGGACTTTTTAGCTTGAATCGTCTTTATGCTAACTGCATTCTTCCAAACGGAAAAGATTATACTTTCTGGGGAAAAGGTGTTAGTCAGGGACACTCAGACGCTATTCGCCGCATTGAGGGGGTAAAAGACGGTAAGCAGTACACAATTCCAGTTCAGGCTGCTTTGGACGCTGTTCGTTCTGGAAGTAACCCAGATTTGACAACTCGCCAGAAGCACACTCGTGAATGTTTTGTTGTAGCAGAAGAAGGTGCAGATAAGGCTCGCATTGAAAAAGAAATCAAAGAAATGCCAAACTACTTTGCTGATTACGACACAACAGTTCACTTTATTAGCGAAGAAGAATTGAAACGTGACCACTCTGGTATTCCACACGGTGGATTTGTAATCCGCTCGGGAAAAACTGGCTGGGATAATGAATATAACAACGTAATTGAGTACAGTCTCAAGCTCGATTCAAACCCTGCTTTTACTTCTAGTGTACTTGTTGCTTATGCACGCGCAGTTTACAGAATGAACAAAGAAGGACAAACTGGTTGTAAGACTGTATTTGATGTTGCACCAGCTTATCTGAGCCCACTTTCTGGTGAAGAGATTCGCGCTCACTTGTTGTAGGACAAGGGGCGTTGCGGGGTGTCCCCCGCTGGGTGGGGTAGGCCACAACGTAGTGTGGCCGTAGGGCGGGGCTCCGCCCTCCTACAAAAGGAGATTTAAAATGAATTCATTTATTGAAAGCGTTAATTTTTTTGAAGGCAATAATCCCGAAAAACTTGCAGAGACATACGGCACTCCGCTTTACGTTTACAACGAAAAGATTCTTCGTAATCGTATGGACGCTGTTGCTAAGGTTATTACAAAATATCCTTATACTGCAAACTATTCGGTAAAGGCAAATACAAATATTCATATTCTCAAGCTTGCTTTGGAAGAAGGTAACAACTGCGACGCTATGAGTGTTGGAGAAATCCAGATGTTGCTTAAGGCAGGTTTTCCTGTTGAGCGCATTTTCTTTGTTCCAAACAACGTAAGCGCAGAAGAGATGCAGTTTGCAATTGAGCACGGAATTATGACAAGTTGTGATTCGCTTGCTCAGCTTGAACTTTATGGCTCTTTGAACAAGGGCGGTAAGGTTGCAGTTAGAATTAATCCTGGTGTTGGTGCTGGCCACCACGAAAAAGTTGTTACCGGCGGTAAAAAAACTAAGTTTGGAATTTCAGAGGAGTTTATTCCTCAGATTTTTGAAATTGCGAAGAAGTACGATCTTACAATTGCGGGAATTAACCAGCACATTGGTTCGCTTTTTATGGATCCGCAGCCTTATCTTGACGCTGTTTCTAATTTGCTTCGCATTGCTTTGCAGTTTAAAGATTTGGAGTTTATTGATTTTGGTGGCGGTTATGGTATTCCATATCACAAGCTGGACGACGAAGCTGTTTTCCCAATGGAAGATTTTAAGAAGCGCCTTGAGCCTATTTTGGACGATTTTGTTGCAAAGTACGGAAAAGCTCCTTTGTTTAAGAGTGAGCCAGGCCGTTTCTGTGTTGCAGAAGGCAGCGTGATTCTTGGCCGCGTTCATGCAGTTAAGCATAACAACGGAAAAACTTTTGCCGGAACTGATATTGGTATGAACGTTCTGGTTCGCCCAAGTATGTACGACAGCTGGCACGACATTGAAGTTATTCGCGACGGAAAGGTTGTTGCTCGCGATAATCTTATGGAACAAACTGTAACTGGTAATATCTGTGAAAGTGGCGATATTCTTGCTAAGGACCGCCAACTTCCGGAAATTAAACGAGGCAATCTAGCATGCGTGCTCGATACTGGAGCTTATGGCTGGAGTATGTGTTCTACTTACAACAGCCGCCCACGTCCTGCTGAGGTTTTAATCTGCAAAGACGGAAGTGTAAAGGTTATTCGCCGACGCGAAACCATTGAAGATTTAATGAAGTTATTCTAAGATGTAACCCGGTGATATAGGCTGTTTTTTGAACTTGTTGAAATGATCTAAGAGCGTTTAAGGCTTTGCGATAATTTCGACAGGTTCAAAGGCCGTGTGTAAAGTTTGATAGTCTTATTCACCGGGTATTTATTATGCAAAAAAATCTTACAGAGGGAAGTATCCTCAAAAATATTGTTGTTTTTTCTCTGCCGTTCCTTTTGTCGTATTTTTTACAAACGCTTTACGGAATGGCAGATTTATTTTTGGCCGGACAATTTAACGGCGCGGAAGTAATTTCTGCGGTGTCGATTGGAAGTCAGGTAATGCATATGTTCACGGTGATTATTGTTGGACTTGCAATGGGCGGAACTGTTTTGATTGGCCAGGCTGTTGGCGCGCAGGATAATAAAAAAGCGTCTAAAATAATTGGAAACACGGTAAGTTTTTTTCTGATTTTTTCTGTTATTGTTACTTTAATTCTTTTGCTTTTGTGCCGCCCGATTGTAAGTTTGATTCAAACGCCGCCGGAAAGTGTTGAGCAGACTGTTCTTTATTTGCGAATCTGTTTTATTGGAATTCCTTTTATTGTTGCATATAACGTAATTGCTTCGGTTTTTCGCGGAATGGGCGATTCTAAAAGCCCGATGATTTTTGTAATTATTGCTTGTACGCTAAATATTGTTTTGGATTATGTGTTTATGGGCGTTTTTGGTATGAAAGCCGAAGGCGCTGCAATTGCAACAGTTATTGCCCAAGCGGTTAGCGTGATTATCAGTTTGCTTGCGATTGGCCGTTCCAAAACTTTAAAACTTTCAAAAAGTGATTTTAAGATTCAAGCGGATTCGCTGATTCCGATTCTTAAAATTGGAGTTCCGGTTGCTTGCCAGGACGGATTTGTTCAAATTTCGTTTATGCTGATTAC
The DNA here is from genome assembly GCA_017962415.1 of Treponema sp. Taxonomy (GTDB): domain Bacteria; phylum Spirochaetota; class Spirochaetia; order Treponematales; family Treponemataceae; genus Treponema_D. The sequence goes on along the minus strand of JAGCVK010000077.1, from coordinate 35,039 downwards.
TGTAATTGCAAACCGGCGCGGTGTAAACGTTGCGGCTGCGGTTGGAATTGTTGAAAAAATTATTTGCTTTTTATTCTTGATTCCTTCGAGCATGCTTTCTACTGTGAGCGCAATTGCGGCGCAAAATATTGGAGCTGGAAAATCTGAGCGTGCGGTTAAAACTCTTTTTGCAGGAACTGCAATTGCAACTGGAATTGGTTTGATTTTTGCGCTTTCTTTGCAATTTGTTTTAAAACCTGTAATTTCGCTTTTTACGCGTGAAGAAGTTGTAATTGTTCTTGGTGCACAATATTTAAAATCGTACGTTTTTGATTGCGTTTTTGCGGCAATTCATTTTTGTTTTAGCGGATATTTTTGCGCTATGGGTAAGTCGATTATTTCGTTTATTCATAATGCGATTTCGATTATTTTGATTAGGATTCCTGGTGCGTGGCTTGCTTCTAAGTTGTGGCCGGAAACGCTTTTTCCTATGGGGTGCGCGGCGCCGCTTGGGAGCTTGCTTTCGGCGGGGATTTGTGCGATTTCTTATGTTATTATTGTGAAAAAAGCTAGGGTGGGTAGCGGAAAAGACCGGAGCGAGTGAGCGAGCCGCAGGCGAGCGAACGAGTGAGGACTTTGGAGCGCAGGGCGGGGCTCCGCCCTCATAGAGAATAATGTGGATTTTAAACTTAGATTGTATTTTGTGGTTTACAATATTTGATTTTTTTGTTATTGTTCTTTTTATGAAAAATCTGCGTATTTTGAAACTTTCGTTTGTTGCGCTTTTTGCGGCAATTATTTGTGTTGGTTGTTTTATTCGGATTCCGCTTGGTGTGATTCCGATTGTTTTGCAGAATGCGCTTTGCGTTTTGTGTGCGGTGCTGCTTGGCGGCTTTCTTGGTGCGGCTCCAACGGCGCTGTTTTTGCTTGCGGGATTAATTGGGCTGCCGGTTTATTCGGGTGGAACTGGCGGGCTTGCGGTTTGGCTGGGGCCTACGGGCGGATTTTTGCCTGGCTATTTGATTGGCGCAATGGTTGCGGGGTTTATTTCGGGTAAGCCTGATGTTTCGCAAAAGAAACTTTCGGTAAAGGTTGTTGTGCGGGTTACGCTTGCAGTTTTAGCCGGTATGTTTATTTTGTATGTTCCTGGTGTTGTTCGTTTTTTTTATTGGGCAACGGCGGCGGGAAAAGTTCCTGCGGATAAAACTGCGCTGGCTTATACTATGGGCGCTTGTGTAATTCCGTATATTCCGGGAGATATTTTAAAGGCTGCGATTGTTATTCCTGTTGCGTTGAAGTTGCGGCCGGTTCTTGCTCAGTATTTATATGAAAGCTCAAATAAAAATTAATAATTTATCTAAGACTTTTGGCACGGCTTGTGGCGAAAAAAAAGCGTTGGACAAGGTTAGTCTTGAGATTTTTGCAGGCGAATGTATTGTTGTTGGCGGTGAAAACGGCTCGGGCAAAAGTGTTTTGATGCAGATTATTGCTGGTCTTATGGACGGTGATAAAGCTGACGATTTGTGTGTTGACGTAGCCGGCCGCGTTGGCCTTGTTTTTCAAGAGGCGGAAACTCAGATTTTGGGAGAAACCCCCGCGGAAGACGTTGCGTTTGGTCCGAAAAATTTGGGGTGGAAAAAAGTTGATGTTCAGGCGGCGGTTGAAAATGCGTTGCGTGAAACAGGTCTTTCTGACAAGTCTGATTTTCCGGCAAGATTTTTGTCTGGCGGAGAAAAGCGCCGTCTTGCTGTTGCCTGTATGCTTGCAATGAATCTTCCAACTATCATTCTTGATGAACCTTATGCGAATCTTGATTTTGGCGGTGTTAAACAAGTTAATGCTCTTGTTCGCAAACTAAAATCTGAAGGTAAAACGGTTGTGATTTTGACTCACGAAATTGAAAAGTGTCTTGGTTTGGCCGACAGATTTATTGTGTTGTTTCGTGGGAAAAAAGTTTTTGACGGAACTCCACAGCAAGGGCTTTGCCAGAATCTTGAAGAATGGAATATTAGAAATCCTATTGTAAAATACGAATCGGTTGGAGATTTGGTTTGGTAATGAAAAACGCTGCTTTTTCTTATAAGCCGGGAAGTTCATTTTTGCATAAATGTCCTGCCTGGATAAAAATTCTTTTAATTCCCTTTGTGAGTATTGCGGCTTTTGGTTTTGCGCCGGCTTTTGCAATTTGTTTTTTTGTGCTTCAAATGATTTTGGCATTTTCGCTTAAATTTTCTTTGAGCGAGCAGCTTTGTGATTTAAAAGCAATTTTATATTATGCAGCTTTTTTGATTTTTGCAAAAATTGCTGGTAGAGTTGGCGTTAGTCTTTCTGGCGGCAATTTTGATTTTTCTTGGGAAAATTTACCGAAAATTGTTGCTGCGTTTTTTTGTGCGGAACGTGAAACCTGGTTTTTATTGCTCAAACTTTTTTGCGTAATGCAAAGTGCGTCTTTGGTTTTTAAAACTTCAACTTCGCTTGAGATTCGCGAAGGCCTTGAAACTATCGAGTTATTTATTCGTCGAGTTTTGCATTTAAAAAGCAAAGGTTGTAATTCAAAAAATGCGCCAGTTGCTCAGGCAATTTCAATTTTTATATGCTTTATTCCGCAGGTTTCTAAAAACTGGCAGCAGACTGAACGCGCATGGAAAGCTCGTGGCGGTAAAAAATCTATAAAAATGCTTTTTGTTCTGCTTCCTGTGTTCTTTTCTGTTGGCATGAAGCAAGCATACAATTCAGCTCGTGCAATTGCTGTACGTCAATAATTTTGATTTAAGGGGAATTTATTGTATTTGAATGCGGTGACAGTCTCCCCCTTTTTTTTATTTAAAAAAAACGGTAATATTGCGCTATGAATATTATAGTAGTTGGCGGTGGTGGACGTGAGCACACTATCTGCTGGAAAATTGCTCAGAGTTCTGTTGTTGATAAAGTTGTTGTTGTTCCGGGAAATGGCGGCACAGCTTATGAATCAAAATGCGTAAACGTAAATCCTAAAGATTGTGATTATATTAAAGAAGGTGAAAATCCTTACGTTGCCATTGCAAAGCACGAAAATTGCCGTATGGCTGTGATTGGCCCAGAAGATCCGCTGGTTGCTGGTCTTGCTGATGAATTTTGGAAGGCTGATATTCCTGTTGTAGGTCCAAAAAAAGCTGGTGCTCAGCTTGAAGGAAGTAAAGACCTTTCTAAAAAATTTATGAAACAGTACGGCGTTGCCTGCCCTTCTAGCGAAACTTTTGTAAACAAAGACGAAGCCTGTGAATATATCAAAAAACATGGTGCACCGATTGTTGTAAAGGCAGACGGATTAGCTGCTGGTAAAGGTGTTGTTGTTGCTGCTACTGTAGACGAAGCGCTTGCTGCTGTAGAAGATATGATGGGCAACGGCAAAGTTGGTGCTGCCGGTAAAAAACTTGTTATTGAAGATTATCTTGAGGGAGTTGAAATTTCTGTGCTTGCCGCAGTTTCTGTAACTCCTGAATATGCTGTTAGCGGCTCGGCAACTATTGTTCCTTTCTTGCCGGCTCGTGATCATAAACGTCTTATGGACGGTGCTAAAGGTCCAAATACTGGCGGAATGGGCGCTGTTTGTCCTCTTGAAGATGTAACTGATAAGATGATGGCTCAGTTTGATAAAGATATTTTGCAGCCAACTTTGAATGGTCTTATTAAAGAAAAATTTGATTATCGCGGATTTATTTTCTTTGGCGTAATGCTTACAAGCAAAGGTCCAAAACTTCTTGAGTATAATGTTCGTCTTGGCGACCCTGAAACTCAGGCTGTTCTTCCGCTTATGGATTTTGATTTTACTGCTATGTGTACTGCAATTTTGAATGGTACGCTTAAAGATTTTGAATTCAAGTGGAAACCAGGATTTCAGGTTGCACCGGTTATGGTTAGCGGCGGTTATCCTGCAGCTTATGAAAAAGGTAAAGAGATTACTATTAATAAACCGCTTTTGCATTCGAGCACAGCAAAGGTTTTTGTTGCCGGTGCCGTTGAAGGACGTCGTGGAGAAGGTGATATGCTTACAAGCGGCGGCCGCGTACTTGCTTGCAGCGCTTATGGTTCTTCTTTTAAAGAAGCGTGGACAAATGCATATCAGGGTATTTCTGCTGTAAAGTTTGACGGAGCTTTCTATCGCAAAGATATTGGGCTTCCTGGAGCTGCTGAAAGCGGAAAACTTTAAGTTTAATCAAATAATGGCTTTTACGACATTATTTGATTAGTGATGAGAAAAAAACGAGCCCGGCAATTGAAAATTGCCGGGCTCGTTTCTTTAATGTAAAAAGACGTCTATAATTATTCGATTAAAGCACTTTTACAAGCTCACTTCTAATTGAATCTAAGCGGGAATCGCTTAAGCCAAAGTCCATTTGGCGGTAACTCCAAGCGGCTCTACCAATTCCGTGCCGGTTAAAAACTGCCGAAATCAATTTATACCATTCAAGCGTATCTTCTGGAGCAACGCGGTCAATCACGCCGTATTCGCCGCAATAAAGCATTACGTTTCGTTGTTCGGCTGTGCGAACGGCTTCTTCAAAAATTGTTTCAAAATAGTTTTCGTCAATTGTTGAATCTGGCGAAAAACTGCTAAAAGTTGTGCCAGGCTGGCCGCATTTTTCCTGTGTTAATTTTTCATAATCTGATATTTTTGATTTAAGCGGAAATTTAAAATCTTGCGGCATTTTTTCAATCCAGGTTGCCCCTTGATGTGTAAAAAGCAGCGGCTCATAACAATGAAAATTGTACACAATATTCTGGTCGTAAGGCTGGTCCAAATCTTTTACTGCAGCAAGCGAATTATTCCAATAACTTCCAACAAGAATTTTGATTGTAGGCGCAATTTTTCTGATTCTTTGAATGCAAGTGCGCGCAATTTCGTTCCATTTTTTGCAATATTCTTTGTCGGTGACTTCATTCAAAAGTTCAAAACAGATTTCATTTTGAGAATCATCAAAAGCGTTTGCAAATCGGCGTGAAAAAGTTTCCCAAAGTTTGTAAAAACGTTCCTGATATTCTTGATTATCAAAAAAGCCTGTTTCGCCAAAGCCAGTATAAAAAGAATAGCCGGCAGTTTTATGCAAATCCAAAATCATATTAAGATGATATTTTTTGCACCATTCAATTACTGTTGCGATTCGCAAAAAACCGCTTTCAATGTATTCGCCGTTAGAATTTTCAACAAGTTCGTAATCAACAGGAAGACGAATATGATCCAAGCCCCAATCAGAAATTGTTTTAAAATCGTCTTCTTTAATAAAATTATCATAACGTTCGGCCGTGTGATTGCATTGTGAAAACCAACCGCCCAAATTAACGCCATGCATAAATCCGCAGAACTGTTTCATAAACGCTCCTGTGAGAATTGAAAATTACTGTACGCTGTACAACAAATCTTCGTAGCTTGGGAATGGTTTGTATTCTTCGCCAAGAAGCGGTTCGATTTGGTCTGCGATAGCGCGAACTTCTTCCATTGCAGGAATTACAACTTTTGCGTAAGCGTGTGCGCGCTGCATTAAATCTGGAATATCTCGTGTGTCTTCGTGTTTTTTTGCAAGAAGATCAGCTTTGTTTGAAAGCTCGTTTACAAGAATGTTCAACTCTTTCATAAGTTTTAGGCCAGCGTCGCAAAGGTTGAAAACGCGCTGCATTTTGAATTCTGTATCAGCAAGAACATTAAGATACTTGAACGCAGCTGGAATTATATCTTTATGAACCATTTCAAGCATTGTATTTGATTCAATGTTTACAACCTGGCAGTATTTTTCCAGCTTAATATCGTAGTGACTCTTCATTTCTTCTGGAGTGTAAATGCCAAGTCGAGTAAAAAGGTCGATATTTTTTTTGTCCAAATAATGTTCGATTGCTTTTGGAGTTGTGCGATAATTTTTTAGTCCGCGTTTTTCAGCTTCTTCAATCCATTCCTGGCCATAACCGTTTCCGTTGAACAAAATGCGCCAATGAGCGGTAATTTCGCGCTTAATGAGCTTTTGCAAATCTGAATCAAAATCTTTTGACTGTTCAAGTTCATCTGCAAACGCGCGTAGCGAATCAGCAAGAATTGCATTCATTATTGTATTTGGGCCGCTGATTGAAAGCGCACTTCCAACAGAGCGGAATTCAAAACGATTTCCTGTGAATGCAAATGGCGAAGTTCTGTTTCGGTCTGTTGAATCTTTTGGAATTGGTGGAAGAACGTCTACGCCAATTGTGAGCTTTCCGCCTTTTGTTCCATTATAATCAGTTCCGTCTTTAATAGCTTTAAGAACAGCATCAAGTTCGTCTCCAACAAAAACAGAAATAATTGCTGGTGGCGCTTCGTTTGCTCCAAGTCGGTGATCGTTTCCGGCACTTGCAACAGAATATCTAAGCAAATCCTGATTTTCATCTACAGCTTTTATAACTGCTGTGAGGAATAGCAAAAATTGTGCGTTGTCGCGCGGAGTTTTTCCAGGACTAAAAAGATTTTCGCCAAGATCAGTTGCAATAGACCAGTTGTTGTGTTTTCCGCTGCCGTTTACGCCTTCAAAAGGTTTTTCCTGAAGAAGACAGATTAAACCGTGTCGGCGTGCAACTTTCTTCATAATTTCCATAGTAAGCTGATTTTGGTCTGCAGCAAGATTACTTGTTGTAAAAATTGGAGCCATTTCGTGCTGCGCTGGAGCAACTTCATTGTGCTCAGTTTTTGCGTAAATGCCAAGTTTCCAAAGCTCTTCGTTCAAATCTTCCATATATTTGATTACGCGAGGCTTGATTGCAGCAAAATACTGATCGTCCATTTCCTGGCCTTTTACCGGGCGCGAACCAAAAAGAGTGCGGCCGCACATTTTCAAATCTTTGCGCTGTTGATAAAGTTTTTCATCAATTAAAAAATATTCCTGTTCTGGCCCCATTGTTGTAGTAACGTGTTTTGCTTTGTTGCCAAAAAGTTTAAGCACGCGAAGGCTCTGCTCATTGATTGCTTCCATTGAGCGCAAAAGCGGAGTTTTTTTGTCTAAAGCTTCTCCATTGTAAGAACAAAAAGCCGTTGGAATACAAAGCGTGTGATCTTTTACAAAAGGATATGAAGTTGGATCCCAAACTGTGTAACCGCGCGCTTCAAAAGTTGAACGCTTTCCGCCGTTTGGAAAACTTGAAGCATCAGGTTCACCTTTAATCAGTTCTTTTCCGCTAAAGCTCATTATGATTTTGCCTTCATCGGCTGGAGAAAGGAAAGAATCGTGCTTTTCTGCTGTAATGCCAGTAAGTGGCTGGAACCAATGTGAATAGTGAGTTGCGCCTTTTGAAATTGCCCAGTTTTTCATAGCTTCGGCAATAAAATTTGCGGCCTCTAAATCAAGAGGAGTTCCTTCTTCCATTGTATGCTTAAGTGCCTTGTAAGTTTGCGAAGGCAGCATTTCCTTCATAACAGTCTGATTAAAAACCAGGCTTCCAAAAAGTTCTGGAACGTTTGTGTTTGCCATAAGGAACTCCGTTTGCGCATCGTTGCGCTTTTTTCTATTAATATGCTGATATTTTAGTGATTTATGATGAAGTTTTCAACGAAAAAAAATAATCAAAAAAAGAGGAAAAAATCACGTTGAAAATGCGAATTTAGATTTAGCGGGAAGTTTGTTTTGCTTTTAAAGATTTAAGTTCCTGCTTGCGCTTGTACATTTTTTTGTCGGCACGCTCAAAAATCTGACAGTAATTTTTATCAGATTTAGGTAGAAATTCTGAAAAACCGCAGGCAATCACAATTTGATTTTGAGAAATGTTTTCTTCAATTCGAGAATTAAAGGCTTTTAAAATGTGTTCGTGATTCTTGTAATCTTCGCCGTTTAGAATTGCAACAAATTCGTCGCCACCAATGCGATAAACCGGGCTGTGCTTAAATTGATTACAAATAAGCGTGCACGCAGATTTAATATATTGATCGCCGGCATCGTGGCCTTTAGTATCGTTTATGTGTTTTAAATCATTAATATCAAAAACAATAACACCAAATTCAAAAATACATTTGTTAGTAATGCGATGTTCAAGGCTTGCAATATCTTCGAGATAAGCCATTTTATTTTTGATTCCAGTTAGCGGATCAGAATAAGCGAGTTTTCTTGTTGTGCCAAGTTCTGCTTCTTGAAGCTGTTCTACCTGCAAAAGTTTTTCAAGCTCGTTGCGGCGAACTTCTTTTTCATCTTCCAAAACGAAAGTGTGCAAAAGACAAGTTCCAAGCATATAACCAATGGCGTAAAATGGCATTAACGGGTAAATTGCTCCAAGTGTGATAAAAATCATCATTATGATGCTGAAGAAACCGATTGCATAATGGCGGCGCTGAATGTTTCCGTCGGTTTTGGAAGTTACAAAAAACATATGAATAGAAACAATTAAGAAAATCAAAAATTGAAAAAGAAGAATAATTAAGCGTGCAATAGAAGTGTGATAAGTTCCGTCTTCATCAAACCAAAAAGCAATTGGAATAAAAAAGTTTGTGGCTATTACAGCAATTTGAAGAAATAAAAAAATCTGGCCGGTAGAAACCAAGAAAAATGCGATTCTTTTTTCTTTATTTAAATATGCAATAACGTATTTTGTCCAAAGCATAACCGTTAAAGCCATAACAAAAAAGTAAATAGAAGTTTCCAAAAAAAGAAGTTTAAGAATATGAAAGTAAAGTAAAACTTCCCACAAAACATCAGTTGCATAATAGGCCAATACACTTATCAAAAATGTTTTGTATGCTTTAAGGACAGGAATTTTATCAATATTTGAGATTCTTTTTAGAACGTCGAAATTATTAATCAAAAGTATTAGAAACGCAAGGATTCCAATGCTTGCATAATACATACAATAAACTCCCAAAAACTCCGTATACTTTTATTATAAAACAGATTTGGGATTTTTAACAGAAAAAAGTTAGAAATATAATGATTTATTAAGATTTAAAGCATAGTTCAAGAAATTTTTGCGGAGTTAAGTTGAAGGCTTGTTCGCCAAAAAGTTTTGATTGGTGCGCGTGATATTCGGCAGCGGTTATGCAAGCTGATTTTGTAGAGTAACCTTGAGCGAGCAAAGCGCCAATGAGTCCTGCAAGAAGGTCGCCGCTGCCGCCTTTTGCGAGGGACGGAGAACCGTCCGCGATGATATAAGATTCGCCACCTTGCGCAATGAACGTGTTCGCGCTTTTCATAACAACTGCGGTGTTTGGAAAAGTTTGGTTCATAAACTTGCCAATGGCAAGTTTGAGCGCTGGATTTTCCGCAAGAGACTGAACGCTAAAATCCTGCTGGAAAAGCGAAGCGGCGGCTGCGGATTGTTGATTTTTTGAGTAATCAAAAATATTTTTGAGCAAAACGCTTAATTCAAGAAGATGTGGTGTGAGCACAATTTTGGCATTTTTGCGGTTATCAAGCGAGGTAAGTAGCGGCGGCAGCTTTGGGCTTGTTAGAATTGTTGCGTCCAAAACAACGGCCGGGTTTTTACAAGAATTAAACCATTCTACAAGTGCTGCCGCCGCTTCTTCCGGAAATTCAGTAAAGCCCGAGCCAAGTACAACACACGTTGTTTTTGCAGGAATTTCGTTTGAAATCATTAAACTTGGAGAAATTTTAAACTGCGAAAGATTTGAATTTTTTACAGGAACAAGGCTTGTAAGTCCGCTTCCAAAATTCATTGCGGCGCTTGCAGCAAGAATTCCCGCGCCGGATTTTTCGCCGCAAAAAATTGCCGTGTGCCCATATTTTCCTTTGTGAGCCGCCTTGTTTTTTCTTAAAGGAAGTTCAATATCATCATATTCAATAAGATTTGCTTCGCTTTTGCCGCCAGCTTTTTCAAAATCTTCAAAACTAATGCCAATTTCTTTTCGGAAAATTGTGCCGCTAACGGCTTTTGCTTTATCAGAAAACAAAGCCAGTTTATATTCGCCCATTGTGAACGTAAAGTCTGCGTTAAATAAAAGTCCAGAAGAAATATCGCAGGCAATTTTGCAGGCTTTTGAGCTGTTCAGCTTTTCAATCAGCTTTTTGATTTCGATTTTAAGTTCACCTTTAAATCCGGTGCCGTAAATGCAATCAACAATAAAATCAGCTTTTGGAATTAATTTTAAAAATTGTGAAAATTCAGATTCGCTGTTTGCGTTTAAAATTTTTACGCCAAGTGCGTTGCAGATTTGAAACTGAGTTTTTGCTTCTTGGGCGGTTGGCTGTTCAAGAAGCAAAACAAAAACGTTGCAATAATTTTTGATAAGCCGGGCAAGCGCGTAACCGTCGCCGCCGTTGTTTCCTTTTCCGCAGACAAGCAGAACGGTTTTGTTTCCTGTGCATTTTTGCAGAATAAAATCTGCCATTGATTTTGCTGCATTTTCCATCATCAAAAATGGCGGAATGCAATATTTTTCCTTTGCAAGTTTTTCTAGCTCACAAGGATTTTCATAAACAGGAAACATTTTTTAGCTCCAAAATTTTTATTTTGCCTTCTGTTTTGAAAGCCGCCAGCAGACAATTGCATAAATGATTGCAAAAAGCATCATAAAAAAGCAAAGAATCTGACCAGTTGAAAAATTTAACAATGATGTATTTGTGTAAATCGGAGCAGAAGCGTCTTTTGCAATTCGGTAACCCAAATCAGCATCTGGTTCGCGAAAGTATTCAATGCAAAAACGGAAAAATCCGTAGCCGCCGGCATAAATTGCGGTTAACATTCCGTCGAATTTTTTGTGCTTGCGAACAAACCAAATTATGAGCCAAAGTACAATTCCTTCAAAAAAGGCTTCATAAAGCTGGCTTGGGTGGCGAGGAAGATTTACAAGTCCGCTTGCTGGCAACTGAAGTCCAATTTTTGCAGCAAATTCTTGTACCCAAGTAAGTGTCGCAGAAAATGCTTCTGCGCGCGGAAAGCGAATTCCCCAAGGCATTGTTGTAATTCTTCCGTAAAGTTCGCCGTTAAAAAAGTTTCCTAAACGGCCAAAAGTAAAGCCAAGCGGAACTCCGCAAGACATTGCGTCTACCCATTTTCTAATTGATACCTTTTTTCTTTTGCACCAGATAATCATTCCTAAAAGGCCGCCAATAAATCCGCCGTGGTAAGACATACCTTCAAAGCCTGTAAATTTTCCGGCTGCATTGAAAGGCCAAAAAATCAGCCAAGGTTTAGTTCTGTAAAGTCCGCTGGTATCATAAATCAATGTAGAAAAAATGCGCGCGCCAATCAAAAGAAAAATAATTCCGATAAAAATAAAGCTGAATAAATCATCTTCGGGCGTTTTGCGCGACGGAGCATCAAGCGCTCCTTCTTTCCAAACTTTTTTTAAAAGTGAATATGCGGTCAAAAATGCAAAAACGTACATAAGACCATACCATCTGAATAACGAAAGAAATTTTATTCCAGGAAAAATCTGAGGATGAATCCAAGTTGGATATTCAAGATATAAGAACATTTTTATTTCCTTGAAAAATCTGATTAAAGTTTAAAGCCTTGCTGAGCAGCTTTTATAAGTTTTGACTTTAGCAGATTATTCTCCTTTTTAAGTTGAGTAATTTCGTATTGCTGAGTTTTTATCATTTCTGCAAGTTCGCTGATTGAAAGTGAGCCGCCAGAAACAAGGTCATCAATTCCAGAAAGTCGGAAGTTGAAATCTTCATTTGCATCATCTTCAACATCTTGGAAATTGTCGCCGTTAAAACTATCAGGATTAAATTCTGCGTCAAATTCGTGAGCCGGCGTTGTGATAATTTTATCTGCAATGCGATAAATTGCCTGTCCCAAAAGCGACTGAGGTTTATAAACAACTACCGGAAGCTGCGAAGAAAGAGCTTTGTCTTGAAGCATATCGCGATACATCAGTCCAAGATATTCAATTTCAAGCCCAAGATATGAATTGCAAGAGGATTTGATTCTTTGTGCGCGTTCGGCTTCTTTTGGATCTTCAATAAGATTCATAACAAGGCGCGGACGGAACTGCTGCATTCGTTTTATAAAAAGTTGAGTTGTTTCCGGATCTTTTTGCGAAAGCGCTTGAAGCAACTGCGGAATATAAAGTTTGCGCATAGTTTCAGAGTTTTTTCTAAGTTCATCGAGATATGCGCGGCCTGGAGTTCCTTTTTTGAACGTTGTATAAAGCAAGCGGAAAACGGCATTCTTCAAAAATAAATAACCGTTGAGCGTTGCTGTAACAGCTGGTGCTGAAACTATAATTCCTTGCGGAGATAAAAGAAACATATCGAGAATAAACTGATGCGTTCCGGCACCCAAATCAAGAATCACATAATCAGTATCAATATTTTTAAGATTCTTAATGAGCTTTACCTTTTGCAAATGTTTTAGAGAAGTAAGATCTGGAATCTGGCTGTCACCGGCAATAAAACTAACGTTCAAATAATCAGTTGGCTGAACAATTTCCCTAAAATCATTTTTTTCAGTAAACCATGAGCCAAGACTTGCTTTTCCAGGTCTTTGGCCAATTACGAGATGAAGGTTTGATGCACCCAAATCCAAATCAGCAAGAACAACTTTTTTGCCTTGCTGTCCAAGTGCAATTGCTAAGTTTGCGGCAAGAAGGCTTTTTCCAACACCGCCTTTTCCGCTTGCAATAGGAATTATCTGTGACATAAGAATAATTATAGCACGAATACATTCAAAAGTGAAATATAGTTTAAATAAGAAAGGATTTTTTTAGAATTTCAGAATTTTGGTAGATTTTTTGATTTTACTGACGTACAATGTGGTTATGAAGAAAATCAGTAAGATTATTGCAGGATTTATGATTCTGTGCACCTCGCAGTGTTTTGCAGAATCTTCCTTAGAAAACGACACAAAGGTCTCAAGTTTTCAGTATGTTAAGAAACTGAATTCTGTATTTGATTTTGTACAGCAAAATTATGTTGATGAAATTGACCCGAAAATTCTTTATGAAGGCGCATTAAAAGGAATGCTTGATGCAATTGGCGATCCTTATACTTTATATCTTGATTCAAATTATATGCGCGATTTAAGCGACACAACTTCCGGAAGTTTTGGCGGCGTTGGACTTTCAATTTCAAAAGCTGCTGAATCTACACCGTCAAAACCTGCTTATGTTGAAGTTGCTTCTCCAATTGAAGATACTCCAGGCGCAAAAGCTGGCATTCAGGCTGGCGATTTGATTACCGCAATCGACGGAATGCCAACGCCTTCTATGACAATGAACGAGGTTCTCCAGCATCTTCGCGGCGACATTGGAACTCCAGTTACCGTTTCAATTCTTCGCGGCACAAATATGAAGTTTGACGTTACTTTGGTGCGCGCTCTTATCGAAGTTCCAACGGTAAAATACGGAATGATTGAAGGAACAAAAATCGGCTATGCTCGTTTGATTCAATTTACTCCAGATACAGCGCTTCGCCTTCAAGACGCGTTAAACAGTTTTGAAAAAAGTGGCTACAATGCGCTTATTATCGACCTTCGCGATAATCCGGGTGGAGTAATTACCGGCGCAATTGATGTTGCAGATAAATTTATTGATAAAGGCCCGATTGTTTCAACAAAGAGCCGTTTGCTTTTTGAAAATAATCAGTTTACAGCAAATGCAAGCAAAACAACTGTAAAAAAGAATATTCCGGTTGCAATTCTTATAAACAAAGGCTCTGCAAGTGCTTCTGAAATTGTTTCTGGCGCTTTAAAAGATTATCATCTTGCATATCTTGTTGGCGAACGAACTTACGGAAAAGGCTCTGTTCAGCAGGTAATTCCGCTTAGTAATACAGACGGAATCAAAATCACAATGGCGCGCTATTATACTCCAAGCGATATGAATATCGATAAAATTGGTATTCCGCCGGACAGAGAAGTAAAAAATCTCGACACTTTTTCTGAAGAACAGGAAAAACTTTACGTTGAAATGATTAAAGCTGATGTAATTAACAAAGCCGCTGAATCAAAAACGAATATGACCGAAGCTGATATTGCGAGCGCAGCTTCTGAAATTGCAAAAACATATCCTTTTGAAGAGCGTTTGCTCAGAAGATTTATTCGCATTCAGGTTCAAAAAAATCAGCCTTCTGTTCTTTATGATTTGGATTTTGACTTGCAGTTAAACGAAGCAATCAAAATTGTTCAAAGCAAAGATTTTTCTAAAATGGTAAAAAGTACAAAAACTTTGCGCCAAATTCAAGAAGAGGAAGAAGCTAAAAGGGCTTTGGACACAAGCGGTATTACTGCAAGCATTAGAAATTAAGCTATGCGTCAGTTTATTTTAGAAAATGAGATTGTAAAAAACGGTCTCATAAAAATTGAAGGAAAAAACTTTCGGTATTTGCGGCAAGTTTTGCGCGCTAAACCGGGAGATATGATAAATGTTCGGCTCCGAGACGGTACGCTGAACAATGCAACGGTTGCAGCTGTTGACGATAAAGCAAAAATTGTTACGCTGCAATTGTGCGCCGATACGGGAAAATCTATTACGCACGGTGTTCAGGCTTCTGAATTTGACGGTTTGCCCGAATGCGAATACTGGCTTTTTCAGTTTATTCCAAAGCCGCAAAAGTTTGAACTTATTGTTCGGCAGGCAACGGAATGCGGCGTTTGTGTAATTGTTCCGATTATTGGGGAGTATACAGAAAAAAGCAGCGTTGCTTCTCTTTTGGGAGCAAAGCGCGAGCGGCTTGAGCGCATTGTAAAAGAGGCTCGCCAGCAAAGCGGCTCTCCTGTAAACACAAAAGTTTTGGAGCCAATGAGTTTGGAAAAAGCGCTGGAACTTTGGCGCGGCAATTTGCCAAACGGCGGCGCGGAAAATTCTGCGGACGGCGAAGGTTCTTGTGTGGCGTTTGTTTTGTCGGAGCGCGGCGACTGCAGCGGAAACTTGCGGAAGGTAATCGAAAACGCGGGCGGCTGCGAAAAAATAAGGCGAGCCGGAATTGCTGTGGGCAGCGAAGGTGGTATTAGCCCTGATGAAGTGAGAACTCTGGAATCAAAAGGACTGTTCAAACCGATTCATTTTGCCGTAAATATATTAAGGTGTGAGACAGCGGCGCTTTATGGAATTGCCGCTGTACAATTAGAAATTAATCAGAGCATCTGAAAAAAAATATTTGAAGTGTAAAAAGGTGGTTTTTTAATATGTCGATTAAGCGTATTTCTTTGATTGGGGTTCCTGTAGATGTTATTCAACCCGAAAATCTTGAGAACGAAATTCTTGAACTTCTTGCCAAACCTGGAACAAAGCAGATTGTTTTTCTTTCGATTTGGAATCTTTTAAAGGCTCGCCATAAAGGCTATTATGCTGAATGTATCAAAAATGCAGATTTGGTAATTCCAATTTCAAAAAGCATTCTTAAAGGCGCAAAATTCTTAAAAAAAGAAATTCCTGTTCGCTATAATCCTTTTGAAGCTGTTATTCAGATTCTTTCTATTCTTGATTCGCATTACAAAACGCTTTATATGCTTGGTTCAAGCAAAAAAACTTTGAACAAAGCTGAAAAAAATATTAAAGACACTTTCAGAAATCTTCGTGTGATTGGACGTTACGGCGGATATTATCCAAAATCAGTTGAAGATGATATTGTTGCTGCGATTTTTAAAGCTCAGCCGTCTTTGGTTTTGATGAGCGACGGAATCAAAGAAAAAAACTGTTGGGCTTATAAACGCCGCAACCGCTTTTCTTCCAGCATTTTCCTTTATTACAAAGATGCCTTTGGAATTTTTTCCGAGCGTGTAAAACGCGTAAAAGAGTCAACTTTTAATAAAGGTCACGAAATTTTTGTGGAAGTGCTTCACAACCCATTCAAAATCTTTTTATTGTTGCCATATCTTTGGTACATAATTGTTTTGATGTGGTACAGATTGTTTGAGAATTAAAAGTGCTCGCTCAGGAAAAAGTTGTTTAATATAAAAAGTTTTATTAGTGTTTTATTAGTTACAAAACGTTGTGATGTTATTGATTTTTTCAAAAAAGCCTGCGGCCCTGAAGTTTATCTCAAGGTCGAGCAGGATTTTTCAAAAATTTCTTCTTCAATTTCGGCTTTTCTGATTTTTGATGCAACTTTGTTCAGCCGAAAAGATTCATCATTTTATTCTTTCTTAGATTTTTTTACTAACAAAAAAATCTGCATTTTGCCGCAAAATCTTCCTACTTCAATTAGTTTATATGCTGAAAGTAAATTTGATTTGATTATTCCTTTTCCGGTTTCTATTGAAATTTTGCGCCGAACTTTAAATCGCGTGTTTGTTTCCATTCAAAATAAAAATCACGAAAAAAATCAGCTTTGCGAAAAGCCAGAATTTGTTCCCGATTCGTTTTCCGGCTTATTTTGCGGCTCATCTGAAAAAATCCGTTTTGTAAGAAAGCAAATTGTTCGCGCAGCAAATTCGTGCGAGCCGGTGCTTCTTCTTGGCGAAACTGGAACGGGAAAATCTTCTGCTGCGGGCGAAATTCACAGAATGTCTGTAAATCGCCACAAAAGTATGATTAAAAAAAGTTTTACAACAATAGTTGATTCGCTTGCGGAAAGCACGTTTTTTGGTTATGCAAAAGGCTCTTTTACGGGCGCGGAAAATGACGGAATTGGCCTTTTGGAATCAGCAGACGGAAATACGCTTTTTCTCGATGAACTTGGGCATGCTTCTCTTGCGGTGCAGGCTTTGCTTTTGCCGGTTTTAGATCACGAAAAAATCAAAAAACTTGGTGACGAAAAAGAGCGCAGCGTAAATGTTCGCTTTATTTTTGCTACAAATGCAAATATTCGGCAGATGATTCGCGAAGGCTCGTTTCTTATGGAATTGTATTTCCGCATTTGCAACAATATTATTGTTATTCCGCCGCTTCGCGAACATAAAGAAGATATTGACGATTTGGTCAAAAATTATTTTCGCGGAACTGATTTTAATATTACTGAAGAAGCGCTTGAATTCCTAAAAAGTTATAATTGGCCGGGAAATATTCGCGAGCTTAATTTGTGCCTGGATTCTGCTATGCAAAACTCTGCGAATAAAATAATTACCCCGAATGATATAAATTTTGGCTATTTTAGCTTTCCTCAATAATTTGCAAAATAGAGCGGCCAAATTCTTCGGCTTTTCCACGACCAATTCCGTAAACATTCAAAAGGTCGCCGCGATTTTTTGGCTTTTTTGCGGCTAAATCCAAAAGTGTTTTATCGCCAAAAATCATATAAGGCGCAATGTTTAAATCGTCGGCTTTGCGTTTTCGCCATGCTCTTAAATTTGTTAAAATATTATCAGCTTTTGAATCATTTGAAGCAGGTTTTTCTGGAATGATTTTTGAAGCGGCTCGCGAAACTGCCGTTCCATTTTTAGAAAGTCGAACGTGTTCGCTAATTCGCATTGGAAGTTTTAATTCTTCGCGCGAAGCTAAAAAGCGCTTTCCAAGCGGCGTGATTTCAAGCACGTTGTATTCGCCGGTTTTCATAATCAGTCCATTTTCTGTAAGAAGTTCGGTTAATTCAAGCCAGTCTTGCTTTTGATATTCGCGGCCAATTCCCCAAGTAGAAATTTCAGTATGCCCATTATCAACAATTCTTTGCGCTTTTGAGCCCAAAAGAACATCAGTTACATAACCGGCTCCAAAACGCTGGTTTGTTCTGATAATGCAGCACAAAAGTTTTTGCGCCGGAATTGTAACATCTTGGAGAGGAATTTCGCCGGCGTTACAAATATCACAACAGCAGGTAGAAGCTTTGTCTGGCGTGAATTTTTCGCTAAAATAAGCGAGCAAAGCTTTTCGGCGGCAAGTTCTGCTTGTTGCGTAATTAATCATTCCTTGCAAAAGAATTTCGTCTTTTTCTGGAGAAGAAGATTCTTCAAAGAACCAGCGGATTTTATGAATATCAGCTGGGCTATAAAGCAAAAGAGCGTTAGACGGAAGTCCGTCGCGGCCAGCGCGGCCAATTTCCTGATAGTATTCTTCTATTGATTTTGGTAAATCATAATTGATTACATAGCGAACATTTGGCTTGTTAATTCCCATTCCAAACGCAATTGTTGCTGCAATAATTTGAATTTCATCTTTGATAAAAAGCTCTTGATTTTTGGCTCGAACTTCATCAGAAAGTCCTGCATGATATGGAAGAATCGAATAGCCTTTTTGACCTAGCGTTTGAGCAAGTTCATCAACCTGTTTGCGCGAATTGCAGTAAATAATTCCGCTTTCGTCTTTGTGTTTTTGAATAAAATTGATTACAAGTTCAAGCGGGCGGCGTTTTGGCAAAACTTCAAGAAAAATGTTTTCGCGATTAAAACTTGAAATAAATACAGCCGGCTTTTTCATTCCGAGATTTTCACAAATGTCGTGGCGAACGTGTTCTGTTGCAGTCGCTGTGAGCGCAAGCATAACAGTTTTTGGCAAAAGATGTCTTATAGTTTTGATTTCAAGATAATCCGGGCGAAAATCGTGTCCCCATTGTGAAACGCAATGAGCTTCATCAATCGTAATGCAACTGATTTTCAGTTCCGGATTGCAAAGCAATTCTCGGATTTTAGAAGTTGCAAGTCCTTCTGGCGAAACGTAAAGAATTTTTACTTCGCCAGATTTGATTTCATTTACAGCTGCGCAATATTCGTCCCAAGTTAAAGTGCTGTTCAAAAAAACTGAATGAATGCCAGCAGTTTTTAGCGAAGAAACTTGATCCTGCATTAAAGAAATCAAAGGGGAAACAACAACAGTTAACCCTTTGAGAATTAAAGCCGGCAGTTGATAGCACAAAGATTTTCCGCCGCCGGTTGGCATAACGGCAAGTGTGTCGCGGCCGCAAAGTACATTTGAAATTATATCTTTTTGCAGCGGTCTAAATGTATCATAACCAAATACGGTTTTTAGCACGAGTTCAGGCTCGGCATTTTCAAAAGCAGTTGCAATAATTTTCACATAATTATTATAGCATATTTGCATACACTTGATTAATCCTTATATTTCTGATATATTCTATAAGCACGCCGGAGTGGTGGAATGGTAGACACGACAGACTCAAAATCTGTTGCGAGCAATCGTGTAAGAGTTCAAGTCTCTTCTCCGGTAAACTTTTAGAATCCCGAGTTCTTCGGGATTTTTTTGTTTAACCTGATAATGCGCTCGGGCGCAGCCCTCGCTTACAGTTCGGGGACTAGGGAGTTGCAGAGTTTGTGGTATTCTACGGCTTCGCTTAGGTGTTCGGTTTCGATGTTTTCTTTGCCAGCTATGTCTGCGATTGTGCGGGCAACTTTAATGCACGAAGAAATTGCGCGCGGCGAAAAGCCGTAGCGAAGTGTTGCGTTGTCTAAAAGCTTTCGGGTTTTGCTGTCGAGCGGGCAAAAATCTAAGATTTCTTGCGGCGAAAGATTTGCGTTTTTGATTCCTTGCCGTTTTCGCTGAGTTTTTATTGCACGCGCAACGCCCGTTCGGATTTCTTGAGTTGTAATTAGTTGCGTGCGTTCTTCTGTTGCTCCGGTTTTATCGTAATTGCTTTCTACAAAAACTCGAATATCTATGCGGTCGAGCAGAGGGGCGGAAAATTTTTTCCAATACTGCTCGATTGATTTTAGGCTGCAAAGACAGATTTTTGATTGTGAGCCGAAGTTTCCGCAGGGACACGGATTTGCTGCAAGAAGAAGCTGGAAGCGGGCTGGGTAAGTTGTTGTGCGGCCGGCGCGGCTAAGTGAAATGTTGCCGGATTCTAGCGGAACTCGGAGCATTTGTAAAACGGACGAACGGAACTCGGCTGCTTCGTCTAGAAATAAAACGCCGTTATGGGCGAGCGAAATTTCGCCGGGACGGCAGTTTGGGCCGCCGCCGCACATTCCTTCGATGGACGCAGTTTGATGCGGAATTCTAAAAGGTGGTATGCGAACTAAGGGCTCGGTGGGTTTTATTAGACCCGCAAGCGACCAAATGCGCGTTACGGATTGCGCTTCGTCTTTTGTGAGAACGGGATTTATTGCGGGAAATTTTTGAATTGCCATTGTCTTGCCGCAGCCGGGAGCTCCAAGTGCGAGCAGATTGTGTCCGCCGGCGGCGGCGATTTGAAGCGCGCGGATAAGTTTTTGTTGGCCTTTGATTTCGGCGAACTCGTAACCTGGAATAATTTCTGGAAAAAATACGCCGTCTGTTTCTGTACAACCACAAGGCACTTCTTGGAAATCTGATTTCATATTTCTTGCTTCAAAAAATGAAGAATCTCTTAAGGCTCTAAAGGCATTTTCTAAATTATCTGCGCCATAAACCTGAACTCCTGGAATCTCCCGCGCCTCATCAGCATTTTGCAAAGGAACAACGCATCTCATAATTCCGCACGCCGCCGCTGTAGAAACCGCCGCGTGAACACCTTTTACGGCGCGGACATTCCCGGACAACTCCAGCTCGCCCATAACAAGAATCGGCTCACAAATAAAATCCCCGTTTTCATCAGCTGCTGCTTTTGCCGCAAGCACGGCGAGCGCAACCGGCAAATCAAAACCAGCGCCTTCTTTTTTAAGATCCGCCGGCGAAAGACTTATAAGAACTCTCTCCGGCGGATACTCGAACCCAGAATTACGAATCGCCGCCTGCATTCTCTCCCGCGACTCTTTTACCGCTCCGTCGGCCAGGCCTACAATATCCGTCGCCGGAATTCCTCTTCTTAAATCAACTTCGACAGTTACAAGCGCACCTTCGTAACCAAAGGGCGAAAACGAAAAAATCTGCATTTTTCCCCCAAATTGGGCGGCTGTGAGCCACAAAATAAAAGTAATTTCTGCGATTTTTTCGCAAAACTTTTCTTATTTTGAACTCAAAAACGCCCGCTTTTTGTTTTTTAATTTTTCTGATTGTCTAAGTTATATATTTCCCTTATATTCGTTTTTAGGAAAAAAATTGCTTAAAAAAACATAAAAATCATAAATAAATCAAAAAAAGCACTTTTTTTTGAAAAAAAAGGGGCTTGCTACTTGAATATGGAAAAAAAATTTGTATAATTTTGCAGATTTTTTTACTATTTTTGCAAAATTATGTTATATTATATGTAGCGATTTTATTTATAATGGAGTATTATCGCTTATATATTTTTTTAAGCAAAAAAGTTTTTTTGTAGGAGTTCTTGTGAATAAGCATGATTTTCCAAAAATCCATTTTTACGATCAGGATTTTGTAGACATTTATAATAAAACATGGTCTTGGGTTTCATCTTTATGGTTAAACCCGGAAACCGGCGAACAAGATTCAGAAGGCTTATTTATTTATCCGGACAAAGACAAGTTTATTATTAATCAGTTTGAATCTATTTTTTCTTCTTTTTTCCTCGTTTATTCAAACCGAAATTTTGATGCTTGTAAGAACATTGATTATTTCTATGACCGTCAGGAAGATTCTGGTGCTATTCGCTGGAAGTATGATGTTAAGACTAATGAACCTGTTTTAGACAAAGATAATAAAGAAGGCGTTGGACTTCCGCTTTTTGCTTTTGCTGAATATAATCTTTTCCATAAATCAGCTAATAAAAAACGAATCAAAGATGTTATGCCGGCTCTTCAAAAATATATGACCTGGCTTGATGAAAATTTCAAAAAGGAAAATGGTCTTTATTCTGTTCCGGTTGCTGCGTCTTCTATGACTAATTCTCCGCGCGAAAATGCTTATTATCCTGTTGATTTTAATGCCTGTATGGCAATCAACGCTTCTTATATGTCGGCACTTGGTGATATTTTGAACGACAAAGATATTAGTTTCCAGTACCGCAAAATGTATTTTTCTATTAAAACAAAAATCAATTCTTTGATGTGGGATAATGATACTGGTTTTTACTACGATCTTGATAAAGATGAAAAACGTCTTTCTGTAAAAACTATTGCTTCTTATTGGACTATGCTTGCAGAAATTCCAAATGCTGATAAAGCTGATTTGCTTGTTGAGCATTTGAACAATCCAAAAACTTTTGGTACTGATCATCCGTTCCCAACTCTTAGTGCTGATGATCCAAACTTTAGCGAAGAAGGAAACGGCTATTGTGGTTCTGTAATGCCGGCCTTCAACTTTATGGTAATCAAAGGTCTTGAAAAATATGCTCAGTACGAATTTGCCCGCGAGTGTGCAATTCGCCACCTTTATTATGTTCTCGAAGGTCTTATGCCAAATGAAAACAAAGAACCGGGCGACCTTTTTGAAGCATATCTTCCAAATAAAGAAGGTAAAGCAAAAATGAACAAAAAAGATTATGCTCGTTCGCGCTACCTTCTTACAGCTGGCCTTTCTACTATTGCTCTTATGATTGAAAATGTAATCGGACTTTCTATAAGCCTTCCTCGCAAGACTGTAGATTGGATTATTCCGAACCTTGAAATAATGGGAATAGAAAACCTTTCGCTTAAGCGCAACCTCATCACAATCCTGTCGAACAAGAGTTCGCGCGGCTGGGAAATCCAGATGGAAAGCGAAAAGCTCTATTACTTTACAATCAACATTCTTGATCAAAAGAAAAAGACTTTACCGATTCCAAGCGGTAAATGTTCAATGCTTATAGATAAGCTCTAATGTGGCTTAAATAGGAGACTGCTATGGCAACCCCGGAATCAGTAATTGAAATAGGTTCGACAGGGGTTCGTCTCCTTGTAGCCGAATTTTCAAGCGACGGCAAACAAAACGTTCTCGACCGTTCTGAAAAGCCGCTTCCGCTTGGAAAAGATGTTTTTACGAGCGGCGTAATCAGCCAGGACACTCAAAATCAACTGATTCAAATTCTCATTCGTTACCGCGAGCAGCTTGCAGGCTGGGGACTTAGTCCGTCGCAATGTACTTGTTTTGCTTTAAGCGCCTTTCGCGATGCTAAAAACTGCGATCCGATTATGGACAGAATTTTAGTTCAAGCGGGATTTCATGTGCGGATTATCGACGGAATCGAAGAAAATAAACTAATGTATCTTGCGGTTTCTGATTGTATCAAAAATGAAACGCCTGATTTTAAGAATAAAGACACGGTAATTCTTGTGGTTGGCGGAAGCACTTCTGAAATTATGATGATGTCTGATGGAAAAATGGCCGGCGTTCACAGTTTAAGGCTTGGAACGGTTAGAATTGACCAGCAGATGAGAAGTCAGGCAAGTTCGTACAACGATATTCAGCGTTATGTTCAGGAATCAATTTACAACACAAAAGGTTCGCTCGAAAGTGAACTTAATTTGAGCGATGTTCGCCAGTTTATTGCCGTTGGCCAGGATATTACGCTTGCGGCTTTGCATGTTGGCCGGCCAATTTCAACGTTCCTTTGGGAAATTGATAAAAAGGATTTTTCTGATTTTGTAAAAGAGATTCAAGATTATAGCATAGACGAATGTGTTGCGCGTTTTAAAATTTCTTACAGCGAAGCCGAAACGCTTCAGGTTAGCCTTCTTATTTACAATCTTTTTTTACATCTTACAAAGGCAGAAAAACTTTTGGCGCCTGAAACAAATATTAGAAACGGACTTTTGTTAAGTCAGCATTCAAACGAAAATGAAGAGCTTCAAAAAGAATTTAATATGCAGATTACCGCTTCGGCGCGAAATTTGCTTAGAAAATATCATGGTGATGAAAGTCATGCCGAATGCGTGCGAATGATTGCGATTCGCATTTACGATACGCTGAAAAACGAACTTGGTTTTAGCGAACATATTCGCACGCTTTTGGAAACAGCGGCGATTTTGCACGATATTGGCGCTTTTATTCGTTATGATAATCACAATATTCACAGTTCTTATATAATTCGCAATTCTGAAATTTTTGGACTTTCGCGAAAAGACAATACGATTGTTGCTGAAATCGCAAAGTATCACAAAGGAAAATCAGTTCCGCAAGACGAAGACAGCTTTCTTATGCTTCCGCGCTCAGATCGTATGACAATTTTAAAACTTACTGCAATTTTGCGAATTGCAGATGCTCTTGATCGCGGGCATATTCAAAAGTTCAACGATTTTTCAATTAAGATTCAGCAAAATTCACTTGTGATTCATACAAAAACATCAAAAAATACAGTTTTGGAAAAAATTGCGCTTAGCGAAAAATCTGGTATGTTTGAATCAGTTTTTGGTTATAAAGTGATTTTGTTGTAGCTGCTGCCAAAGGAGAGAAGTTTATGAAAGGCCGTTTTTTTAATCGCGAATTAAGCTGGCTTGAATTTAATGCCCGCGTTTTATTTCAGGGATTGAATAAAGAACTTCCGCTTTTGGAAAGGCTTCAGTTTCTTTCTATTGTTACTTCAAATTTTGATGAATTTTTTCAGGTTCGTGTTGCTTCGGTAAAACGGTTGCTTATGGAAAATTCAAATCAAATGGACGCTTCGGGACTTTCGCCGCAAATGATTTTAACTTCCATTTCTGCGCGTGCTCATCAGATTGTTCGTTCGCAGCAGGAATGTCTTATGACAGATATTTTGCCTTCGCTTGCCGAAAAAGGTTTTGTTTATATTACGCCAATTCAGTATACGCCGGCGCAAATTGAATATCTTAGCGGTGTTTTTAATTCACAGATTTTTCCACTTTTGACGCCGCTTAGAACAGATATGGAAGCGTTTCCGCATATCAAAAATCTTACAACTTATGCAGCTTTTCTTTTAAAACCGATTGCTGGAATCAAAGTTGGCCCAAAAGAATTTAAAGGCAGCGATAAAATGCCGCGAATTGCCTTTGTTGAAATTCCAGAAGGAATTCCAAATATTTACTGGCTTTCGGGCTCGGGCTCGGCAAGTGCTTCGCGAGGAAGACAGTTTGCGCTTTTGCAAGATGTTGTAACCGCTTTTGGAACAAAACTTTTTCCAGGTTTTGAAGTTGAAGAAACGCTTTTGTTTAAAGTTACCCGCGACGCTGATTTTGCAGTTGATGAAGATGCCGGAAAAAATTTTATAAGCGCAATGGAAGATGTTTTGATTCAGAGAAAATCTTCGTTTCCAGTTCAAATGACTTGTAATTCTTCCAGTCAAAAAATTCAAAGCTTTTTAATGGAAAAGCTTGAACTTTCGCAAGATGATGTTTATTGCGTAAATCAGATTATAAATCCTGCTGATTTAATGGAACTTCGCGATGCCGACGAAAGCGGTGCGCTTTGTTTTGAAAAGTGGGAACATTTTTATCCGGTTGATTTACCAGAAGAAGAGCCTTATTGGGACACTTTAAAATTGCACGATAAAATTTTGCATGTTCCTTACGAAAGCTACGATCCGGTTGTAAAATTTCTTTCGGACGCGGCTGATGACGATGATGTGCTTGCTATAAAAATGACCTTGTATCGTACTGGCCGCGATTCGCCAATTATTGACGCTTTGGAGCGAGCGGCGCAGCGCGGCAAGCAAGTTGTGGTTCTCGTTGAATTAAAAGCGCGTTTTGATGAAGAGCGCAATATTGCGTGGGCGAACGAGCTTGAGCAGGCAGGCGTAACTGTAATTTACGGACTTGTGAATCTCAAAGTTCATGCAAAAATCTTAATGGTAATTCGCCGCGAAAGTGACACGATTCGCCGCTATGTTCATCTTGCAACCGGAAATTATAATACGAAAACGGCAAAAATCTATTCTGATATTTCGCTTTTTACGGCAAATCCGCAAATTGCAAATGATGCAACGCTTTTCTTTAATCTTGTAACTGGCTATTCAACTTTGCAAAATATGTCGTGCCTTTCTATGGCGCCGGTAACAATAAAATCTCGTTTAATTGCTATGATTAACCGTGAAATTGAACGAAGCCGGCCTGAAAATCCCGGCCTTATTATTGCAAAAATGAACGCCCTTACGCACGAAGAAGTAATTTCTGCTTTGTACAAAGCAAGCCAGGCCGGCGTAAAAGTTCTTCTTAATATTCGCGGAATTTGTATGCTTGTTCCTGGTGTAAAAGGGCTTAGCGAAAATATCAAAGTTATATCTATTGTAGACCGCTATCTTGAGCATTCGCGCATTTTCTACTTTCAAAACGGCGGAACGCCAGAACTTTATTGTTCAAGTGCCGATTGGATGAATCGCAACCTAGACCGCCGCATTGAACTTATGTTTCCAATTTTAGACCAAAATGCTTTTGCCGACGTTAAATCAATTCTTGATTCTTATTTTGCCGATAATACAAAAGCAATGGAACTTTTGCAAAATGGAAGCTGGGAACCTGTTTCGCGCGATAAAAAAGACGAAGCATTTCAAGCGCAGGCTGAACTTTACAAAAAATACAAAATTCTCCAGGAAAAAAAGCCGGTTGTTTCTGAAAAACGCTTTGCAGTTCGCAGAAAATAAAAAATTATGTTATAATTAAGTATCGGAGTATGAAGAGAAGAATAGCTGTATTTGCAAACGGATGGAATAATTTAGCCATTGAACAGGCGCTAAAAGGAATCAGGTCTGTTACGGATAAATTAAACATCGATATTTTTATGTTTCTCAGTTTCGCCGCTTATAATCAGCCGGAAAGTGCTTTGCGTGGCGAAGATGCTATTTTTGATTTACCCGATTACACAGATTTTGATGGCGCGATTATTTTTTCAAATATGCTGAATTCCGATGAGCCGCCGCGAAAAATCGCCAAAAAACTTGTGGAAAATAATGTTTGTGGTGTAAGCGTTGGGCTTCCAATGGAAGGGCTTAGCCTTGTAGGAATTGATAACTATAAAGGTATGTATGAGCTTATAAATCATCTTGTAAAAGAACATCACATAAAAAATCCTGCGTTTTTTGCCGGCACTCGAGTTCACCCAGATTCAAATGAACGAATTCAAGCAACTAAAGAAGCGCTCGAAAAAAACGGGCTTAACTTAAATCCTGAAAATATTGTTTACACAGACTGGGAATATATAAAAAGTCTTGAACTGGCAATTGAGTTTGCAAAACGGCCAAATCCGCCTGATTCTTTTATTTGCGCAAATGATTATATTGCAATTGCAGTTTGTGTTGGCTTGAAAAAACTTGGTTATTCTGTTCCAAAAGATTTTATTGTTACTGGTTTTGATAAAATTTCTTTTGCAGAAACTTTTTATCCTTCTATTACAACTGTTTATCAGGATTATGAAAAACTTGGCTATATTGCAGCGTGGCAACTCCTCGAAAAAATTAATGGAACTGAAAAATCTGAAAAAGTAGTTGTTTCTTCAAAATTTGTGCAAAACGAAAGTTGTGGTTGTAAAAAAGAAAACGAAGCAGAAACTGTTCGCCATGAATTTTGTATCACTTCATTTACAAAAGAAATGGAATGGCTTGTTTTTCAAGGCCAGGAAGTTGAAATGACAGGTACAATTTTTAATGCTTCTAATTATAAACAACTGGCCGAAAATGTACTTAAATTTTATTCAAACAATAAGCCGCTGAATCAAAATGATTTTTATTTTGTTTTGGATTCAAAAGCCAGAAGAAATTTGATAAGTTCTTCGTTTCAGGTTCAAAAAAAATATTCTGAAACAATGAACTGCCTTGTTTCTGTAAAAGACGGCAAAGCAAAATATGAAGGTGAATTTAAGCGTGTTAAACTGATTCCGGGTTATAAAAAAAAGAAAACGCCTTGTGTTTATGTTTTTACGCCATTGCATTTTGAAGATCTTATGTTTGGCTATGTTGTTTTAAAAGATGCAATGCAGCAAATAAAAGATACAACTTTAAATCATTATATGTCGCAGATGAATTATAACATTGAGCAGTTTAGAAAAAACAGCCGGCTTGAAGAAATGAATAAAGTTCTGCGAAATATTTCTAATACGGATCAGCTTACCGGTTTGAATAATCGTTTGGGAATGGAAAGTAATGGCGTTCCTCTTATGGAAAAGGCTCACAAAGCAAAAAAAAGTTGCGCGGTAGTTTTTACTGATATAAATCAGATGAAGTATATTAATGACAATTTTGGACATCTTCAGGGCGATCTTGCAATTCGCACGGTTGCTTCGGCTCTTCTTTCGGAAATGCCAGACAAGTGGATTGGCATTCGCTATGGCGGCGATGAATTTATTGCGCTTGGAGTTTGTAACGATAAAGAACTTGTAGAAGAATATATCGAGCGCATACAAATAAATCTTGAAAAACAGGTTAGCTCAATGCGGCTTTCTTATCCGCTTAGCACAAGTTGCGGTTATGTTTTAACGGATCCGGCTTTAGATTTTAGCCTAAATGATTATATTAGCCAGGCTGATGATTATATGTACGAACAAAAACAAAAAGCAAAAAAAAATGCAGCCAAAATCTTCTTTAAAAAAGAAAAATAAACTTTGTTGATTTACGGCTGTTGCGCGTTTTTTTTGATTTTGTGATTTACAGTTTTACAGCGCCTTGTCTTAGAATTTTGATGTTTCCGTTTTCAATTGAAACCAAAGTAGAAGGAAGCGCGTTTTTTTTGTCACCGTCGAGAACAATTAAATCTGCTTCTTTTGAAAATTCTGATTGAATGGCTTGTGTTGTGTCTAAAACTGGCTGGCCGCTGCGGTTTACACTTGTGCTGAAAATTGGCGCGCCGCATTTTGCAATTACCTGGCGAAGCCATTCATCTCCGGGACAACGAAAGGCGATTGTAGGAAGCGCGGCATTTGGAGCAAGCGGCGATTCGTGTTTTGTGTGGACAATTATCGTGAGGGCGCCCGGCCACTTTTTTAGCAGATTTTGCGGGATTTCGTCCTCTGTATAAAGTTTCAGGTCTTCTGGCCGGGCAATCAGCTGAATTAAAGGTTTTGTTTCTGCGCGGCCTTTTATTGCGCGAATTTTTGAATCTGTTTCAAATTGAGTTTTAGCAGATTTTAAATCTACAATTCCGCTAAAACCGTAAACTGTGTCGGTTGGAATTATTGCAATTTTCCCGTTGCAAAGAAACTCTGCGGTTTTTTCAATTGAATTTTTATCAGATTTATTCAAAATCATTTTTGCGTCCTTTTTTTATGCTGTTGTGCGGCCTTTTTCATAAGGATTTTCGCGAACTTCTTCTTTTGAAGTTTTTGTCCATTTTTTGCCGTCGTATTGGTAAATTGTTTCTTCGCAGTTACCTTTGAGGCCGTTTCCCCAATAATTTTCAATTCCGTGTTCATCTAAGTAGCACATCATTCCAGCAAGAAGTGCACCGTGCGCAACAATCATAATGCGCGAATCTGGTTTTGATTTTTGAAGCGGCTCAATCACGGTTTGAACAAATTTTTTTGTGCGTTCGCAAACTGAATCAAGTGTTTCGCCATTTTTTGGCGGAACATATTTTGCCGGCTCTGTAAAAAAATATTTTCGCGGTTCTTCGGTGTTTATCCATTCGCTATAAGGAATTCCTTCAAGCTCGCCAAAACTGATTTCTGTAAGCAGTTCGTTTTTGATAATTGGGTAAGTTTTGTGTCCGCGAATAAGGCAAGCGGTTTCGTAAGCGCGAATCAGCGGAGAAGAATAAATGCTGTCAAAATCAATTTGATTTTTGTCTAAACGGCAGCCAAGTTCTGCGGCAAGAATTCGGCCATTTTCGTTTAATTCAATATCGCACGCGCCTTGAAATTTTTTTTCGGCATTCCAATCTGTTGTTCCGTGTCTTACTAAGTAAAGTTCCATTTGTAATTCCTTATTCACTTTGATTTGTTCAATTAAAAATATAAATAAAATCTAAAATCGC
This sequence comes from Treponema sp., assembly GCA_017962415.1. GTDB lineage: Bacteria > Spirochaetota > Spirochaetia > Treponematales > Treponemataceae > Treponema_D. Next base: position 5,582 of record JAGCVK010000077.1, on the reverse strand, counting down.
AGCCGCCGCAAATGCGTAATTCTGCTTACAAGCAAATTCTGAATTTCTTTTGTGGGTTCAACTTCAAAGCGCATAACGGCTTCGCCAGGCTGCCTTGAAAGGCCAAGCGGGTGACCAACAATTGTAAAAAAGCCGGTTCCGTCTGCGCAAGGCATTTGGATTTCCATTAAATCTTCATCTTTTATGGCAGCTTCTGTCAGATGAACTTTTCCTGAAAAATCCATTCCGTCGGCTTCTAAAATTTCGTTTCTAATTGCGGCGTTTTTTAACTGATTTTCTGAAAGAATCAGTCGGCTTGAAATTCTATGTGCAAGGCTTTCTTTTTGCTGCGCTTCCATTTGCTGAGAATCAAGAATGGCCTGCAAATTTTTAAGCAGCTCGCCAGCTTGCGAAACCGAAGTTTTTTTGATTTTGCAAATTGTGTCTGTTTGTGAGTTCTTGTTAATTCCTATTTTGCGGCCATTTCGTAAAAGCGGAAAACTTGTAAATTCGGATTTTGAATCTGAAGTTTTTACGCTGCCCATAAATTCGAGCGAGCTTTCAGAAATAAAATCAGAAATTGAAGAACCTGCTGGAATATTCAAAAGATAAATTCCTTCTGCAAGTTTTTCTTTTATGTATTTTTTGATTTTAGGATTATTTTCGGCAAGCGAAATATTATTTTCGCGAACTTTTAAAATATAGCCGTGGTAAAGCATTGCAGAAGAATACGAATTGTACCAGTCTGAAATATTGATTTTCAGATTTTGCGGAATCTGATAATTTGTATAATTTGAAATGCATTCAAAAATTGAATCTGGATTCCAGCCGGCGTCAAAACCGCTTGAAACTGATTGTCTTGTAATTTCGTATTCTGTTACAACGCCGCATTTTTTAATCATCATAAAATCTGTGAGCGGCAAAAGTTGACAAAGCGAAAGTCCTGGCAAAAGTGTAACGGTAAAGGTTGAATCAATATTGAGCACTTTTGGAACCATTGTACTTTCTGGGCTAACATTTGTTGAATGCGAAAAATCTGCGCCTTTATAAAGTTCTTGATTTTGTGCGGTTTTTCCGATTTTTTGTAAAAGTCCAAACTCAATTGCGCAGTCAATCATACGGTCTAAAAGTTCGGCGTTTTGTTCTGGCTCTGCGGAATTTTCCTGGCGCGCTGCTTCAAGAATCTGACTAAAGCGGCTTTTTTTTGCAACGGCGCTTCCGTCTTCTGTGTAAGTTCCTGCAAGAAAGGCGAGCCGCAAAATTGCTGCGCGCGAAAATCCATTTTCTGGAATTGAAGTAATGCAATCTAATAAAAGTTGTGCTTCTTTTTTAAGTCCGTCGCGGCTAAAGCGAGAAACGGCTGCGGCGCATAAAAGCGCGTATTGTTGCGATTCGTTTAATGCGGCAAAGGCTTTTGCTCGCTGAGTATCAAGCTGAAAGCCTTTTTCATTTTCTGTTACTAGCGAAAGGTTTACAAAAGCTGCCATTAAATGCTGAACAAATTTTTCTTTTCCCGGAAAGATTTCTGCAAGACGCGTTTTATCATTTTTTTTGATTGCTCCGTCTGATTTGCACGAAATTCCGCGAATTTTTATGTAAGAAATAAAAGCTGCAATAAGATTTGGCGAAATTGTAAAAACATCTTCTATCGAAAGAATTTCTGCCTTAAAATCTGGGAAAATCAGTTTTGAATCAAGATAGGGCAAAAGATTTTCTTTTATAAGCGGATTTATTGTAAGAAATTCTTTGCCCGAAATTTCATCTTTGTCTTTATAAATCAAAAGGCGTTCGGTTAAATTGATTATTTCAGCGTAAAGTTCTGTCATTGAAAAAGTTCCGCTAAAAAACTGAACGAGCGTTTCTTGAGAAGCTTTTGGAATCAAAGAAAGAGCGGTTAAAATTTCAACATCAAAAGAATCCAGCAAAGTTATGATATTTGTAAGATTTTCTGGTTTGCGGATAAAACTTGCGAGTTGTTCGGTTAAGCGCTGTTTATTGTACGGCGTTTTGATTTCGCCAAGATAGAGCCGCATTGTGTTGAAAAACTGCTTGTCTGGCAAAGAAGAAATTGCTTCCTGCCAGCGTGAAATTCCGTTATCAATCATCGAGATTTAACTCCCCGTCGTAGCGAATAATTTTGTAAGCGTAACCTTGCTCGGCAAGGAATTTCTGGCGGTTTGAGCCAAATTCTTCTTCTACGGTGTTGCGTGTAATCAAAGTAAAAAAGCGCGATTTCCTTTCTTTTGGGCGCAAAATTCGGCCAAGTCGCTGTGCTTCTTCCTGGCGGCTGCCAAAAGTTCCGCTTACTTGAATTGCAAGCGAAGCGTCTGGAAGGTCAATTGCAAAATTTGCAACTTTTGAAACTACAAGCACGCGGATTTTTCCTTCGCGAAAATCTGTGTAGATTTTATCGCGCTCGGCGTTTGGCGTTTTTCCGGTGATAATCGGGCAGCCTAGTTCTTTTGTGATTTCATCAAGCTGATTCAAATATTGGCCGATTACAAGAATTTTATCTTCTGGGTAGCGGTCTATAATTTGTTTTACTACAGCAAGTTTATCTGGATTCATACTTGCAATTTTGTGTTTTTCTCTAACTCCAGCTACGGCGTAATCAATTTCCTGCGCTGTTGGAAGGTCGATTCTAACTTCAACACATTCTGCAGTTGCAATCCAGCGGTCGCGTTCCAGCTCTTTCCAAGGAACATCGTAGCGTTTTGGGCCAACAAGACTAAAAACGTAACCTTCACAACCGTCTTCGCGAACAAGGGTTGCGGTGAGTCCAACGCGGCGCACGGCCTGAAGTTCTGCAACAACGCGGAAAACCGGCGCTGGAAGCATATGAACTTCATCGTAAATTATTAAGCCCCAAGGTCGCTCGTGGAAAATCGAAAAATGTGGATACGGGCCTTCTTTGTCCGGCCGCCAGGTGAGCACTTGATATGTTGCTACGGTTACCTGTTTTATGGTTTTTGATTCGCCTGAATATTCGGCAATCTGATCTGCTGTGAGATTTGTTTTATCGAGCAGCTCGTCAATCCATTGGTGAACGGCAGAAATATTTGTTGTAATAATCAATGTGGAAGTTTTGAGCATATCCATAATTGTCATTCCAACAACGGTTTTTCCAGCTCCACAAGGAAGTACAATTGTTCCAAAGCCAGTTCCTGGTCCTTTGTCGCCAACAAGAGCTCGGGCCGCGCCTTTTTGATATTCTCTGATTTCAAGTTTGCGGCCACTCGAAGTTGTTTCACGGAGCGAAACTTCAAGCGGTTCGCCGTCGGCTAAGGCAACTTCATCTTTAACTGGCCAGCCTGCTTGCAGCAAAAGCTGCTTGATTGTTCCGCGATCTGTAAGTCTGAGTAAAAAAGAATGTTCGGGCGCGCCGCTATCTTCTAAAGTAGAAGTGAGCATTTTTTTTACTGAATGATTTGCTGCAATTTCTTTAAAAATTGGAAGCGAGTCGGCAACAAGATATAAAAAGTGCTCGGTGATTTTTTCGGCACTTCCTTCTTTTACAGGAACTTCAATATCTGGCCCAGAAATCAATTTGATTTTGCCAAAACGGCTGGCGGTTTCTTTTATCCAGGCAGTTACCGATTGAGGTACATCGTAGCGTGCAAACTTTTGCAAAACAGCGTCTGCATCTTCAGCAGAAAAACCTGCGCTGGCAGCGTTCCAAAGCGAAAGCGGAGTGAGTCTGTATGTGTGAAGATGTTCAGGTGATTTTTCGAGTTCAGCAAACGGAATGAGCGCATTTCGGCATTCTTCGGCCAACGGCGCATGTACATCAAGCAGAAGCGAACGGTCGCCCTGAACAATCAATGGGTTTTCATAATTCATCGCAACAGAGAATTATATCAAAAAAAAAAGACTTGTAGAATATGAATTATTCAGATTGATGATTTAGTTTGCTGCAGTTTGAGTGAAGCTGTTAGTATGAATTAGTTAGAGGAATCAGCTGGACGAGATATTTTGTTTGAATCAGTTTTTTTTTGGGGAAGATGACAGTTTTTAGAATTGGTTGATTATAGCAGATTCAAAATTATCGTGCTATAATCAATATATGGCAAAAAAGAAATCAACCAAGAGTAGTACCGCCGTTATCGGCTTTGAACAGCAGATTTGGGACGCAGCCTGCGAACTTTGGGGACACATTCCCGCTGCAGATTACCGAAAAATCTTTACAGGACTTATCTTCTTAAAATACATTTCAACCGCATTTGAAAAAAAATACGCAGAACTGGTTTCAGAAGGCGACGGCTTCGAAGACGAGCAAGACGCATACTTAGCAGACAACATCTTCTTCGTCCCTCCAGAAGCCCGCTGGTCAGAAATTGCAAAGGCAGCCCATACACCGGAAATCGGCACAATCTTAGACAAAGCCATGCTCGCCATAGAAGCCGACAACAAAAGCTTAAAAGGCGTACTCCCAAAAAACTATGCCAGTCCGGAACTAGACAAACGCGTTCTTGGAAACGTAGTAGACGTATTCACCAATATGGACATGAGCGACACCGAAGCAAGCAAAGACCTGCTCGGCCGAACCTACGAATACTGTATCGCACAGTTTGCAAGCTACGAAGGAGTAAAAGGCGGCGAATTCTACACCCCAGCCAGCGTAGTAAAAACAATCGTAAGCATCTTAAAGCCAACAGAAGGCAAACGCGTTTACGATCCATGCTGCGGTTCAGGAGGAATGTTCGTACAGTCAGTAAAGTTCATACAGGAACACGCCGGAAACAGAAGCAACATTTCCGTATTCGGTCAGGAAGCAAACGCCGACACCTGGAAAATGGCCAAAATGAACATGGCAATCCGCGGAATTGACGCAAATTTTGGCGAACATCACGAAGACACCTTCTTCCACGACCTGCACGCAAACCAGAAGTTCGACTTTATCATGGCAAATCCACCGTTCAATCTTTCCAACTGGGGCCAAGACAAATTACAGAACGACCCACGCTGGGTATACGGACTTCCACCGGCAGGCAACGCCAACTACGCCTGGATTGAACACATGATTTATCACCTTGCGCCGAACGGAAAAATCGGCCTTGTCCTTGCAAACGGCGCACTCAGTACCCAGACAAGCGGCGAAGGAGAAATCCGCAAAAAGATAATCGAAGCAGATTTAATAGAAGGAATCGTCGCCCTGCCAACTCAGCTTTTCTACAGCGTAACAATTCCGGTAACTCTCTGGTTCATCACCCGCGGCAAAAAACAGACAGGTAAAACCCTCTTTATAGACGCCCGCAACATGGGCCACATGGTATACCGCAAGCACCGCGACTTTTCCGAAGAAGACATCGCCCGCTTAGCCGACACCTTCACCGCATTCCAGAACGGCACACTTGAAGATGTAAAAGGTTTCTGCGCAGTTGCCACCACAAAACAAATTGCCGACCAGGATTACATCCTCACCCCCGGCCGCTACGTTGGCATAGAAGAAAAAGAAGAGGACAACGAACCTTTTGATGATAAAATGAAACGCCTGACCACCGAACTTGGCGGAATGTTCGCAAAGAGCCACGAGCTCGAAGAAGAGATAAAGAAAAATCTTGCAGGGATTGGGTTTAGAATATAAGGCGTGCCGGAAGCAAGAT